>CAXRIX010000069.1:0-18270 GCA_964230555.1 Bdellovibrionales bacterium
AAGAAGACGGCTAAGAAAAAAACGGCCAAGAAGAAAGTCGCCAAAAAGAAGACGACGAAGAAAAAAGCCAGCAAAAAGGCGGCTAAAAAGAAGACAGCCAAAAAAGCATCGACTAAAAAGGCGGCTAAGAAGATGAGCAAAAAGGCCAGCGCACCCGCCGACAAAAAAGCACCTTCGAAAAAAGCCACCACAAAAACAGAGACGAAAGTGGAAGCTAAAGCCGAGGCTCCAAAAGAAGAAAAGAAAAGTAAGTCGAAGGCGGCTAAAAAGGCCAGTTCTAAACCGGCGCAGAAAATTAAAATTGAGCAGGATATCGTGTTGACGGATGCCGAAGGGCGCATCCTTTGTCGTGTCCGTGATTGTGATCAGCCGGCGGTGGTGGAGTCGTACTGCCGCTACCACTACCTACTTTACTGGAAAAAGATTCAGATCCGCCGCAAGATTCTGTCGGAAGGTAAACTGGAAAAATACATCGAGGAATTAACATCCCGTTATCCCAACAAGTATCTTGATTTAATCAAACGCGATCTCAGTACGGAAGCGGATTTCTTGCACGCCATTCAAGAATTAGAAATTGATGAATCCTCTGGTGAAGATGAGAACAGAGACTACGATGAAGAGCGAAGTTTCATTGAAGAAGTTCGCGGCGTTAGTGATTCTTCTGATCGCGATGAAAATGAATACTAATTCTTTATTTGGACTTTTAAGTCTCAGTTGGCTGTTGGGAGCCTGTGTATCGGCGAAAGCGATCACAGGTCCTGATGGTTCGGTGAATCATTTGATCAGCTGCCCCAGCATTGAAACTTGCTATGATAAAGCTCGCAAGGTCTGCAACGGCAATTACGATATTGTAAACACCAATTCCGAAGTGTCTGGTCTTAACGGTTCCACTAGCACCACAACGAAACTTTTAGTGAAGTGTGAAAACAAATAAGTTAATTTCTTTTTAAATCGAGCTTAAAAACCTTTAGAAATCACTAAGGCTTGATGGTCTAGTTCCTGCAAAATCCGGGAAAAATCATTAAAAAATTAAGGATTTAACGCGATAATGGGAGCCATGAGCTCTCTTAAAAATCTGTTTTCCAGTGACGCTGACCCGACCAATCCCATGGGCCGCTTTGGGCTGTTTGAGGGGGTCTTTACCCCCTGTGTATTAACAATCCTTGGTGTCATTATGTTCATGCGAACAGGGTTTGTGATCGGTCACACGGGCCTGTGGTTGGGGTTGACCATTTTAGGAATCTCCAAGCTTATCACCACACTAACAACCCTCAGTCTGTCGGCCATCTCCACCAACACCGAGGTCCGGGGCGGTGGCGTCTACTTTATGATATCGCGCGCTTTGGGACCCGATTTTGGTGGTACCATTGGTATCACTTTGTTTATCGCTCAGGCGGTTGGTGTGTCTTTTTACGTGATCGGTTTCACTGAAGCACTGGTCGGATCTGTCGCACCTTTTTTTCCGTCATTAGGAAATGAATTTATAACACCCGCCGAAGCCCTTGGTGAAATGCGGATACCACAAATTATCTCTAGCCTTGTTGTCGGCGGTTTGTTTTACCTGACTTTTAAAGGGGCTGATGTGGCTCTTAAAGTTCAAAATTATGTTTTAGGCCTATTGTTGCTGTCCATTCTGTCTTTTATTGTCGGCGGGCTCGTTAATTTCAATCCTGAAACCTACCAAATTGCCGCAACCTCAGACTTCTCTGATGGCATCAGTTTTTGGGTCGCGTTTGCTATTTTCTTTCCAGCTTGTACAGGAATAACCGCCGGGGCCAATATGTCCGGTGATTTGAAAAACCCTGAGAAGTCGATTCCCAACGGAACTCTTATGGCCATCGCTTTTACCGCTGTCATTTATGTGGTTCAGATGATCTTAGTCGCGGGCGCTTCGCCACGTGGTGATTTAAAGGTGGATTCATTTATGGCACTGAAATCCATGAGCCTGTTGTCGCCATTAATCTTATTGGGCGTGTTTGCAGCCACCTTAAGTTCAGCTTTAGGAAGTTTTCTGGGAGCACCCCGAATATTGCAGGCGATGGGGCGGGATGGGTTGATGCGTGTCCTGACCTACTTCGCAAAAGGTGAGGGGGCTAGCGACGAACCTCAGCGCGCCACGGTACTTACTTTTGTGATTGCCTTTATTATTATTTGGGCAGGAGACCTAAATGCGGTGGCCGAAATCATTTCTATGTTTTTCTTGATTGCCTATGGGACGATTAATCTGTCAGCGTTTGTTGAAAGTAAAGGTGGTAATCCAAGTTTTCGTCCGCAGTTTCGTTTATTTCATTGGTCGACAGCCCTAGCGGGAGCCATTGGCTGTGGTGTGGCGATGATGAAAATCAATGATACCTATGCATTGATTGCACTTGGACTATCATCCGTTATCTATTTCTATTTAAAGAAAAAAGATATTGAAACAAGTTATGGTGATGCCAAAAGGGGATACATTTTCCGTGGCGTACGCAATGGTTTACGTTTATTAGAGGGAACCAAGGCTCACCCCAAAAACTGGCGGCCCGTCTTGATTGCCATCACCGATGGTCTCAACAAAGGGCGCGACATGATGCGTGTTGGTTCATGGATTGAGAGTCAAAGGGGCCTTTATACCATACTTAATGTGGAAGAGCGTCCAGGAGATAGCTATGAAGGCCGATTGGCAATGGCCCATGAGCACTCGAAAAAAATCGAGAAGTTCCTAAAAGACGAAAAGATTCAAGCTTTCTCTGAGAGTCTTCTAACTCATAACTTTCATGAAGGTCTTTTTGATTTTCTTCAAGCTCATTCGATCGGAGCATTAAAGGCAAATACCATTATCCTCGAAATTCCAGACACCAGCGACGAGCGAGAAATGTTCCGTTTTAATAAAACTCTTGAGATGGTGGGAACTTTTAATCTTAATTTGGTGGTACTTAAAACCAGTGAAATTGATTTTTCGAAGAAAAGGAAGACAATAGATCTCTGGTGGAGAAATGAAAGCAACGGCAGTTTGATGGCGCTGTTTTCGTATTTAATGACTCTCAGTCAACCTTGGCAAGGTTCAAGAATTCGACTCCTCCAGGCGATCCCGCAAGGTGAGTCGGTTGAGGATGCTCGCTTGAAGATGGTTGAGATCACTCGTCAAGCCCGCTTGGAAGCTGATATTAAAGTGATTCCGTATAAAGAAGAAGCCTACCATGTTTTAAAAACTGCCTCGACTATGGATGCCGATTTTCTGTTTATTGGAATGGGTGGAACCGATGGGCATGAGGCGCGTGAATCGATTCAAAGTATGTTACCGATTCTTGAAGGTCTTCCAACCACCGCCTTGGTATGGTCCAATGGTGAAGCCAATATCTTCGTTTAAAAGCATGATGGTCCCGTCAATGATAGTCTAGGCGGCCATTCGTCGTTTCTTCTCTGCGCACGCCAGTATTGAGAATCGAAGACCGCCACAGGTAATGGGAATTATAAGTCCACGTTTTCTCATCAAATCACTATTGGCTTCTTGTCTCGAAAGGGTTTGAATCTGGTGTTTGAACTCTGACTTTTTCTTCCCAGTCATTGAGTATTTTAAAATGGAATGGCCTAATGCTTTGGCAACAGTCGCGCTATCTTTCTTGTCGCCTTTCGATGTTTTTTCAGCAATTTTATCAAGGCAATCACTGGAGAAAAGCATTGAAAATGAATTGTGAATTCCATCTTCATAAAAACTCAATTGAGTGACAAATTGGTAATCCAACTCGGCATCAGCGGACATTGCTTTTGGGCTTTCGACCTCAAACTGAGAATCTTTGAAAAGTGTCGTAAAAAAGCTCTGACTGGAAGCTAGAATGTTATTCACCATATCTGCCGCCAGCCGCTCACTGCCTCCCCCCAATTTCAGCTGATTGGTGACGATTGAAGTAAGCTCAGAATGCTTATATGGTTTTGTGACCAAATACACGAATCTGTTTTCTTCAAGTACTTTGTCATTGGGGAATGAAGTTAACATGATAACTGGAGTGTCGGAGTTAAAAAGGTTCTGTCTAACACTGGCGATGAAAGCATCGCCTTCTTTCTTAGGCATCTTCATGTCAGTGATGATGCAATCAAATTTTTGATTTTTTACTTTAAAAGTGGCGTCGGAGCCATCACAAGAACCAACAATTTTAAGTTTGTCCTCACCAAAAGTTAGGTGTAGAAGTTCTCTTACCGAATCAATGATATCGGGTTCATCGTCGACGATTAATATCCATTTGTTCTTGTTCATTGACTTTTGTCTCCAGTAATCTGTGAAAAAACTTTCTTTAATTGTTGCTTGTCAGTTGCAGTCAAATTACGAAATTCGACACCAAAACCCTGGCCTTTATTACTCTCTTTAGAATCCGACACCCATTTGACGACTCCTTCACCGTTGATAACTATCGGAGACCCTGTGTGACTCAATTGCAATGAAAAATAAACAGTTGTACCGACGTTCGGTCGGTTTTCGATTTGTTTTACAAACATTCCATTTTCAGAGAGATCGGCGAGTCCATGAATAGGCGACTCTTGCTTCTTGAATTTGTATTCGATTTTTTGGTTATGTGAAAAATTCAACCGAGCCTGACATCTTTCCTTTGGGCTAAACGATTCAATATGTTTTAAAATAGTATTCAGAGAGATCGGCTTTTGTAAGACAATTTCAGCTCCTTGATTTATTAAATTTTCGCCAGCACCGGCCGAACCGGTAAAAAAGATCACCCGTGGTGGTTTCTCCATGGCTGAGTTTAGAGCTTTTAGAAGCTCTCGTCCGTCCATAACAGGCATTTTAACATCAGTTACTAGCACCTCAATATTCTGTTCCTTTATGATTTTAAGGGCTTGGTTTCCATTCTCTGCTTTAAAAACTGTATGACCCGCGTTTTGCAAACCGTAAACGAGAGCTGAAACAAGATCCTCTTCGTCATCAACAATCAAAATATTAAAGGAGGCGGCTGGTTGCACCGTGGGATTTTGGATTGATTGAACATGTTTTGTATCGACTTCGATTCGCAGTGGCTCGGTACTTTTAGTTGTCTGATGTCGAGGTAAAGAAACTTCAAAACAAGCACCTTGTTTCTGCGGGTGATAAGTCAAATCACCCTTGTGCCTTTTTAAAATAGATCGTGAAATACTCAGACCTAGACCAGTGCCCTCGTCGACACTTTTTGTTGTAAAAAAGGGAGTCATGATTTCATCTCTGATTTGTTTCGGAACACCGGGCCCACTGTCAGAGACCTGCACTAAGATTTTAGTTCTATCGGTAAAAACTCTGACCACGATTTTTTTTGTTTTCGATTCTTTAACAGCGAAGAAAGCATTCTCAAGAAGGTTGATAAAAACCTGCATCAACTGGGAAGCGTTACATAATACCTGTGTCGATTCCGGAACGTCGGTTTGTAGTTCGAGAACAGTATCAGAGCTTCTAAACTTTTCTTTACAGAGGTCGACGACTTCATTGAGGATGTTAACAAGGTTATGACTTTGCAGCTCTAATTTAGCGTCATTCTGGGAAAGCTTTTTAAGGGTGCTAATGATGTTGGCGGCACGAATAGTCGCAGCCAAAACCTTATCACAAAGCTGAGAGGCTTTTTCGTCTGTTAGTTTTTTCTTCTCGACAAGCATTTGCATCTGCTCTACGTAGGCATGAATAATAGCTAACGGATTGTTAATTTCATGGGCAATGCCAGCCGCCATTTCAGCGAGAGAGAAAAATTTACTGGTTTGAACCATCTGTTGGTAGGCGCTTTCAAGTTCCATTTCTAAAGCACGACGAGGTTCAGCATTAATGATCGTAATAAGTCGTAAATTGGTGTTTGGAACCATTTTTAAAATTAAATTGACGTGGATGGGTTTCCCACTTTTTTTGACAAACTTAACATTCTCCTCTGATAGAAGAGTTTCGTCATTTATGGGCACTAACTGAAAGAGGTCAAGAACCTTATTTCTTTCTTTCTTTAGGAAGTAGTTAAGGAAATCATCACCAACCATTTGCTTCGCTGGGTAGTTTCCCAAAGTTTGCAGTTCATTATTAACTCTGAATATTTTTAAAGATTTTGAGTCGACAAGAGCAATGCCAACTCCAACACTGTTAAAGACTTCTAAATTGTAGTCGCTGATGGCGTCTTCCATTTTGTCCTCTGCTCAGATGTACTATTTCTATATCGGCCTTTGGTCGCCAAAGTTAATAAAATAACCAAGAAATCTCGATTCGAGTCAGTCTTCTACTGTTCAATTTGAAGGTTTATGATTGAAAAAGGGATTCCTGTTTAAAAACAGTATTGAGGAGTTGCAATCGTATGAAAGCGAGACAGCAAAGTGACATGGCTAATGCAGCTACGAATGTGTCAATCCGTGCCCAGTAAAGTCGAGCTGGCTTCAGATAAAAAGAAGCTCGTCTATTATCACTGAATCTCTTTATTCAATTCTCTTTCGATAATTATTTTATCCTCTTCCGACCACTCGACCGGCTCGCCGTTATTCATATCATTTTCAATGTTTTCCATCATATCTATTATCATCATGTCTTGCTGGGCGAGACGTCGCTCTCCTGGTGAATCAGAAAGGTCTTTATTCAATGGTTTCGGATCGACTGAGGTATCGACCGATTTTAGATCGTCTTTCAATTGAGCTTTCACATCTTCGGGCAAGCCACTTTCAGCAATCTCTGTAAATAGGGTTGTATCGTCCTCGATGGCGTGCTCATCAATTTCAGCTTCAGGTTGGGGTGCCACCATTTTCACGGTTGAAGAAACCGGTGGTTGGTTGTCGGAAGTTGAGAAATCATGAAACATAACAATTAGAGTTATAAGTGTGACACTGACTATCGTTTTATTCATCGTAACCTCACTAAATTTTTCACACGATTTTCCTGTTTTTGGGATAAATCGACGTTACTAAAAAAATCGTTTAAGTTCTCACTGTTTAAAAGAATTCCGGCCTCCTGAAGGCTGATTCCCAGTTGCTCTGCCAAGACTGTAGGGGCGCATTTTTCAACCACTTGTCGCCGGGTCCATTTTTTTGTCATTCCCTTGTCGAGGCAGCTGTATGATGCCTTCACCTTTGGATGGGGTGTGATTTTAAGAACGGCATCAAGACGGCAGGCCTGTCTCCACCAGAGATTTTCGGGTCGGTGGGGAAACGAATTGTAGTTGTAAATCAAATGATGTTTGTTGTAGCAACCTTTGTCGGCTTGAACAGGGTCACGATAGAATGGAATCACCTGAACCTTACTGACCAGTTGCGAGCAAGGTTTTTCTTTCAAAATGACTCCCAGATCGTCTTGTAAGCCACTGTAGAATTGCTGACAGTAGATATCAATTTCAGAATTCTGGATACTTAAGTTCTTGCTCAATCCCTCTTTCATGGTAGAGATCATTGGTTTTTTTAAGCTTGAAACCATTCGAACTTGGGGTGCCAATCCTTGAACCCGTGCAAGCTTTCTCCAAGTGTGTCCACTTTGGAGTTCGTGGTTGGACAAATTGATGTAGTTTTTAACATCCCGACTGAGATTCTTATTTAAATCTTTACGAATATCTTCAATGATTCGATTTTTTAATCTTTTAAATAGAAAGAAAACAATTTTAGTGAATAAATTCTTACCTTTGACGTGGATTTTATGAACTTTAACACCTTTAAACTTGATTGGGCTGATTAATGGTTTGCCAATGTAAAACTTTGGTTCCATAACAGCTCGGCTCAATGTCCCTTTATTGATGTCCTTTTCAAGCTTATTGCGATCGTAGCCGATCTTAGCTCCGCCACACAGTTTACTAGACCGGTTCCAATACGATCCCAGTGAGGCATTGATCTCTATTTGTGCTTTCGCTTTAATAAACCAAAAGATTTTCTTTTCAGCAAACACGTGAATGGGAGACAGATGAGTCTTTAACTCAAGGCCAGGCAGTTCACTGCAAACATGAGCCCATAGCGTGTGATTGTAAGGGGCATATAGGGTATGCACATTACGAAAGAGATTTGATTTCTCATTGACCAAGACCTTCTGTCGGTAGTCCAGAATATCGAGTTTAAAAGGGTGATGCAGGGGAGTGAGGCGAGCCGAATAGCGAATGGGTTGAGTCAACTTGACTTTGACGCCATTGATTTGGGTCACCGGTAGTCGCCTCATTTGTCCTTCGAGAAGCCTTTGACCCTGTCCTTTAATAAAAGATTCGACATTGAATTCGCAAGAAAAGGTTCCGCCGACAGTTGAGTAAAAGGTTTTCTTTGCTTGTTTGCATTGTTTTTTGTAGAGGGACGAGGCTTGTTGAATCAGTTTCTTCTCTTGTTCAAGAAGCGTCTGGCGGGCCTTGTGGTCGACGGAGCCAAATGTCATACCTTGTTTATAGGTATAAGTCTTTGCGTGAGCCGAGAATGATAAAAGCAAATATATGACACATAAAACACTCAGTCTCATGTTGCCCCCTCATAATTTGCCACCCGAATACCTTAGAGTTTATCGTTTCGATACAAGGATTTCCATTATTACGAGTTTCTGTCTCAAACCGAGATGGTGGTCGGTCATTCATTGTCTCTCCGTACCGTAGGGGCCCCTTGTGACTGTGATTTCAGCCTATTTTAGAGTTTCTATTTTTTGGCGAAATCTTGAACATTCACTGGATGGAGTCACATTATTTTTGCTCTGAGAACAAATTTGACGCCAAACCGACCTCAGGACCTTAGTTTGGGGTTTGCTGGGCCGATAGATTCAGTAGGGAGGTGAGGTTTGTCGCAAACAATGCTGATATTTGCAGTATTCGTTGTTTTTTCTCTATGCGGTCTCGTAGCAATGGCTTGGTATATTTATCAGGAAAGCTCGAAGACCATCGATATTCTTTCGACCAAAGCTAATAATAAAATTATTGAGCGCAATCGGATTGCTGCAAAAACTTCGGTTTTAGAGACAAAAAACATTCAGCTTTTGAAAGATCAAAAAAACTTCCAAAAGAAAATTGAAGACCTTCAAGAAAACAAAACGATTTTAGAAGAAAATTTAGAAGTACAGACCGAAAACCTGCAAACTCAAGTACAGATCAGTCAGAAAAATGTTCAACGCTGGCGACAGCAATTTGAGGGGCTCGACTCAAATTATAAAAAATTAAAGGCTGAGATTGAAAACCTTTTTAGGAATAATGAAAGTTTACTCGCTGACAATGGAGAGCTTGTCGAGAGTAACGAAAAGCTAATTCATCAGAATAAAGAGCTGATTGAGCAAAGAGAAATTCTACAAATTGAGAAAGAAGATCTACAGAGCGCTAAGGCTAAGGTTGAGGGTGAAAAACTCAGCATCGAAGAGGAAAATAAGAGAAATGTTGACCGCCTGAGCGAGCTTTCCACTGAGATCGAAGCCCTGTCTTCTGAAAAACAGCAACTGGAAGAATCGAAATTACAGTTGGCCGAAGCCAAACGTCAATTGGCCACAGAAAATGAGAGTCTCGCTGATCTTCATTCAAAAATGCAAGAGACCAATCAGACCTTGATGGAAAAGAATGAGACACTTACAAAAGCCAACGATACTCTTCAGTCTGAAAAACATCATCTTATCGAGGCCAAACAGGTCTTGTTGCTTGATAACGAAAAACTTGGAGATGAAAATCAAACTTTAAGCAAAGAGAAATATCAATTGGCTGTAGAAAATGAGCGTCTTTGCGAAGAAAAAAATCAACTATCGACGACCAACGAAAAGATAACTCACGAAAAAATTATTCTGGCTGATCAAAATGAACAGTTGCTAGCAGAGAATCAAAATCTAATGGAGGCTAACGAGGCCTTTTACTCAGAGTTGCAAGACTTAAATCAAACCAATGAAATACTTGCTACCGATATTCAAGAAATCAAAAACACAAAAGATGAGCTGTTTGGTCGTATTGAAGAGCTTCAGCAAAAGAACGAAGAGTACACACGTCTAAATAAAAACCTCACCGAATCGCAAGATCAGCTAGTCGAGGAAAATCAAGGACTACAACAAATCAACGGAAAGCTTTCACAAGATTACCGCGAACTCAATCAACTGAATGAAGGTATCTCACTGGAATTGGTTCAGTTGAAAAAAATGATTTGGGACATGGACTTGAGACGGGCGGAGCGAGAAAAGCTGGACGAGGAACTCCTTGAAGTGGTGCCTCAGCAGGTGACTCGAACTAGCAATGGCGCTGGCAATAATTATAATTCAGTCGCCGACAATTCAGCAGAAAAACCAGCCAGCCCGGCCATGGAAATGTCGGAGAATCGCGAAGCCAGTGAGATCTATGAAAAGAAGCTGCGTAAGCGTTTGATTAAAGCCCACTCCTATGTGCTGAAACTTGAAAAAGAGAACATTCGCATGAAGCGTGAGTTAAAGGCCATAGAGAAAGCTGAAAAAGAAGCAGCGGCTCAAAGGCAGCAGCAGGACAACGAGGAAAAAACGGCTGAGCTTCAACTGCAAGCTCAAGATCCGGGGTCTGCGCAAATTATTGAATTCCCCAATCATGAAAAGAATCGTGAAATCATGGTCGACAATATTCGCAAGTCTTTGAATGCTTGTTCAGAAGCTCGTAACTCTTATCGAGGAAACCTAAAAAGTCTTAAAGAAAAACTCGATCAGGCTCGTAAAGATCTGTATTCCCTACAAGACAAGCAAGACGTGGCTTGATGCCTCAGCGGTCCGTTTAAGTAAGCGCCTGTTTCAAAGTCATCGCTCATTTTTCTAGGCCCTTATATCGACATCTCTTTTATCTAAGGGCAAAAAGATGGTAGGATGGTTTTAATTCAACCAACACCAAGTGGGTGATATGAGTATTGAAACCGAAGAGCAATTTGAAGCGATGAAAGCCATAGGTAAAATCGTTGCCAATTGTTTGGCTTTTATGAAATTTTCGGCCCGAGCCGGAATGACAACTGAAGAGCTTGATGCCATTGGGGCCGCCTATTTAAAGACTCATGGTGCTCACTCAGCGCCACAAAAAGTTTATAATTTCCCCGGCGCCACCTGCATCAGTGTTGAGCATGAAGGAGTTCATGGCGTACCAGGATCTCAGAAGTTGTTTGAGGGATTTTTGATAAATATCGATGTGTCGGCCGAGCTCAATGGATATTTTGCTGATACCGGCGGGTCATTTGTTCTTGGAGCCGGCGACAATCAGAAAAAGAACCTTTGTGTTTCAACAAAAAAAGCTTTGAAAATCGCGTTACAGAACGTCAGGCACGGAGAGTCTTTAAATGCTATGGGCAAAGCCGTAGAAAATCATGCTCATCGACAGGGCTTGACTGTCATCGAAAATTTGGGAGGCCATGGTGTCGGTCGCTCCCTGCATGAGGAACCAGAATTTATTGCCAATTTTTTCGTCAAGCGAGACCGTCGACGATTTGAAAAAAACAGTGTGGTGGCCATCGAGCCGATTATATCAACAGGGGCTAAAGTTCTTGTCGATAAAGGAGATGGTTGGACTCTTCATCATCCCGAATTTTACACAGCACAATTTGAGCATACGGTGATGGTGACCAACAAGCAGCCTTTTATTTTTACCAAGCCAACGGTTGATTACGCCGGTTGACCTGATCAGTGGACGGTGGAATTGTTTTCGTCGTCCGGAATGTCTTTGAAAGGATCATGGTCAGGGGCTTGATAGACTAATTTTTTCTCGTACTCTTCAAGGAGGCGGTCGGCCTCTTCCTCAAGTTTTGTATTCACTGTTGAATAGCGGAAATGGTACATCCGCTTTTTATGGGGCATGGTCTGCCATTTTTTTGATAGCTCCGAGTCTTCAAGGTCATCTTCTAAAAGCTCAGTCCAAAGGTGTTCAACAACTTCCATGGAGGCCTGAATCAATTCAAGAGGCTTGTCTTTTTCGGCATTATAGTCCAACGATACTTCAAAATTGTACTGCTTCAATTGCCCGTCAAAACGAAGGCCGTAGCGACCAATGATTTCTTCTTGGTAGATGTAACCTTCGACCACAAACTCACCGTCTTCGATATCGTATTCTGGCTTGAATCTCTCCATAAGGACAGCTTCGGTTTGTTGGCAAAGTTCCTCTGGAAAAGGCGTCCACTGCGTGGAGGATTTCAGGCGAGGGTCCATTGAGTCATCTCCTTTGAATTGAGGCCGTTATACACGGCCTTTTGATGCGGCGCAAGCATCCGTGAGTGGGTTCGGCATGGGCTATGAGCCTTAATCTTGGAGCTGCCGATGTTCGTCTTTCAATTTCAGGTAGACGGGGTGGGTTCGAGCCTGATCCCAGTAGAGTTTGAAGACCTGAGCGGCCCAGGCTTTTTCACCAGTGAGAGCTTGAGGTGATGGCTCTCGGATCTTCCCGTTGTCATCGTATTTTCGGCCACTTCTGTGATTGGCGTATCGACGAGCTCTGGTAAATCCCATATGTAAAAATTTTTTAGACATATCGGCTCCAACGAAATCTTTGGCGGCAAGATAAAGCTCGAAGAGGCAATAGATGGCGTCTGCAGAAAGAAACGCGGAATCCTCATCACGAAATTTCCAGTAGGGAAGAATTTCCGACTTATAGGGCTCCACCGAGAGAACGCCTTGCTGACCTTTTCCAATGTGGTAAAGCTCAGGATTTTCCCGGTAGCAAACATTTTTGCCGTGAACAAGTCTCGTCCAATAGGCTAGACTGCCGGTCAACGGCGAACCTCTGTCCCGGCTTAGCTCCCTTTCCAATCGCTTTCTCACTTTTTCGTCAGCGATTCTCGAAATCTTCGGTTTGGTCCATTTCATCAGTCGGTGAATAAAACAATTTTTGTGGTCAGGGTAGGCTAAATGTGGCCTTTGCTTTTAAATGAAGAAAACGAGTTCTAAACCCCAGTTTTGGCCGCTGTTTGTGAGACTCCGAGGAGGTGAGGAAAACATGAAGTGGCCATTCACTAAGAGGCGGGTCTGGCTTCGGAGAAGATAAGTCGACTCGCAATTGACACCAGCGAGGCCTGTTTGAGTTTTTTGACTGCCAAAAATTGTCGTGCCACCGACTTTTAGCCTCTCATTGGGAAATGAACTAATTTTCCCATGGACTTGTTTTTGCAAGCTCAATTCTCTATATATCGTCCACCCAAAATCTTTTCTTCGGAGTGCTCAATGAATAGAACGTTTTTACTCACTTTGCTCATCCAGGCCGTAACGTGGTTCTCATCTGCTGCCGTTGCTCAATCGGTCAGCCAGCCCGAATCGCCGAGCGCCTTTTCCTGTGTCCAGATCCAAGGGAATCATCGAGGACGCCTGAGCCGGGTTTTGCAGAAGATATCGGATCGTTATTCTCGAGAAATGGATTTTTACACTCGTTCGAAAACAAGCCCTTTTCAAGGGATTCTCCAATGTGAACCCAGTGAGTGCCGTTTTCGAAAAGAGGCTTTTACAATACCCGTGGAGGATTTTCGAAGAGCCGCCACCGACCCCCGAAATGTGGTTTTTTCAGAGGGCGGAATTGATTTTTCAATTAACTATCAAAGGCAAACATCTCTAGATCACGTTTTGCTTGGAACAGATCCTCTATTAATTCCCCAGGTGTATAAGCAGATGGCCTCACAGGTCCCCTCGGGAGTTGTAATGCGGTTTCGTAGGGTTGCCATCATCATCAATGAGCCCGAAAGTTTGGGTGAATTATGGGTTTGCCAGTCCCTCAGTGATTACGAAGTCGATTTTGAGGAAACCACGTTTCTTAGTGGAGCTTCGCAAGAGGATTTACATGAAGATTTGAAAGACATCGAAGAAAGTTTTGAGAACCAACGTCTGTCATTTTCAGAGTTGGCAGAAATGAACTCCGAAAGTGAGGATTATGTCACGGGTGATAGTGATTTCAATCAACCCCTGTTTGGCCTGCCCTTGATGTCGTTACAAGACAAAGCTAGAGTTTTAGGGAACCCTGATCTCCAGATGCATGTGGTTAGAATGTCGGCAGCAGCCCTAGTCGCCTCAGCGGGCCTGTTGAGTTATCGTCTCCTCGCACTTGGAGGGCGTCAGAAGGCGTTGGCCTCGCTTGTGCCCCCTGGTTATGTTGAGGGACTCTTTGGACGCCAAGGTATCCGGGTCCCGCCCCACGAAACCTACAGCCTGCAAGATGTAGAGAATTTTGCTGCCCAGTTACGCCTTTTAGAGTCTCAGCAAGAAATTGATGCCTTCCTACAGGCTCAAAATCCTGAATTGATCGCTTATTTTAATGTTGTTGTTGAATACGTGCGAAGAGCTGAAGCGATGCAAAGAGCTGTGGACTGTCCGAATCCTAATTTGTGTGCTTAGAAGGCGAGGCCGTCGCTTGCGGATGGTTCGTTTTTTATCCTTAAAAAGTTGAGTTGACTTGCCTTTGGAAGCTGTTATAACCAGCCCAAATCACGCTGCAAGTCATTAACTTTTCATCCCTGATTTCAAAGGTTTGGCAGGCAGTATTCCAAGGAGATCAAGAGCGTGCAGGTCCCCGCAAAAGGTGTCTACATCACAACTTACGGTTGCCAGATGAATGTGAACGACACAGAAAGAATGTATTCCCTCTTAGAAATGGCGGATTACCAGCCGGTGGAGACGCCTGAGCAAGCCTCATTGATCATCATCAACTCCTGTAGTGTTCGCGAAAAACCAGTGCATAAAGTTCATTCGGAAGTGGGTCGGTACCGGACTTTGAAAGAAAAAAACCCGGCGTTACGCATTGGTGTTGGCGGCTGCGTGGCCCAACAGGAAAAGAAATCCTTGTTAAACGATATCCCATTACTCGATTTTGTATTTGGAACCGACGCCATCGATAAACTGCCATCGATCGTTGCCGACGTTGAAGAGACCAGTGACAAAGTCAATTCCACAAAGTTTTTGCACGGGCAGCCTTACCAAGTGGAGACATTGATTCGTAACCCTGGAGTTTCGACGTTTGTTAATATCACCAAGGGCTGCGATAATTTTTGTACCTTCTGTGTGGTGCCTTTCACTCGCGGGCGTGAGAGAAGTCGAAAGCTTTCTGAGCTTATTGGAGACATCAACAATTTGACCCGTCGGGGAGTGAAAGAGGTCACCCTTCTGGGACAAAATGTGAACTCCTATCGCTCCGAGTGCGGAGCTGATTTTGGGGAGCTTCTGCGAGCCGTAGCACGCGATACTGACATCTTAAGAATTCGCTACACCACCTCTCACCCAAAAGACTTCAATCAGGAGCTGGTTGATATCTCTCAACAGTACCGTGACAAGATTTGCGACTACATCCATTTACCTGTCCAGTGTGGCAACTCTGAAGTTCTAGACAGAATGAACCGCGGTTACACTCGCGAGGATTACCTAACAAAAGTTGAGATGATTAAAAAGGCCATTCCCGGAGTGGCTTTGTCGACAGATATTATTGTCGGATTTCCTGGAGAGACCGAAGAGCAGTTTCAAGACACCCTGTCTTTGCTTGAAGAGGTTCAGTACGATGGGATTTATGCTTTTAAATACAGTCCTCGGCCCTTTACCAAAGCGGCACGCTGGGAAGACCACCTAACCGAAGCCGAAAAATCGGAGCGCTTGGAGCGTGTTTTTGCCCTGCAAAGACCGCTATCCTTAAAACTGGCTAAGCAAACCATTGGTCAAACGTATGAAGTCTTGGTTGAGGAGATTGAAGACGATGGCATGGTGTTGGGGCGTAATACACAAAATCGCAAAGTAAAATTCGCAGCTAAAAACACGAAACCAGGAGACCTGGTCATGGTGAAAATCGATGAAGCCAGACCGTCTCTTTTACAAGGCCAGATGCTGTTGGATCAGTAGGATAAGGAGTCAGTCATGTTGAAGGAGCTAAAAGGTGTGACACCCAAGATTGGAGAAAACACTTTTGTTGCGCCTTCGGCCGACCTCATTGGCCAAGTTGAAATCGGTAAGGAATCCTCAATTTGGTTCCAATGTGTTTTACGTGGCGATGTGGAGCCAATTTCGATCGGTGATTATACCAATATTCAGGATGGCACTGTGATTCATGGAACCTACGGGCAGCATTCTGTGAAAATAGGAAATTATGTAACGGTTGGACATAAGGCTATGATCCATGGTTGCCAAATTGGCGACGAAGCCTTTGTGGGAATGGGGGCCATTCTGCTTGATGGCTCGGAGATGGCGTCACGCAGTTTTTTAGCGGCGGGATCGTTGTTGCCACAAGGCATGAAGACCGAGTCGGGCTGGCTGTATATGGGGAGTCCGGCTAAAAAAGTGCGTCCCTTAAAGGAAAAAGAATTAAATTTCTTGCGCCAGTCAGCAATGAATTATTTTGAATATAAGTCTTGGTATAGTGTGGAATCTTAAAAGTTTATTCTGAGGAGTGGGTTATGAATTTGAACGAAGAAGCTTTAACGTACGATGATATTTTGTTGGTGCCACAGTACTCGGAAGTGATTCCAAGTCAGATCAACACTCGCAGTTTCTTTGCCCGCGACATCTATTTAAACACACCCTTGATTTCAGCGGCGATGGATACTGTCACGGAAAGTCGCATGGCTCGCGTGGTGGCGCAGCTTGGTGGCTTAGGAATCATTCACAAAAATTTGAGTATTGAAGCGCAAGCCTTTGAAGTCGAAAAGGTTAAAAAATATGAAAGTGGGATGATCACAGATCCCATTACCTTGTCTCCGGATGCCAGTGTTGAAGAGGCCTTGAAACTTATGGCCAAATACTCGATCAGTGGTGTGCCGATTACGACCGACCGAAAGCTTGTCGGTATTTTAACCAATCGCGATCTTCGTTTTGAAACCAACACCCAACAGCCAGTTTCCAACATCATGACCAAAGACAACTTAGTGACAACCAAAGAAGGCACAACCCTCGATGAAGCCAAAAGTATCTTGCAGAAGCATCGAATTGAAAAGCTTTTGGTTGTCGATGGCAACATGGAACTTAAGGGCTTAATCACAATTAAAGACATTGAAAAGGCCACCACCTATCCTGACTCTTCTAAAGATCAACAGGGGCGTCTATTGGTGGGGGCTGCGATCGGGATTGACCAAACCTCACAAGATCGGGCACAGGCGTTGGTCGAAAAACACGTCGATGTGCTGGTGATAGACACCGCTCATGGTCATTCTAAAAATGTATTAACAATGGTTGAGTGGGCTCGAAAAGAATTTCCCGAGCTGGTGTTGGTGGCAGGCAATGTTGTCACCGCAGAGGCTTGCGAAGCTCTTTTCAGTCGCGGTGCCGATGTTGTCAAAGTCGGAGTGGGCCCTGGATCGATTTGTACAACTCGTGTGGTGGCCGGAGTCGGAATGCCACAAGTTGCAGCTTTGCAAGAATGCTCTGAAGTTGCTAAAAAACACAACAAGACAATCATTGCCGATGGCGGTATTAAATTTTCCGGTGATATGGCAAAAGCGTTAGCGATCGGAGCCAACACCGTGATGATCGGAAACCTCTTGGCTGGTGCCGAGGAAAGTCCTGGTGAGACGATTTTGTATCAAGGTCGGACTTATAAAGTTTACCGTGGGATGGGCAGCCTGGGAGCCATGAGCAAAGGTTCAAAAGATCGTTATTTTCAAGGCGACGTGAAGGACAACCACAAGCTGGTTCCAGAGGGGATAGAAGGTAAAGTTCCTTATCGCGGTTCCGCCAGTGGGATTATTCATCAATTGCTGGGCGGTGTGCGTTCAGGAATGGGTTATGTGGGCGCCAGTACGATCAGTGACCTGCAAGAGAAAGCCCGTTTCGTACGAATCTCTTCTCAAGGATTAAAAGAATCTCATGTTCATGATGTGACAATTACAAAAGAAGCGCCTAATTATCGATTGGAGTAGGAATGCAGGGTGGAGTTATAATTCTTGATTTCGGGTCGCAGGTGACCCAGCTGATTGCTCGTCGTTTGCGAGAGATGAACGTCTATTCAGAGTTGCATCCTTACAACTACGATATCGAAAAAATAAAAGAGCAAGGACCAGAGGCCATTATTCTTAGTGGTGGACCCCTTTCAGTGAATGATGAAAGCTCACCGAAACGGGATGTGAAAGAGTTGCTCGAAATTGCTCCAGTTATGGGGATCTGT
Organism: Bdellovibrionales bacterium; assembly: GCA_964230555.1. GTDB lineage: Bacteria > Bdellovibrionota > Bdellovibrionia > Bdellovibrionales > JAGQZY01 > JAGQZY01. Next base: position 17,949 of record CAXRIX010000069.1, read on the forward strand.
TACGGAATGCAATTGATGGCCCAGCAATTCGGCGGGATTGTTGAAAAAGCCAAAGTTCGTGAGTACGGCAAAAAGATGGTGCATTGGGAAGAGCCTATTGGTGATGTTCCAGCCGAACAAAAAACCTGGATGAGTCATGGCGACGTGGTAAAAGTTCCGCCTCCAGGCTTCAAGGTGCGCGGACGTTCCGATGAGAATCATCCGGCCGTTATTGAAAACGATAAACTTTTTGCCGTGCAGTTTCACCCGGAAGTCAGCCACACCGATCAGGGTGGTGATATTCTTAAATATTTTGTCTTCGAAATTGCCAAAGCCCAACCCA
>CAXRIX010000070.1:0-3722 GCA_964230555.1 Bdellovibrionales bacterium
GACGTTGGCTATTTCAACGCCAAAGAAATCGAGGCCTCTTACCTCAACGAACTCTAATCGAGACTTTGAGCTTTCAAAAATGGAGTGCTCATCTCCTTAGCTTTATTGCACTTAGCTATGAAATTTGACTTACTCAAAAGAAAAGGCAAAGCTAGGAGAGCGCTCCTTTAATTATTTGTTTTCAGGTGTTTAGTTTTGAAAAGTCGAATGAGTTCATAGAAGAATGGATAGGTTTGGGATTCAATTTATCATTTCATTCTGAATTTATAGGATAGTAACCCATGCTTAACCAGTTTTATTTTACAGCATCACTTTTTTTCTTGGTGGCTTCCTGCACTAACCATTCAAAGCCATTAGAAATAAAAGTCTCTAGTCATAATTTGAGAGAAAGTGGCGCCATCCATTTCAAGCTCGACGTAAGCAATTCCTCACAAAAGACAAACTACATATTAGAGCCGAGAGCTGGCTCAGCAGCGCAAAACATCGAACCTCAAGCTTTTTGCATAGCCAGTGAGACTAAACATGGTCTTAAGGAGACCGACAGCTATAAGAAAGCCTTCAAAATCTTTCAAAAAAATTTAATTTTTAGAGAAATCCGCACAACTTCAACAAGCGCCACCTCCAATGATTTCATCGAGATCTCTCCTGGTGAAAAGAAAGAGATGGAATCCCTATTATATATCTCTGGACCTCGCCTTGATTCAGGAACCTATTATGCCAAATGTTACTATCACTTTTCCAAAAATGATATTGAGTCTGCCAACAGTACTGAAGCAAAAGATTTTTTGAGGAAAATGGAACCAATGACTTTAGAAACTCCCATCTACAGATTTGAAGTCCCAGATCCAGGGTAATCAATAGAATAGCTGCTATTATTCTGGTGTTCCGGCTATCCGGTCGAGTTGAATTGGTGGAGGTAACAGGGATCGAACCTGCGACCTTCTGAATGCAAATCAGATGCTCTCCCAACTGAGCTATACCCCCACACGGGTAAAGAAGCTCTTATCTCGAAAAATTGGGAGAGGGTCAATAAATTAGGCGCTTGTGCGTAAAATTTGGGTAGGAATTCGCGAAAACAGGGCTCTCTCTTGGTTTAAATCAAAACCAACTGACTCCCCGCCGCAAACCACAGAGTCATAAACCTTGCGCAAGACTTCCAATTCCTCGTCACTGTTGTCTTCGTGACAAAGGCTTTCTTGGATGGCATCGAAGATATTCATGATATCAGGAGTGGTCACCACTTTTGGGAGCTTATCCATATCCAATCCGTACATAGTCAGAGGACGAAAGCCGACCAATTTGCTAGTTAAGAGGATCTTTTTACCGGAGACAAAATTCACCTGTAAGAACTCCTGACCTTCTTCATCGATTCGGCTGAGGACTTCCTCAACGTCAAATTTGTTGACCGTGATTTTGCGACGATCGACTTTTTGTTCGATGACAAAATAATCAGACAAGTCACTGTCTACAAAGTTCAAGGCGTCTGAACTGTCGACATATTTAAAGATCTGCTCTAAGAAATTTCCACTGCTTCCGAGTTTGTCTGAGTTATTCAAGTTTCCTCCAACGTTATTCTTTTCAGATAAGAACCTATCGTCGACACCGTGGTTGAACTTTACAAAAAACTTTGCAAAATCAATAAGTTCTCAATTTGATCCCGGTTTGTCTCATAGGCGAACACCGTCTTTGGAAAAGTGGCCAAGATCTGGCGAAATCCTCTAAATCATTGACAAACCTTTGATCCAGAGGCTTGACTTTGGTGGTGTGGGTCCCATACTTGTTACAAGGCCCAAGAAGCCGATTTGTGGAGAGTTGATATGATTGTGATTCGATGGCAAGCCCCCCTTCGTCCCACCAAAGAGCAGGCGATTTCGATCTTCAGAGCCGAAGATTTGCAACCTCGGGAAGAAGTCCTAGTCAACACTGAAACCTATCCGGAGCATAAGCATCCTTTGGATGAGATCCGTATGGTTTTAGAGGGCGAACTTTCAATGAATATTAATGGCAATCAGTTATTACTGCGTTCAGGGGACAAAATCGTGGTTCCTTCAAATACCAAACACTCACAGAAAGTTCTGGGTGATCAACCCTGCGTCTGTATCGTTGCCAATAAGCCGTTTTAGTTTTTTTCGGCCTTTTCTCCACGCATCCATTTCAGATAGTCAGTAATACGTTTTTCGAAGCCACGGCTGGAGGGCTCATAAAACTGGCGCTCTTTGAGTTTCTCGGGGAAGTAATCCTGAGGCAGCCATCCCGTTTCACCATCGTGACTGTATTTATACCCGGCCCCGTAGCCAAGATCTTTCATCAACTTGGTTTTACTGGACCGAAAGGTCTTGGGAACGGGCAACGGCCCCGTTTGCTTGACCACAGCCTGGGCCTTGTTGATGGCTTGATAGCTGCGATTGGATTTCGGTGCTGAAGCCAGATAGGTCACGGCCTGGGCCAGATTGATGCGTCCCTCAGGCATTCCGACAAGCTCCACGGCTTGCAAGACGTTCACCGCCACACCCAAGGCATTGGGGTCTGCATTGCCAATGTCTTCGGAGGCTAGGATCACCAAACGACGAGCGATAAATAGCGGATCTTCTCCACCTTCAAGCATTCGGGCCAGATAATAGATAGCGGCATCGGGATCACTTCCACGGATAGACTTGATAAAAACTGAGACAGTGTCGTAGTGCTCGTCGCCCTTTTTATCAAAACGAATGCCTGAGGATTCGAAAGTGGCGTTCAAGCCCTCTTCATCCAGGGGGAAGTTTTCGCTGTCCCCATTGCGGAAGGAAAACACCAACTCTTCTAATAAATTTAACAGTTGTCGAGCATCGCCATGGCTGATGGCGATCAATTGCTCATAGCCCGCATCTGTTAATACTTCTTGTTTTGAGAGGTTTTCGGCTTTCAAAGCACGCTCCACCAAGGCCTCTAGATCTTTGCCAGTGAGCGGATCAAAAACCACCAGGCGGCAGCGGCTGACCAAGGCGGCATTAAGTTGATAACTTGGGTTTTCAGTGGTCGCCCCGACCAAATAAAAATAGGATTTTTCGACGAATGGCAGCAGCACATCCTGTTGGCCTCGATTCAGTCGATGGATTTCATCGACAAATAAGATCGACTTTTTCTGGTACTCGTAGCGGAGGCGCTTGGCTTTCTCACCAATTTCACGGATTTTTTTTGCACCCAAATCAATGGCATTTTCTTGAAAAACTTCGGCTTGCACCTCATTCATTAAAGCGTTGGCAAAAGAGGTTTTGCCACATCCCGGAGGTCCCCACAAAATCAGACTTTGCAGCTGTCCTTGTTTGATCTTTTTTAACAAATTGCGGTTTTCCGAAAAGCTTTTTTCTTGACCAATCAAATCGGCAAAGGACTGGGGCCGCAAACGCTCCGCCAGAGGTTGATCTTGAATGGGGCTTTGAGATTGAAACAAGTCCATAGGCTTTGAAATACTATAGCCCGAAATGGGATACAAGAGATGGTCCACAAAAAGCCTAGGGCCTGTGATTTAAAGGAGTTAAGACCTCGCTCGCTCGTTTTATATAACAGGCGAGGTCTTTTTATTAAAGGGAGAGGGATTCTAGCTCGTCTTCAAAGCTGGTGCCGTCTTCCAGCTCAAAATCATCACTCTCGTCAAATTCAAGAAGTTGCTCTTGTGGCTGTTGCTGGTCGAGTGAGTCGGCGCGATTGCCTTCATCCAACGAAAGCTCTTCAAAGGCGTCATA
>CAXRIX010000071.1:0-36891 GCA_964230555.1 Bdellovibrionales bacterium
AGCGCCATAATAATCTGGGACAAAGCCGACGGATCGATAATCTCACCACCGTCAATGAGTCCCTCAGGTATGGATGACATTCCAAAATTCATCATTTTGAAAGAACGCCCCACCTGTTTTAACTCGACCATCTTTATTGAACTGGAGCCAAGGTCGAGACCAATTACTTGTTTGCTGCCAAAAATCATGAAACCTTCTCTAGCTGGACCTTTCCACTACTTTCCTATCTTAAAATTAAATCCAAGGCATGAACCAAAGTCAAACCGCCGAAAGTCCGATTCTTCGAAGTTTTTTTAATATCTTCAATTATTTACGGCCACAAGGGGGTGAGAGGGCCAGGGGAGTTTCGTCGAGACTGGACGAAGGCCTCACTAGACCTAGACGTTCGTTACGTTGGTACTGGAAAAAACAATTGCATCCAAGGTGACACATCAAAAATTATGTAGAGCAAAGCCGCTAAAGCCAAGTAAGGACCAAACGGGATGCCGGTTTTTAAATTGCCTTTTTTGAAGAACAAATAAGTCCCACCGATGGCTAATCCAAGCAAACTGGACGCCAATACCACAAACAGGATCGACTGCAGTCCACAGATTGCACCAATCCAACCGAGCAATTTGATATCACCGCCGCCCATTCCCTCGATTTTGCGAACTGCAAAATACAAATAAGCAATAGCTAGCAAAAAACCACCGCCGATCAGCACACCCAGAAATGCGTCCATAAAAGCCCGGTCGGGATTGATAGCCGCCCCGATTAAGCCAATAACAATTCCAGACAGAGTGAATCGATCGGGTAAAATCATATGGTCGAGGTCGATAAAACTGGAGGTGACCACCATGAAAGTAAAGATGAGATACTCGGCCGTTGAAATGGACATTCCATAGCGATAGTAAATCGCCGCAAAAAACAACCCCATCAGAAATTCAACGATGGGATAGCGAATCGAGATGGGCTCTTTGCATTTTCGACATTTCCCACGCAAAACCATCCATGACACGATTGGAATATTGTAATACCAAGGAATGGCATCTTTACACTTGGGACAATGGCTGCGAGGGACTGCGACGTTTTCATTTTTCGGTAAGCGAACGATGACCACATTGGCGAAACTTCCCCAAATTGCGCCAAACCAAAAGGCAAACAGAGTCCAAAAATCGTGCTCACTCAAAATCTTTTCTCCTAAAAAGGAGAAGAGCTCCAAGGAAAAAGAAACTGGCCCACAGAGTCGCCATACCCATTGAGTATCCAAGCTCATAAAGAGGGACATGAGACTTTGCGATGGCAAACTGGCGCCAGTTCAACATCTCTAAGTCTGGAAACACTCTTTGCAGGGTTCTCGCGGCAATTAAAAAAGACGTGGAATGATTGGCCTCAAGGAGCGAGTCGAAGTTGCTCACCCAATGGCCGATCAGAAAAAAGGCCAATGAACCACTGATTGATAAAAATGGCTTTGAAAAAGTTGAAAATCCAAAAGTGACGGCCAAAAGGATCGCCGATTCGAAAAAGAAACCGACAAAGGCATAATAGGAGGTCATTTCTATAGACAGCCCCAGAAGCAATTGAATCCCAGTAAAGCAGACTAAAAAGCCAAAAAGTAAAGTCAATAGAATCGCCAACAGTCCGAGATATTTACCAAATAGGTACTGCGTCCGAGTGATCGGGCGCGCTAACAAAGTGTAGATTGTACGTTTCTCAATTTCTCGGAAGAAGACACTGCAGCCAAGAAAAATAGTTAAGCCAGCAAAGCAGAGATGAATCCCTCCTAAACCTAAAGAAACCGACAACCGAAAAATTTCTTTGTAGGACAATTGCCCGAGAGCAAAACAAAGAGCCATGAATAGTATTGAGAAAATCACAACAAAATAAAGGACTCGATCCCGAATCATTTCTATAAAAGTGTTCTTGGCGACAACATAGGTTGGAGATTTCATTGGTTGACCTCTCTATTATTAAACTCGCTGAAGGCACGGTCCAGACTGACTTTCTCTTGTTCCACAGAGTGAATTTCTTTTCCTTGGCTACGGAGTGTATCAATTGTTTTTTGTAACTTGTCCATACTGTCAATTTTCATTGTTTCCGAAACTTTGTCTTGTTCCTGATATCGCAATAGGTAGTGACGAGGACCAATGTCCACAAAATCGTCTTTGGCACCGTTAAAACGAATCCGTCCGCCACGGATGACAACCAAGTCCTGGCAAAGGCGATCGATGTCGTCCAACAAATGACTTGAAAAAAAGATGGTGGTGTCTTCTTCATCAAAAGCATTTTGGATGATATTGACGAGTTGACGGCGACCATCCGGATCCAGTCCCGACAAAGGTTCATCAAGGATAAGAAGCTGCGGTTTATGAATCAACGCTTGCGCCATGCCCACTCGCTGCAACATACCTTTGGAAAACTGATTAAGAAACATCTTGCGGGCGTGCTTTAAACCGACCAGCTCCAATAGATGAGTGATTCGTTTGTCTAGCTCTTTGCCACGGACACCACTGAGTTGACCATAGAATGTTAAAAACTCTTCGGCCGTTAGATAGTTATAAAAATAAGGGCGCTCGGGAAGGTAGCCTATTTTTTGTTTTACCGATTTGTTGAGGTGATGTTCGCCAAAGATTTCCAATTTTCCTGACTGATAGGTCAGTAACCCAATAAGACACTTGATGCTTGTGGTTTTACCGGTTCCATTGGCCCCTAAAAATCCAACAATAGACTTTTTTTCGATTTGAAAGCTCACATCGAACAAAACCTGAATGGCCTTTAAACTCCATGGATGTCTGAAACTTTTGTTCAATTTATCGACTTTTAATATCATTCGCCCCACCCCGTTTTCCGATTGTTCAATTGTAAGGAAAAAAGGTGGGATTACAAAGTTATGATCGCAGGATATTACGCAGCGCTTACCTTATCGACGACCGAGGGTCGAAGATCGACGTTAGCCCAAGGGATAGACGTCGAACTCTCCGGAGTTTCTCTTGCCCATGGCCAAAACAAGAGCTTCGGCTGCATGGTCTTCGGTGATACAGGGCACAGCGTAGTCGGTGCAACTGCGACGGATACTGAAACTGGCCTCAAGTGCTTGTCGCCCTGACGTGGTGTTGATGACCAAATCCACTCGTCCCGAACGAATTCTATCCACACAATGAGGGCGGCCTTCATGCACCTTTTTAACGGGGATACAGTCGACTCCGTTTTCATAGAGAAAACTGGCTGTCCCGGAAGTGGCAGAAAGAGTGAACCCGTAATCGACCAGTTTTTTGGTGATTGGCAACAACACCTTTTTATCTTTGTCTCGCAAAGACAAAAAGACTTCGCCCTTGGCCGGTAACTGAACCTGACTGGCGATAAATGCCTTCATTAAGGCTTCAGAGTAATCCGACCCGCGTCCCATGCACTCGCCAGTGGATTTCATTTCGGGACCTAGAATGGAATCTGCCTCGGGAAACTTTTTAAAGGGAAAGACAACGCCTTTCACGGCAACCAAAGCAATTTTTTTCCAGTCGTACTGATTCAGCTGCAACTCATCACGCTTCACACCCATCATCGCCTGAATACCAAGATCAACCAGTGGGATCCCAGCGGACTTTGCCAGGAATGGAACGGTTCGTGAACAGCGAGGATTGGCCTCGATGATATACACTTCATCATCTTTCACTGCGAGCTGTACGTTCAAGTGTCCAATGACGTTGAGTTTATCAGCCAATTGTAGACAGTTTTTCTCGATACTTTCTAAAGTGTCTTTACGCAGGCGCTGTGGTGGTATGACTCCCATCGAGTCGCCACTGTGAACGCCGGCGGCTTCGATGTGTTCGATAACTCCACCCACCAAACTCCAGTCTTCACCACGCACGATATCGACATCCACCTCTAAGGCGCTATCAAGAAATTGATCCATAAAGCACGGAGCCTGAGGACTGATGTCCATAGCGTATTTTGTAAAATACTTGGTGAGCTCGTCGCTGTTCTCAATGATCTCCATACGTCGACCACCCAAAACATAACTGGGGCGACAGATTAAAGGGTAACCAATGCTATCAGCACAGGCTTTGGCTTCTTTTAAGTCGGCGGCTAAGCCTGATTCTGGAATTTCAAAACCCACGCCTTCAGCTGCTTTTGAAAAACTGGCGCGGTCCTCAGCGAAATCAATGGTCTCAACCGAAGAGCCCAAAATATTTACGCCAAAAGAGGCAAGATCGTGCACCAATGACAAGGGTGTTTGTCCACCCAGTTGCAGCACGACGCCCAGGGGTTGCACATGTTGAATCACGTCCAAGACTCGCTCGGGGTTTAGAGGTTCGAAATAAAGTTGATCAGAAGTGTCGTAGTCAGTGGAGACCGTTTCAGGATTGGAGTTGACCATGATCACTTCATAGCCCATTTTCTGCAGTTGCTTCACACCTCGCACACAGCAGTAGTCGAACTCGATTCCCTGTCCGATACGGTTGGGGCCACTACCAATAATCACGACTCTTTTATCATTTTTAGCGATTTCGGTGGGCTCACCCCAGTAAGTGGAGTAAAGATAGGGAGTTTCAGAGGCAAACTCACCGGCGCAAGTGTCGACTTGAAAGAAAGCCGGACGAACATTCCAATCGAGACGCATCTTGCGAATCTCGGTGACTTCAGTTTCTTTAATTTCTGCCAGTCGCAAATCAGAGAAGCCGTTGCGTTTCGCCTTAAGCATAAGTTCGGGTGTCATCTCAGAACTTGCAATTTTTTGCTCCAAGACCATGAGGTCGCGGATCTGTTGCAAAAACCATGTATTGATCATGGTCAGCTTTTCCACTTCCTGCAAAGACTCGCCCTCGCGAAAAGCTTGGGCGACTTGGTAAATTCGATGGCTACTTGGGAAAGAAAGTTTTTCTTTGTCATATTCAACAGGATCAAAACCATCTGAAAACTCTTGCGAGCAAAGCGCCTTTTGGAAGCTTTCTTTAAAAGTTCGGCCAATACTCATGACTTCGCCCACACTTTTCATTTGAGTGGAAAGCTGATCCTTTGAACCTAAAAACTTTTCGAACGTAAACCGGGGAATCTTTGTGACCACATAATCTAAGGCCGGCTCATAACAAGAGGGTGTTGATTTTGTGATGTCATTTTGAATTTCATCCAGGCGGTAGCCAATAGCGAGCAAGGCGGCGATTTTTGCTATTGGAAAGCCGGTGGCTTTACTGGCCAAAGCTGACGACCTTGAAACCCGTGGATTCATCTCGATAACCACTCGTTTCTTGGTTTTTGGGTCGACAGCAAACTGAATATTAGCGCCGCCACACTCAAGGCCAACAGCGTCTAAAATCTTTCGAGCTTCATCACGCATGTCTTGGTATTCGCTCTCGGAGAGAGTTTGCTGAGGCGCCACTGTGATCGAATCACCGGTGTGCACACCACAGGGATCAAAGTTTTCGATCGAACAAATAACCACAAAGGTCCCGGCTTTGTCGCGCATCACTTCAAGTTCATACTCTTTCCAACCTAAAATACTCTCTTCAACCAAAACTTCTGACGATGGACTTTCACTGAGGGCGCGAGCCAACATGTTTTCATACTCTTCACGGGAGTAAGCGACGCCACCGCCGCCCCCACCCAGGGTGTAGTTCGGTCTTAGGATTATGGGAAAGCCAATGGTGTCAGCAACCTTTAAACCTTCCTTAAATTCTCGCACCATATGACTGCGAGTATGTTTTGCGCCGACCTGGCGAAGAAGCTTGTTAAAAATTTCTCGGTCTTCAGCGGACTGAATAATTTCTGGGGTCGCACCGATCATTTCGACATTGTACTTCTTGAGCACGCCGGTGCGATCCAACTCCAAGCCCAGATTCAAGGCTGTCTGGCCTCCCAATGTTGGAATTATGGCATCAGGCTTTTCTTTGGCGATAATTTTTTCAACAAAATCTTTTTTAAGAGGCTCAATGTAAACTTTTGAAGCGATATCAGGGTCAGTCATGATGGTTGCCGGATTTGAATTCACCAGAACCACTTCCAGCCCTTCTTCGACCAAGGCTTTACAGGCCTGGGTTCCCGAGTAATCGAATTCGCAGGCTTGGCCGATGACAATTGGCCCACTTCCAATAATAAGAACTTTTTTGTACTTCTCTATTTTTGGCACTAGAACCTCACTTTACTATCACGTGTATAAATCTGCTCACATTTTAAATGACTGTATTGTTCCATCTTAAAAAACATACGCAGCAACTCCAATTGGAAGGCTGACTGCTCTTCTTCTGTTGCTTTCTTTAGGGCTTTTACTTGTTTTAAAATAAACTTGTTCGCTTCAAGAGGATGGTTGCAAAATCCTTTGGTGAAAAAATAGTGGTCTTCATCGGGAATCAAGCGGGCGTCACAGATGTCGCCTTTTTCAAGAGTTAAGACGAACTCATTATTGACGACCTTCACCTTTCGTTTCCGAAACAAGTCTTTAAAGAAAACAAAGTCTCCTTTTATTTTTATAAACTGCAAAAGACTGTGTTCCGATTTTGCAAGATTTGAGAACACTCTTTTTTCGTCACCATGAAGTTGTTGGAATTCATCAATCTCCAAAGCATATTGGGCCGGTGGTAAGGTGGTCCCGGATATTGGGCGAGTGAAAAGATACCAATCAAAAAAGATATTCATCCACTGTTCATAGCGCTCGCTCTCTTTATCATCGACACCAACATCGGCAAAAAAGTGGGACTTCGCCTGTAGGACTTCAGACTCATAGGTCGGTGACGAAAAATAAACCGAAAGTTTTTCGATGGCATCGCCGTAATTCATGATTCAATCCAGTCCACAAATTGGTCGAACAAGGTGTCGGCGTCACGTGGGCCGGGATGACTTTCGGGATGGTATTGAACACTGAAGCAGCGTTTAGGACGACAGGCAATTCCAGAGACGGTTTGGTCATTTAAATTCATATGGGTGATCGCTACTTCGGAGTCTAATGTCCCTTGCTCAACAGCGTATCCATGGTTTTGGCTGGTCATGTAGACTTTTCCGGTTTGCATATTTTTAATGGGATGGTTGGCACCACGGTGACCAAACTTAAGCTTGTAGGTCTTGGCCCCCAAGGCTCGGGCCAACAACTGATGCCCCATACAAATTCCAAAAATGGTGGTTTGCCCCAATAATTCTTGAATCGTTTCTACAGCTTTTTCGACGTTCTCTGGATCGCCAGGGCCATTGCTTAATAAAACTCCGTCGGGCTTCCAAGCAAGAATCTCGCTGGCTGGCGTGCGTGATGGGAAAACTTGAATTTCGCTGCAACGCTTGATCAACTCACGCAAGATATTCTCTTTGCAACCATAATCAATGACTGCGACCCTGGGGCCTGTGTTGTGTGCCCCTTGCACTCTTTCAACCTCTTGGCGTCGAACCTCATAGGTCCAATCTTTGGGTTGGTCTTTAAATTGTGCAATTTGGACTTTTGCTTTGTCGCGGGCCTCTTGATCGGACTCGGCGGTGACCATAGCACCAATTTGAGTTCCGCCTTCACGCAACTGCAACACCAATTTACGGGTGTCGAGGGCGTCCATGGCAGGCACCCCATTGTCTTGCAAACGATCTAACCAATCGCGGTTCTCTTCACTTTTTTGAATGTCGAGAGCTATAAAACCTTTGATCCACACGTTACGAGATTCCCAAAACGATTTATCAACGCCGTAATTGCCTTGCTGGGGCGCGCACATCACCATGATCTGGCCGAAGTAAGACGGGTCCGTGGCGATTTCTTCATAACCATTGTGAGAGGTATTAAAAACGACCTCACCTGCTGAGTCCTCACCCACAAGCCAGTCACCTTTGTACAAATTTCCGTCTTCAAAAACCAAATACCCTTGTTTCACAACTAACCTCTCAATAGTTCCTGCATTAAAGCTGCTCGTGTATAAACTCCATTTTCTTTTTGTTCCCACATAACAAGGCGGGGGTCATCTTGTACACACTGTTGAAATTCGACACCCCAATTCACCGGACCTGGGTGCATAATTAAAGCGTTTTTATTGAGTTTCTCCAGACCTTTGGCGTCCAAGGTATAATTCTGCACAAAGTCCTCACGAGACAGGCTCCCCAAGGTGTCGCCACCGTGACGTTCAAACTGAACACGTAGACCGATGTAGACCTCACACCACTCAATAGCTTCTTCCAGAGTCTCGATATTCTCGACACCATGATTGTCTTTCATTCTAAAGTTTTCAGGAGCACATATTTTGACATCAGCGCCAAAAGTCTTAAGAAGCTTGATGCCGGAGGCTGCCACCCGGCTATGATCGATGTCACCGACAAAGAGGATCTTGCGGTTCTCAAATCCACCCAATTTTTCTTGAATGGTAAAAGCGTCCAAAAGGGCTTGAGTGGGATGGGCGCGCGAGCCGAATCCAGCGTTGATCACTGGCACCTGGCTTTTTTCTGTGACCTCAATCAGAGGATCGTCTCCCCCACACCGAATCACAAAGAGATCGGGCCGAATTGAATGCATCGTCCAAAACGTGTCGAAAAAGGTTTCACCCTTGCTCATGCTTGAGCTTTTTACATTATCGATCACCAAGCACTGCGCCCCTAATCTTTGCGCTGCTAACTGGAAAGACATTTTGGTACGGGTTGAGGCCTCGCTAAACACCAAGGCCACCTGCCGGTTTCCATAAAACGAGGATGGATTCCATTTTTGATGTTCTTTTTAATCTGCGTGGCTTGTGAAAAAAGTTGTAGAGTTCTTTCCGCCGAAAGATCATCGACCCAGAGATAAGAGCGTGATTTATAGGATTTCATTAAAAACAGAATTTTGCATCGGCCAACTGGAATGTCAAGAGAAGCAAGGCTGTTAGCAAAATTTTATTGAACGCTGCTGAAAATGCGCGGCCACAGAACCTTAAAACCCTGTTCTCGATTGTCGATCGACAGCCAGATCAAAGCTATCTCACTCTCTACGTGTTTCACCGGTACCATACCCCAGTCACGAGAGTCGTCACCCCGAGTGCGGTTGTCAGACAGAACAAACAAACTTCCTTTAGGTACCGTCACGATCTCCATGGACAGTCGAGGATTGGGAGTGATGGGATACTTCACTTTTCCCTCAAAACCGCTTTCAGTCCACTGAGCCTCACTGACTCCTGTGTAACCAAACTCTTTATTGTTAACGATCACTCGACCCTCACGGATTTCAACGGTCTCGCCCGGCAGCGCGATCACCCGACGAATCAGCAGTTGCTCTTCATCCCCTGGAAAGCGGAAAGCAATCACATCACCCCGCTTTGGCACCTTGAAATTCAGGCGCTCTCCTTTCATCAGTGGCAAAGGAAAACCATAAGACAAACGCCAACCCATCACGAAGTCTCCTCGAATCAGGTTGGGCTCCATATTGTCTGTGGGTATGTACAAAATATTGAGAACAAAAAACCGTAAAAATAAGGCCAAAAAGACAGCGGCAAGAATGCCTTCAAAGTACTCACGAAATAAAACCTGAATAGGATATTTCAATTTCAATCCTCAATCGACAGACATAAACAAACGATCAAAACGAAGATCATCCACCGAGCACAAAAAACTTGAGTAACTCTCCGATTCCTCGCAACTGATCCAAACCATGGTCAATTTTCCCATGATCCGCTCGATTGGTAAAGCCCCCCAAAACCGACTATCGTAGGAATAATTGCGGTTGTCCCCCATCATGAACAGGTGGCCTTCTGGGACCTTGATTTCATGGGTGGTTTGCTCCAAATCGGCGGTAAACTGGACCATATATTGCTTCACGCCATTGTCTTCCTGATAAACGGTAAAATTCTCATTGGACTGAGGCATCTCTTGATAGACAAAGGGATCATCGTTGACCTGAATAAACCCCTTACTGCTGATTCTAATTTCATCGCCTGGCAAGCCGATCACTCGTTTTACAATAAAATGTCCGTCCTTATTGACACTTTTGAAAACAACGATGTCTCCTCGCTCTGGCTTATGGGGACCAAGAATCCATTTTTCGGTAAAAGGCAGACGCACCCCATAGGCCCATTTTTTTACGATGACATAATCTTGGACCAAGAGACTGGTCTCCATACTCCCCGAGGGAATCACAAACGGCTCCCACAGGATCCATCGGAAACTCATATAACAAACAACAATGATTAAAAGAGCCTTGAAGACGTCCGACCACTTGCCGCGCTTGTCGTTTGGATCTTTACGAAACAAAAGGCTCATTTTTACTGAACTTGATGGAAGAAGCGCGTTCCGCGAACACTTAATGGATTACAAATCACACTGACCACCGGCAACATCTCCTCGCAAGACAGCCACACAAACATGGCTCGTCCCAGAACGTACTCATGAGGAACAAAGCCCCAGACCCGAGAGTCAGAGGAGCGGTTGCGGTTGTCACCCATCACAAAAAGTTGCCCCTCTGGAACATAGACGGGGCCAAAGCTTTCGCCCATGTAGTCGCCTTTTCGCAGGAGCACATGATGTTCAACCCCATCCAGATCTTCGATGTAGTGCTCAAAATCGGACTTGGTTTCAAAGGGCATCTTGCCTTCGCCCTGCAAATCGACATCACGGACATATCCGTAGGGACCCGGGGCCTCGGTGGGCTGTTTTGGCATTTCTTTGTCGTTGATAAACAACTTGCCGTCTTCGTAGTAAATTTTATCGCCAGGCACGCCGACCACTCGTTTAATATAAAAGGTACCGAGATCGCGCGGGTATTTAAAAACAATGACTTCCCCACGCTTGGGCTTTCCGAATTCAAAAAGCCATTTTTCACTAAACGGGATGCGAATGCCATAAACGGACTTATTAACAAAGATGTGATCGTGAATAAGGAGTGAAGGCAGCATACTTTGCGAAGGAATCACGTAGGCCTCCATAAAGGCCCAACGAATAGTTAAGGCAACTCCGATCGCCAGTGCATAAGATCCCAATCCATGTGTCCAGAACCGTTTATTAAACATAGACTCAATCCTCCACTTTCAGGACGGCAAGAAAGGCCTCTTGCGGGACCTCCACCGTGCCAATCTGCTTCATTCGCTTTTTTCCAGCTTTCTGCTTTTCCAAAAGTTTTCTTTTTCGAGTAATGTCACCACCATAACATTTGGCTGTCACATCTTTTCTAAGGGCCGAGATATTTTCTCGGGCCACGATCTTTGAACCAATAGCCGCTTGAATGGCAATTTGAAACTGCTGTTTTGGAATCAGTTCCTTCATTTTTTTACACAAGGCGCGCCCCTTGAAGTCGGCTTGAGCTCGGTGAGTTATCACCGAAAGGGCGTCAACAGCCTCGCCATTGATTAAAATATCGAGCTTTACCAAATCAGCCGCTTGATACTCAGCCACTTCATATTCCATGGAAGCGTAACCTCGAGAGATTGTTTTCAGACGATCGTAAAAATCGATCACCATCTCGCTCATGGGCAGGTTGTAAACAATTACAACTTTGGTCTCTGATATATAATCCATTGAAATCTGCACGCCACGTTTGGCTTCGCAGAGTTTTAAAATTCCACCGATGTACTCCGAGGGAGTATGTAATGTGATTTTGACAATGGGCTCTTCTATATGATCGATCAGAGTTTGGTCTGGAAGGTCCGACGGGTTCTCTAATTCCTTAACATTCAATTTGTTATCGAATATTTTATAAACCACAGTCGGAGCCGTTGTGATCAGGTTGAGATCAAACTCGCGTTCCAGACGCTCTTGAACGATTTCCATATGCAAGAGGCCTAAAAACCCACACCGGAAGCCAAATCCCAAAGCTGCCGAGGTTTCGACTTCAAAGCTTAAACTTGAGTCATTTAAGGCTAATTTTTCTAAGGCCACTTCCAATTCTTTAAAATCGGGAGACTCAACCGGAAAAATACCGGCAAAAACCATGGGCTTGATTTTTTGAAATCCTGGCAGCGCTTTGGTGGCACCTTTTTTAGCCAATGTTATGGTGTCGCCAACCTGAACATCGCGAATACTTTTAATACCGCAAATAAAAAAACCAACTTCTCCAGCACAAAGCTCATTGACAACAAAAGGTTGCGGATTGAAGTAACCCAACTTTAAAACTTCAAACTCGGCATCGGAAGACATGAATTTGATCTTATCACCCTTCTTCACCTGACCGTCGACCACTCGGCATAAAACGACCACACCCTGGTAACTATCAAACCAGGAATCAAAAATTAAGGCTCGCAAAGGAGACTCGAGGTCGACACGAGGGGGAGGAACTTTATCAACAATCTGTTGCAATATTTCTTTGATACCGATTTTTTCTTTTGCACTGGCGGATATCGCCTCTGAGCAATCAATACCAATTCCGTCTTCGATTTGTCTTTTGACGCCTTCGGGATCGGCTGCTGGCAGGTCAATTTTATTAAGGACTGGAATGATTTCTAAATCGTTATCCAAGGCCAAATAGACGTTGGCCAAAGTTTGTGCCTCAACACCTTGAGCCGCATCAACCACCAATAGCGCCCCTTCACAGGCTGCTAATGAGCGCGACACTTCATAACTAAAATCGACGTGTCCGGGAGTATCAATGAGGTTTAACTGATAGGTTTCACCATCGTTGGCTTTAAAATAAAGGCGCACGGTTTGTGCTTTGATCGTTATGCCTCTTTCTCGCTCAATATCCATTGAATCAAGAACCTGCTGTTTCATTTGCCGGTCAGAAAGAGCACCCGTACTATGTATTAAACCATCGGCAAGTGTTGATTTCCCGTGGTCAATATGGGCAATGATCGAGAAGTTGCGAATATGAGAAGAGTCCATAATGGCCGTGAACTTAACATGGCCTTATAAAAAATGCGTCAGATTCTTTATAAGGCCGGTGAAATTAATCAATTCGATATTTTACAGTTTAAAATAAGATTTAAGAGCATCCACTTTGTTGGTTTTTTCCCACGTGAATCCCTCTTCATCCCGTCCAAAATGACCATAGGCCGCGGTTTGACGATAACGAGGCTTTAGAAGGTCAAGATCCTTAACAATTTGTGATGGCTTCAGGCCCCAAAGCTCTCTAACGGCTTTAGCTAGGTCCTCAGCGGGCACTTTGCCTGTTCCGTAGTCATCCACCATGATACTCATGGGCTCAGAAACTCCGATGGCATAGGCCAACTGTACCAAACATCGGTCAGCCAATCCGGCTGCTACGATGTTCTTAGCCACATGACGTCCGGCATAAGCCGCTGATCGATCCACCTTCGATGGATCCTTTCCAGAGAAGGCTCCGCCGCCATGTGCACCGTGTCCACCATAAGTGTCCACAATAATTTTTCGCCCGGTCAATCCGCAATCCCCTTGCGGGCCACCGATAATAAACTGACCCGTTGGATTGATATAAAATTTTGTTTTTTCGTCCATCCATTTCGAGTCAATCACCTCGCGAATCACACCATCAATCACGAACTCTTGAATTTGCGCATGCTTCACAGTCGGAGCGTGCTGAGTCGAAATGACAACAGAGTCCACACGCGTGGGTTTGCCGTCAACGTATTCAAAGGTCACCTGAGATTTACTATCCGGACGCAACCAATCCACCGTGTTGCTCTTGCGTTTCTGCGCCAAGGTTTTAACAAGTTTGTGGGAAAGTGAAGTGGTCAACGGCATCAACTCGGGTGTTTCGTTGATGGCATAACCGAACATGATTCCTTGGTCACCGGCGCCTTGCTCAAGGTCGGTTCCGGTTCCTTCGTTCACACCCATGGCGATATCTGGGCTTTGTTGATCAATTGAAGTGAGGACGGCACAGGTTTTATAGTCAAAGCCTTTGTCGGATTGATCGTAACCAATCTCTTTGATCACTTCGCGGACAATCTCTGGGATTTCAACGTAGGTTTTGGTCGAGATTTCTCCAGCAACGACCGCCATTCCCGTTGTAATCATAGTTTCAGCAGCCACCCGTCCGTTGGGGTCATCTTTTAGAATGGCATCAAGAACACCATCACTGATTTGATCAGCCATTTTATCGGGATGGCCTTCGGACACAGATTCACTCGTAAAAAAATAATTCTTCATAGATTCCCCTCGGATCAATGGTTAGAAGCTCTACAAAATGACCTGTTTTAAGGGAGACTGTCAATATATGACATCTTTTGGTGGCTAATGCTGTGCGAAAACCCGCAGAAGTCAGGTGGGTTGCGCCCCAGGCAGGGCTCTCTAAATGGATGGGTTGAGAAAATGACCGGACTGCACCGAGTGACTGAGTCTTTCAAGTGTCTTACCGACAACTTTTAAATCTTGCTGAGCCCTTGACCACTGTTGGCTATCGATGGCTTGTAGAATTTTTTTCAAGTGCAAATAAGTGTTTCCGAAAACGTAGGAGCTTCGTGCCACCGATGGGTCTATAGCAAACAAAATATTTTTTAACTGTGACTGAATCTTCTTTTGTTGGCTGCTTAAGTTCTGAGAGTTTACAAACTCATGTAAAATACTAAGGATTTCTTTGATCTCTATAAGCTCACTATCGGCCTGGCTGCGTAATAGTGCATGAAAAGATTTTAACTCGCTGAGATAAGAAGCCTGATTTTCCACTCCAAGAGCGATCGGCTGTTTTAAAAGTTTGGGAACGGCATTGTCACCAGTGCAATTAAGGCAAGTCAGTTGAACTTGATAGTACCCTGGAGTCAGTGGCTCGCCCTCTTGGTTTAAAATAGGCGGAGTGCCCCCGTTTAAATCTTTCACGTTAAAATCGACATAAGCCTCTGCTGCCAAAGCGCCTACCAATGTTTTGCGGA
The DNA here is from genome assembly GCA_964230555.1 of Bdellovibrionales bacterium. Lineage (GTDB taxonomy): Bacteria > Bdellovibrionota > Bdellovibrionia > Bdellovibrionales > JAGQZY01 > JAGQZY01. The sequence goes on from CAXRIX010000071.1 coordinate 14,673, forward strand.
TTCCCTTCAATGACATTAAGACCCGAGAGTGATCGGGAAAATCAACGAAGACGCGCATCTGAGGCGGCGCCTGAGGGCTTGTTTTTTCTAAAAACACAAGGGGCTCTTGTTTACCACCCTGTAAAATAAATTCTTGTGCCTGAGTGATTTCTAAATAAGAAGCATCCAATCGGTTCAACAAAGGCTGAAGCTCGGCGCGCTGGGTGTAAGAATTGAAAACAGCCAGCCCAATGCCGATAACCAACAAACCAATCACGCCCGTACGCAACCAAAAGATGGGACTCTTTGTGGTCTGGGGTTGCGAATCCCCGGAAGGCTCACTGATTGTCATTGCTTGAGAATCCCCTGATGAGGAGACTGTGACTTCCTGTAGCTCTTTGAAGCGGCTATTTCTACGCATCATGCGATCGTAAAAGTCATCTTCGTCCGGCTCCTCAGAAAGGATGGAAGGCCCGTTGTACTCATTTTTGAAAAGATAAGAATTATTTCGATCCTCAATGTCTTCACTTAGGTTTGTTTGTTCAACAAAAAGCGACTGGTAACAAGAAAATATTGGACTGTCACCGATCGCCACCCATTGATTCAGAGACTCGTTCCATACCGTTAAGTCTTTTCCGATTCTTTTATTATTAATTTCTTCAACAAGTATGGATTCGGCGAAGGGGCCGCGATACTGGTCTCGACAATACAATAGGTACTGCGGCTCTTGACTGCTCATTGACTCTCTTTACTAATATGAGGCGGCATAGGAGGTGTGGTGCTTAGAGCTGCCGATTTATAGATCTCTGAAAGTTGCCCACGTCGCTTTTCTACGTCTTGACTGATCTTTCGAATATTCTCTTTAAGAAATATTCGCTGTTCAAATAAATCATCGAGATAGGTTTCTAATCGCGTACGATCCGATGACAACGTGGGTGTTTTCTTAAGCTGAAGGTCGACGCGATCAATTTCCCGTTCAGTCATTTTCATATAATCTTTTAAAGGATTCAATCGAAGGCTGAGCTGAATCTCCTGATCCATTTTTGAAATTTGATTTTTTAAGTCTTGCTTAGCGGCGTTGACCATTTGAACATATTGCGAAAAATGGCTCTCCTGAGAAGAGATGTTCTGTTGGCGTCCGGCGAGTTCCTCTTCAAGCGCAAGCAATTGCTTCTCTTTAGCTTCGACCACTTTCGCTTTAGCGGATATTTCGTCGGCAAATTCATTCAAATCGGAAAAGCGTTTTTCGTCCAAAGCCCAAGCTTTTTTATGACTAAGCATTGACTGTATTTGATTCTGCAGATCTTCATTCTGCTTAACTTGAGCCTGTATTTGTTCCGTTAATTCACTTTTCGATGATTGTAATTTTTCAATACAAGAAGCCATTGTCTTTTTTTCAGCATTTAATCTTTTAATCTGGTCAGAGAAATGATTCCGTTCTATCGAAACTTTTTGCAGCTGTTGCGACATTTCTGCGTTCTGGTTTCTTAGCTGGTTCAGGTCGTCGACCACCTCAGAATTTTTTCCATTCAGACTGTTTATTTGCTCGGTAAGATTAACAATCTTCTGGTCTTTTGCAGAAAGGTGTCGAGATATTTTTTGGTTTTGCCCCTTCAGGTCTTCACAAGACTTTAACAGTTCGGCTTTCTCGGCAACCACTTTATCAATTTCAGCTCGAAGGCTCTTCTCTCTATCAGTGGCGCTCTCTAAATAATATTTTTGCTCTTGCAACTGCTTTTCTAATAGATTCTTAGCAGACTTCAACTGCTCAACTTCTTGCTGGATCTTTTCGTGGGTTAAATCTTTTTTGGCACTTTGTTTCTCGAAGTCCAAAAGTTGGCGACTTAATTCCTGGTTGGTTCGAAACAGGTTTTGCGCTTCGACCTGCAATCTTTCCTCATTGACTTTGACCTTGACGATTTGGTCACTTACTTTTTCGATTCGCGCTTGTTCGTTTTGTAATTGATCGTTGGCACTTTCAATTTGCATCTCTAGTTTGCGAATGCGGTCGGTTTTCTCTCCTACAATAGAACGAAGATCTAAAATTGTTCGCTCCGCTTTTTCCCATTTTTTTGTTTTCTCTTCTGAATGGGTCATTTGACTTGTCAAAATATTATTCTGTGTTCTGAGTTCAGCCAACTGACCTTTCAGGTTATCAACCAAGGTTGTCTTTGATTGTTTTAAAGATTCGATATGATCTTCGGCTTTTTTCAGCTGTCGGCTCATTCTCTCTTGCACACGAGTGGTCGCATCCAATTGATTTAAATGTCGCTGGTTTTCATTTTGGAGTTGTACTTTCGACGCTTCAACACTCTGACACTGTTGTTTTAGCTGTTCTATCTGCTTGTATAATTCCTGAATTTTTTGATCCGAAACCGATGCCACTTTAGCTTGCAAAACTCTTTCCTCAAGCTGAACACGGGCTTCGCTCAAGGTTTTATTTTTTAAATCAAGTTCGGCGATCTGATGGCTCTGATTTTCCAGAGTTTTCACCAGTTCAATTTTCTCACTCTGTAAAGAAAAATAACTTTCGAGCAGAGTCTGATAGGATTTTTGGCTTTCTTGTTTTTGGCTTTGAATACTCTGTATTTGACTTTGTAACTTTGGAACTAACTTTTGAAATCTTTCAATTTCAAAACGAAAGTGAGATTCGTTGTCTTTAAAAGCTTTCTGCTTTTGCTTCCATTGATCAATTTCACTCTTTAAGTTTTTATTCTGTTGTGCTGATTCTTCGATTTCTTTTTTCAAATCAGTGATTTGAAAGTTTGATGTTTCCAAAGTCTTACGATTCGCCATATTCTGGGATTCTAGGACTTCCACCTTGGTCTTTAATCGACCAATGATCTGTTGCCGACGCTGCCCTTTCACTTTCTCAGCCTCCCAAAGCCTTTGGGTTTGCTTGAGTTGATCGACAATCTTTTCAAAACTAAAAGAGATTTTTTGGATGTTAAATAAGTTGTCTTGCGTAAGCTGATTAATCCCATCAGGTGTTTGGTTTTGGGGTGCCTCTGATAAATCGCCTTTGTCAGAATCAGCAAAAGAAAACAATTCATCACTATCTTCCAAAGATGAATCGCCAATAAACTCGTATGATTCCAAAAATTTCATTTGATCCCACCAAAGTTGGTTTCAGAACTCTCTCTACATTGATGTCAGTATATCCTCTGAGGATTGTTTACTAAATAGGCAAAAATTTCCCAGACTTTCTCAATGAATTCCTAGACGTCACTGGCTGCTCGCGTTTATCCTTTGCAAAAGGAATCAGACCATGAAAATTATGTTTAATATCTTGTTTTCGGGACTATTGACCATTGGTCTTTCAGCTTGTTTTCAGCAGGGACCAAAAACAGAAAAGGAATTGGAGAGCTACGCCATTGGCATTCAACTGGCCAGAAAATACAAAGAACTAGGCCTTCAACTTGATCCAGAAATGGTTAAAATGGCTGTTCAGGACATCAATAATGGCCATGACTCGCAAATTTCTGAGGACGAACTTCGCAATTGGAGCTACTACACCACCCAGAAAATCTCTTCGGGTCAGCAAAAAAGTGCCGAAGAAAATTTAAAGACGTCTATGAGTCACCTTGAAACCTACATGCAAGACCCCGACTTCAAACGCACCAATGAAGGTCTACTTGTGAAGGTTGTAAAAAAAGGAAGTGGTCGCCAGATCAATGCAAATGATGTGGTACTGGTTAATTACACGGGTCGATTGATGGATGGCAAAGTTTTTGATAGCTCATTAGCTCGTAATCGTCCGGCCGAGTTTGGCTTGAAAAACATCATTCCAGGTTTGCGACAGGCAATATTAAACATGCAAGTCGGACAAAAAAATGAAGTTGTCATTCCACCGAATCTTGCTTACGGAGCTTCTGGCTCTAACAATATACCTCCCAATTCGGCTCTCAAGTTTGAGTTAGAAATTGTTGGAGTAAAATAGTGTTGTCACTTTTTCTGCAATTATTTTTAATTTTTGGATTTGCTGCCGAGCCGACTCCTCCGCAGGAGTCACCGGTTCGTGGTCGTCCGATGCCGTGGGTGGCGCACTTGCTGCGCCAGCAGGAAGGTCAAAAAATTTCTGAGTTGAGCTTTCCACAAGAGCGATTTCCCGTCCTACTGGTGCCGCAAAAAAATGACTTACGCCCACTGGTTGAGCTCCGTTTGCAATTCGAAAAACCAGGCTGGGAACTCTACAATCAGAACGGGAAAAAGGTTAAAAAGCTAAAGAACTCCAATTTGTTTGTAGTCTTTGCTTTTCTGAATTCGCAAGTCAATGAACTGGTTTTAGTGGCCAAAAATACCGAAGGTGAATCGCGGAGTGAAAAAATCTATCTTTTTGCACCGGAGGTGCAAGAGTTTGAAATCGTTTCGCCTTGGAGCTCGATTTATGCGAACGTTGGACTGAGCTACATGACCTACGAACAATCTCGGTTTGGTGTTCTTGTCTGGAAAGGGGCCAATGTCGGCATCGGCTATGACACTTTGGAAAACAGCAATCCCATTGATTATCACCTTTTTGCACGCATGACAGTGTTGTCGTTTCAGACCCAACCGATTGCAGCCAACCCGCAATATATCAACGCTCACGCCCACGTATCTTACCGACTTCCGTGGTCGGAAAACACGCGATGGCGGTACTATGCAACCCTTGGTGGTGGTTACTTTAACCTTAATTCTTTTGGCAGTGATTTTGGTTTTTCTGGCCTCTTCGCCCCGCAATTGGCATTCCGAGCTAAGCACTTTGTCACAACAAAAAGTTCTTTTTTGTATGACATCAAACTGACACCTTTTCAAAACTTTGACCTCGGCAATTCGCGAGGCTTCGAACTCAATTGGACTTGGAGCAAGGTCTTAAAGAGTTCTCGTCGACAAGATGTCTCAATAAAATACGATAACACTCGCTTTCAAACCGGTGGACTGCAAGTGGGTATCGAGTTTATCTCCCTCAACATCGGCTACAGCTTATAATTAAAACTTTACTAATTTCTTGTGTCTCAATTTGAGAGATTCTCTCAATTCTTTCCTATATATGCCGATCAATAAATATTAACAATTCTTTAATAAAACCAGGAGACCATGTGGCCACCTTAAAAGTTTTGAGACACATTGTTTGCAGTACGTATTCGGTAGTCTTAGCAATTCTTTCTTCTCTGCTAGTGACAGGATGCCTGCCCCAAGACGTTCCCAGTGTAACGGAATCCGATCAATCGATCAGTTACCAAGGGTTTGAAGGAATCGAGACGGCACAGACTGTTAGTGCCACTCGCGTTAAAGTGAGCTGGACACCTTCGACTGACCCTCGGGTTGTTGCTTACAACATCTATGACTCAACCTTCAAGTTTGAACCGAAACTGATTCGTACGGTACCCGCCAGTTATTCAGAAGTGACGTTAAACGGACTGGCGCCGCAGTACCTTTACGCCTTTCGAGTTCGAGCCGCGGATGCCGAAAACAATGAAGACGAAAACAGTAAAGATATTCAAGCCATTCCCTATGGCGGAATTTTGGGAACCCAAATCATCGACAGCTCAACCGTCAAAGTGAGCTTCACTCCGGCAAACGAAGTCGATGAGATCGGAGTCTTTTGCAAAATCGATAACGGAGAGTTTGAACGCTATGCCACTGTTAAAAATGTAAACCTCACTGAAGCAACAATTTCTGATTTGGAGCCTGGAGCCCTTTACACCTGTCGCGCCGCTGTCACTCTTGATGTCGTGACTGACAACAATGACAAAACCATTCAATTCACTCCCATGGGTCAAGCTTATGAACTGGCGTTCTCGACTCAGCCGAGTAATACGCCAGCCGGCACCGCCTTTTCAGCCAATCCCGTGGTGTCGATACTTGATGAGAATGGCAACCTGGTGGCCGGTGGTCCCGACTCCAGTGCAATAGTGACATTAACGATTTCTGATGATTCTCCCACCGTCGGCGTCATCAACGGAACCTTCAGCATGCAAGCTGTGAATGGCGTGGCTGAGTTTCCAGGACTCAGTATCAATGAGGCCGGTTCAAAAATTATTGCCGCCACCAAGTCTGACACCTCATCGGAAACTTTTGGTACTGGAGAATTAAGCGTGAACTCCGATAGTTTCTTGGTTTCTGCCGGACCGGCATCAGCGGCAACTTCGACGATTGCTATCACTCCTCAAAGTCCTCCGGCCGCTGCCTTGATTGCCAATGGTTCGGACCAGTATACCGTCACAATAAAACTCTCAGATGAATTTGGAAATCCGATTTCTGGTGTTCGACCCAATTTTACAACCAATGTTTTAGGAGATGCTGTTATTCCTCCGAGCCAAAACACGGATGCCAATGGTGAAACTGTGGGTTACCTAAGCGCCACGGTTGCGGATAACCCTCCCAGTGTTATTCGCCAAGCCAGTATCAGCTCTCCCGGCGGACTCAGCTCGGTGACGACCCTGGCTCCTTTTAACCACGGTACGGCCAATCGCTTATTCTTTACGGTTCAGCCTTTAACGTCCCCAGCTGGCCCCAGCAACATCAACACACTTTCGGTGACAGTCCAAGATGCCCAAGGAAACACGATCACCAGTGGTCCGAATGCTACGGCGGCGGTGTCACTTTCAATCAACGCCAATGTCGGTGGTGCCACTCTGCTCGGCACCACAACGGTTAGTGCCAGCAATGGTGTGGCATCATTTCCGGGCCTTGGAATCGACAACACAGGCGTGGGCTATCGTCTGATTGCAAGCTCTGGCTCATTGAATACGGCTTTAAGTAGCAGCTTTAATATCACTGCCGGTATCCCTCAAAAAATTGTTGTCACCGGCCCCACCACAACACTTTCTGGAGAGTGCAGCAGTGCCGTGACTGTGCAGCTTCAAGACAACGGAAGCAACCCGGCCAATGCCACTCAAAACACACCGGTTTCAATTAGTGGAGCTTCCAATGCTCAGTTTTATTCTTCAAGCAGCTGTAGCGGGTCGCCGATCAGTTCTATCACTTTTACTGCCGGAACCAATACACGAACGCTTTACATGCGCAACAACTACGCCGAGTCCATCGATCTGACCATTCAAGACAGTTCAAGTGTGATGACAGCTGGAACATTGACGACAAACTTTTCGCCGAAGAAAATGGCTCTTCTCGCTCAGGCCGCCGCACCGGCTGCTCCACTCACTCCCCTGTCCGTGGTCGCTGGTGATTGTTCAACACAAATCACAATCACACCGCTGGGTGCCAACGACATTCCCGGTCCGACTTTTGCTCCGACCTCCGTTGTTGTCTCTGGCCTTCTTGGTACCTCGGGCAACATTTATAGTGATGCCGCTTGTTCTGTCCCATTAGACCCAAGTGACGTTGTTTTACCCATCAATCCTGGCCCGACTTATGCGTACTCGTTTTACCTGAGCAGCTCAGCGGTTGAAAATATCACACTTAATGTCGCTGACCCCGGTGGAAACATTGATACCGTCAGCACACCGCAAACTGTTAACGTGACTCCAGCTTCTATTGGCTTCAGTGGTCCGACGACTGTGGTCGCTGGTGCCTGTACTGCCACTCCGTTCACCATCGAACTTCTTGATGCCGGCGGCAACCCAGCCACCGCCACCGCCAATACCATTTTGGATATTGAAGGTATCAATGCTCCTTCGCCTGGACTGTTCTACGCTTCGGCCGGTTGTACTGGTACGGGAAGTAACACATCTTTGACCTTCCCTTCAGGCGCCTCCGCTTTGCAAGTTTATTTTAGAAGTATAGCCGCAGAAATCTATAACCTGTCACTGTCTGATCCCGCTGGCAACATGGCTGATTCAGCGACTGTTGTTATGGAAGTCTCTCCTTCGGCTTTGCGAGTGACACCACCGGTTGCCGGTTTTTCCAATACCAATGAGTGCGCAGGCCCCTTCTTAGTCGAAACTCTTGATGGAGTGGGCGACGTTACCGATGCCGTCAGCGCCATCAATGTCGATTTAACAGCCAGTGGATTTCTTGATAGTGTTCCGTCTGGATATTTTTACTCGGACTCCTCCTGTGAGACCGAAGTAACGCAGGTTGCGATTGCATCCGGCCAGAACAACGTAAACTTTTACTTTAAGGGTTACTACGCAGAATCAAACCTCACGCTAACTACGGCTGATGTCGCTGCTGTGCTGAACTCAGATTCAGCCAATTGGGATGTTGTCGGAAAACGCGGGTGGCTTGGAACGGCTGTTCAGCAATATGACGAGTTCGGAGACCTTCTTTGGTTCCGCAATGATCCGAAAACGGTTGCTGCCCGATCAGACGGTTTGGAAAACATCAATGCGATGGCTTTCGATCCGACCTATCAATATTTATATGTTGTCGACAGAAACCAACATCGCATCCTTAAGTATGACTACATCAATCAAGAGTACATTGGTTGGATTGGTACACTGAACTACTACGGCGGTCTAGGCGTCGAAGGCAGTAATCTGACGACACCAAGCCCAGCTCTTTGTGCATCGACCTCAAATAATGAATCCCTTCCTGGTTGGTGTGTCGGTGGTGAATCAAGAGTTTCAGGCTCAGCGGCCGATGGTGGCTTTCGCTATCCACAGCACGCTGTTGAAGATGGAACTTATCTTTATGTTGCTAACGATGATTACAATGCGGTTTCACGCTACGACGCTCAAACCGGTGCGTTTGCTGGATATATAGGATGGATTTCAAATAACAGTGGAATCTCCGCAGGTCCTGGTGGACCGCCCACCTGTGGATCGGTTGGAACTAACGTCCCCACCCCAGGTTGGTGTATGGGTGGTAGCTCATCGAACAGCTACTCCAGTGACGTTCACTCTGGAAATGGACTGTTAATGCGCCCTAATGCTGTGGCGTTTGATGATACTTATCTTTATGTTTTAACACGGAGTAATATCTCAAGATTTGATAAAGCCTCAGGATCTTTCGCCGGTTGGATTGGGCGAGTTGAAACAACACCCACCACGGGCGAGCCCGGCTGTGACTCAGCAGCCAACGGCACCATCACTCCAGGATGGTGTTATGGTGGCTCTTCACGACGCAACCGAAACCCCGTGGGTGGAATTGATCAAGCGACAGATCTACTTTTACACAACGATAGACTGTATGCGACCCACAGTAATGGACGCATAGTCAGTTACGATAAATTCACTGGGGCCGTCATTGAACTGTTGCCGAATCTTAATGAAAACTGGAACGGCACAATTCACGGGACCACTGACGGCACAAACTTTTATTTTGCTGACACAAATCGCATTGTAAAAGTTGACGACACGGGTCTTTTACTTTCTTGGATAGGAAAGGTAGCAAGCAACTCTGGAATGTCTGGTCCCCTGGGGTGTTCTTCAACTCCGATCAATTCGAACACCCCTGGTTGGTGTTTAAATGGGTCAGCACGCTTCGGCTTTGATCACGGATCTTTTCATACGGCACGGCAAGTGGTTTATGATGGCGACGGTCGTCTGATTGTCGGACAGGCTCAAGGAGGCAGTCGACTGCAAAGGTTTTCTCAGTCAACGGGTCAGTATCTGGACACTTTTTCCCTTGAAGCAGACAGTCCGGCACGCTGGACCGACGATGCTCTGTCGGTTACTGAGAGATACGGATACGATGACCAATCGATGAATAACCCGAGTGCAATGGCTGTCTCGAATGACGGTCAGTATCTTTTCCTTGCCGAATATTCAGCCTCGCGAGTGAAAAAAATTAATATTCGTACCGGAGAGATCGTCGGTTGGGTTGGAAACCTAACCACAACTCCAACTGGTGGTGTGATACCTGCTTGTACCACGGCCAACCCATTTTCGGCGTCTCCCGGATGGTGTACAGGTGCTGACTATTTGCCGAACACAGAATACAACAACCAGAATATCAACTATCAATCCAATGGTATCATGCGCAGTCCGTTGGGAGTGGCTGTCGATGACAACTATGTCTATGTCTCCGATTACGATCTCGATCGCATCTCTCGCTATGATATAGATACCGGTGCTCCTGGTGGATGGATTGGAAGAATCAATTCGTCGCCTTCAGGTGGTGATCCTGGATGTAATGGAGCTCCAGCTGACACCTTCACTCCCGGTTGGTGTACAGGTGGAACCAGTGAAGCAGGCCCCGAGGACGGAAACCTCAATGGGCCGACAGAGCTGGTCGTTCGTAATGGAAGAATTTTTGTTGTCGATAGTAACAACCATCGAGTCTCTTCGTACAATGCGGCCACAGGGAGCTTTACCGGATGGATTGGTGCGATCGATGGCTCATACCCTCCTTCGGGCGGATGCACGCCGACCAATTTCGGGGATAGCTACGACGTCGCAGTCGGCTGGTGTATCGGTGGACGCAGTCGCGCTGGAAACGGCAACAATCGTAAAGGGGGATTTAACTTTTGGAGCACCCGCAGTGGTATTACCTCGGATGCGGCAGGCACCAAACTTTATATCGCCAACTTCTATAATCGACGAATTGATAGGTTTGATATTGCCACCGGTACTTTTGAAGCCGCTGTTCTGTCACGACAAGATGAATACACCAATGGCTGGGAAACCGACCCGAACATTATATCCTCTTGGACGACCAACTGTTCTCGCGCCATTTCACTTTGGACCGATGACACCAAACTTTATGGTGTGAACTATGATCCATGCGGCAGAGACAACTCAACTTTTGCGGTTTGGAAAATGGATTTGGCTACTGGAAACATGGACGGATGGCAAGGTGGAATACGCCCTGACAATACCCCGTTTGGAGGGGACCCCGGGTGTAACGGTGCCACTGAAAAAACGCCAGGCTGGTGTCGTGGCGGTGGTGCTTCTCTTGGTCGCCGCATGGGACAGTTTAGTGGAACCACAGGGTTCGTAACCGGAGATAGTCAATATATTTATGTGTCAGATCAAACTGGAAATCGAGTGACTCGATTTCCGAAGTAACAGTGTTGAACGTAGAGAGTGAATTGAGCGAATGCAAAAGCTAAGGACTTTTAAATTTTTACTGTTGGGACTTATTTTCCTTGGAATGGCAGCCTGCCATTCCGGAGGCGAAGTCGCATCTGGTTCTGAAGGCACGTTATCGCCTGTGTTTGTTCAAGCACCAACCATTGCCGTTCCCGCCAACTCGCCGTTTTATTCAAAAGACGATTCGATCGTTATCGGCGGACTCTGCAACAATGGTTATATTGTTCGTATTGTCGACACCCTTCCGCAAGAAACACCGTGCACGAATTCACAATACAGCTTTGAAATCGAGAAAGGCGAGGACGGAATTTACCCTTTTTCTATCACTCAATGGCATCCTCAAAACGGAACATCGCAAGAGAATGTGCTGATTTGGGTTCGCAAGTCTTCAGTGACACCGCCAACATTGACCAGCCCTAACTTTTCTCCTTTTCCGTCTGGCAACTCTGTCCTCACTTTAACCGGTGGGTGCGAAACGGGTTCTACAATTGAGGTAACTGGAGACGTTAGTGGAGAAACGGTCTGCTCCAGTTCTACGTTTAATCTTTCCTTGGTCAGTTACGACACTGGTAATTTAAATTTGACTATTGAACAGGTGGATCAAGCTGGAAACAATGCCAGTTTACCATTTGTTTGGAGACGTTTTCCACTACAAGCCATTCCCAGCGCTCCTCAGGTGGCGGCTGGATCGACGACCGTTTTTACACCCACGGGTGGATCGGAGTCTTATACTTCAGCCTTGACCTCGAATAATTCAGGAGCCAGTTTCGACCCGAACACCCATACTTACATTGCCGGGACATTAGCCAATACAACCGACACAATTCGTTTTACCGACAGTCTGGGGGAAACAATCGACGTGGCCGCCGATGTTATCCCTGGAGCCGTTGATCACTTTCAAATGGCCGCAGTTTCTGGCAATAGTCAGATTGAACCGATTAATACTTTGCTACCGGTTCCACTGCGGGTTGAGGTTGTTGATCGCTATAGCAATCCGATTCCCGATATCCCCGTTGTGTTTACAGTTGTTGGTGGAGACGCAACTATTGAAACGACGCCATTTCAAACCACTGATGCCACAGGTGGTGCTGAAGTGCAGGTTCGGTTAGGCAACCAACACTACCGCAACGTCATTGGCGTTAAACCGGCCACCGGTGTTTTTCCCGATATTGCGGGAACCGGAAATGACATCATCGCCTTCAATGTTTTCAGTCAGGCTCAAAATTCTAATAAATTGGCTAACCTGCTTGCAACAGCCAACCAACCAACCGTTCTAATTTCCGACGACTTTACCGGCAATGGAAATAACGACATTGGAGTTTTGAATGCCAGTGATCCCAGTGTTGGATTTATGCAAGGACTTGGAAACGGACTGTTTGAAACAATGACCAAGGTGATGCCGATTTGTGCAAACCCGTCTGACATGGTGACAGGTGACTTCAACGGAGACAGTCTTCTTGATTTAGCTTTAGCGTGCGGCGGCGCCAACCAGATTGCAATACTATTAAAGCTGGCTGATAACTCTGGATTTGCAGCAGTAGAATATATTGATGTCAATCCCATTGAAGCGCTGCCGGTCGCCATTGAACAAGCCGACTTCGATGATGATGGTATTATTGATATTATCACCGCCAGTGCTTCAGGAAATTCAGTCAGTTTACGTCTAGGTTTAGGCGATGGAACTTTTGACAACCCACTTTATTTTGCCGTCGGCAGCAGTCCATCCGGATTGTCGATTGGAGATTTTAACAACGATGATCTACCGGATGTCGCAGTCTTAAACGCGGGCGATCTGTCTGCCGGCTTACTACTAAATAATGCTATGGGTGGCTTTTTTGCGCATTATGATTTTCCGGTGGGTGCCGGCCCCGCCGATATTATCGCCGCCGACTTTAACAACGACGGTTTTGACGATATCTCTACCACCAATAATATTGATGACAATATATCAGTCTTAATCAATGACAATTTTGCTGGCTTCCTGGGGCCGGACAATTATCCTGTCGGATCAGGCCCGATCAGTCTTGCGGCCAGCGACTTAGACGGAGACGGTTTCAAAGATCTTCTTGTGACAAACTCGGGCTCGTCCACTCTGAGTGTTCTTCTCGGCTTTGGAAATGGCTCTTTCCTTTATACCGGAGATATACCTACCGAATTGAATCCCGGTTCACTTTTAGCTAAGGACATTAACAACGATGGACTTGTCGATGTTATGGTTTCAACCACTGGGGTTTCAAAAGTTCAAATCTTTATTGGCCAGGGTGACGGAACTCTTGGACTAGAACGGGCGACAGAGAGTAACCCCTCGGCGATTCGCATGGCTGACTTTGATGGAGACACCTACACAGATCTTGTTGTTCTCCAACAAGGTACGAACAACATTTCAATTTTACAAGGTAATGGTCTGGGGCTTTTCAGTAATCTTTTTACAATCTCCACGGCCGGCAGCCCTGCTGACGTCGCTGTCGAAGACTTCAATGGTGACTCCATTTTAGATCTGGCCGTGGTCCACCGAGATATTGCAAGTTTCAGAGTCTACATGGGAGTGGGAGACGGCACTTTCAACACTCCCGACTATTACGCCACCGGACTTCAACCGGTGGCAATCAAAGCTCGTGATATGAATGCCGACGGATCTATTGACCTTGTTGTCGCCAATGGTGCCGCCAACTCTATTAGCTTATTTCCTAATCTTGGTGATGGAAGTTTTGACAATCGTGTGAATTTTGGAACCGGGTCTCAACCCTCAGCTTTTGACATTGCCGACTTGAATGGAGACCATGAGCTCGATATTGTTGTGGCGAACGCTGTTCCTGGATCGGTGAGTGTTCTTTTGTCGGGTGGAAACTTTACCTTTCAACCCCACATCGAAACTTCAACTGGAAATGGAAGTAGCAGTCTTGTGGTTGGCTTTTTAAATGCCGATAGTATTATCGACATTGCTGTCGCCAATGAAACAGCGGGTAGTATCAGTATTTTAATTGGCCAAGGCAATGGCGGCTTTACCGGGCCCACCGATTTCTTTGTCGCTCCACCCTGCCGCAGTTTGGTGGCGCTCGACTACGATGGAAACAATCAGACCGACTTATTAGTGACCCACGGGGCTTCCAATACCGCGACAATTCTTTATGGAAGCGGTAATGGTCTGTTCAATGTCACTCAGACGATCAATCTTCCCCACGCCGCCGACACCATTTCGACCGGTGACATCAATTCTGATGGACAAGTGGATTTTGTAACCATCGATCCCAACAAACCCAGTGCTGTCATGTGGTTGGGGGATTGATATGAAAAAGCTTTTTTGTACGTGTCTCCTTATTATTTTAATGGTTGGTTGTAAAGAGGGTAAACTCGAAGAGGGAGCGACACCTCTTTCATTCAATCAAGACACCTTAACCTTAGTTGACTACAGCGCCACCGACCTGGAACTGTTTTTAAAAGGACATATACTTGCAGATGGAATTGAAGACTTTCACGAAGTGCAATTCTACGACAACAAACAGTGCGAGGGTGTCGCTGGGGGCGTTGCCACAAAGCAAGATGTGGAACAATCAGGAATCACCCTATCGGTATCAATTCAGGAAAATCTGGAGCTCTATTATCGCACCAACACCAGTTCAAAATGTCATTTTGCTTTAAACCATACTGTCAGTCTCGATCCGGTGCCAGTTCCAGTTTTAAAACGCACCATTCCTGAGGCGCCAGCGCGCACCACCACCAGTATAGCTATTTTAGGACAGGCTTTTCCCAACCAAGCAACAGTGGAACTCTACACTGATAGCTTATGCACAACTGCGGTCGCGACTGGCGACGCCACCTCCTTCAACCAACCCGGTCTTCTAGTAACAGTGGCTGCCGACACCACGACTCCGATTGCCGCTCGAACCAAAGACCCACGGGGAAAATACTCGGCTTGTGAAGTTTTAATCGAATACGAACACCGATCCGAGCTATCGAGTGAGGTTGCTTTTCTGAACACCACACCTCTTTCTCCTTCGAGCACAGTCAACAACCCTGTGATTCGGGGACAGGCTCAAAGTACGATTACCGGGGTGACTTTGTATTCCGATGCGGCTTGTTCTGTCAGTCTTGGTCAAGTGGACTCGACCACCTTTGCCACAACAGGTTTGGAAGTGAGCTTACCATCCAATTCGACCACCCAAGTCTACGGACAGGGGTTGAGTGAAGGAGGAGATCTCACGGCCTGTGTGTTCTTAACAGAATACATTCATGATGACATCGCTCCTGCCGCTCCTACCTTCACGAGTGCTGACCCAATAACGCCAACACGTATGACGACCCTTCCAAAAATCATTGGAACGGCGCCTGCTGATGCTGCGACGGTCAGACTGTTTTCAGACTCCCTGTGCAATCAAGTTATTGGTTTTGGGACTCGTTCTCTATTCACTTCGACCGGTGTCACCGCCAACCTCCCCGCCAACGATACAACCTCGATTTATGGGCAAAGTTTGGATGCAAGTGGCAATGAAAGCGCTTGCACTTACTTTCTTGATTACAAACACAACACCATCGCACCGCAACCGCCGTTTTTTCAGACCTCAACACCCACTTCACCGACCAACCAGACTGAAAATCCACTGCTCATCGGTACGCCGTCTCAGTTTACCTACGAAATGTATTTTTATGATGATTTGAATTGTACCAATCTTGTCGGACAAGGGACGCCAAGTGATTTTTCATCCACTGGTATTCAGGTGAGCTTGCAAGTTAATACCAACAACTTTATCTACAGTCGGGTTCGCGATTTTGAAGGCAACTACAGTGACTGTACAGAACTTACAAATTATGATCACTCGAATTTACCGGCACCATCACCCAGCTTTAGTGTCGCCTACCCAAGCTCGCCCACTCGGTTGACGACGACACCATCAATTGCTGGTACCGCGGATGCAACGATCACAACTGTCGAGATGTATCTGGATTCTGGGTGCTCCACTATGGTGAATTCAGGAAGTCGAGGCAACTTTAGCGCTGCCGGTATTCCAGTGACCGTGAATGCCAACGCAGTGACTGCGGTTTATGCCCGAGCCAACGATATCTATGGTAACACCTCAAGCTGTGACCTATTGACCAACTACACCCACACCAATATTCCACCGTTGGACCCGACCTTTTCTTTAACCAGTCCAGCGTCTCCAAATAATACCAGTTTTACACCGACAATCTATGGAAATGCCTTTACCAACATGGCGAGCCCGATCGACCCGATCAATGTCGTCTTTTATGATAACCCGGCTTGTATCGGATCTCTCGGAAACGGAAGTCCCTCTGATTTTCCAACGGTCGGAATCGATATTTCGGTGGCACCGGACGCCCCCAGTTCAATTTATGCTCGGTCTTTTGATGCCGCGGGCAATGGAAGTCAGTGTACTTTTATGACCAACTACATTCATAACACTCTGGCACCTGGACGTCCCATCCTTGAAACCTTATCGCCAGGAAGCCCATCGTTCACGCCCCTAACTCAAGTCACTGGAAGCTTTGGCCCCAGTTCAGACTTTATGAGTCGGGTGAGTGTGACGTTCTATTCTGACACCAGCTGTACAAACGAAATTTTAACAACCACTCCCAACACTTTTGAAAATGTCGGTATCGACGTGCCGTTACCGGCCAACGCTGTCACACCTCTTTCGGCCGCCAGTTTCAACGGAGTTGGAAACAAATCACAGTGCTCGCAACTGGTCAACTTTAACACCTACGACACACCTCCTACCAGTCTTAGTGTGAACTTGAATGCCAATGGTTCCACCCAAATTTTTTGGCAGGTGGACTCGGTGGCCAATCCGACAGCCTCTTACCGCCTTAAAAGATCGACACAATCCGGTGGCCCCTACACCACAATCTACTCTGGCCCTTCTAACTCTTACCAAGATCGACAGACCAGCGAGGGAGCCACTTATTACTATGTGGTGCAAGCGACAAACTCGACGGGTCAGTCCTTGAACTCGGCTGAGGTTTCAATATTAGTGGATTCGCAAGCTCCGGTAGCAGCCGCCTCTCTGTTGGCGACACCGAGTAACAACCAAGTAGTTTTAACCTGGTCGGGTTTTTCTCAGAACCTCTCTTACAATGTTTACCGTGGCACCACTTCTGGTGGCCCCTACACAACCTTGATCACGGGACATCAGAACAATAGCTACACGGATTTTTCGGCAACCAACAACCAAACTTACTACTATGTGGTTAAAGGCTTCAACCCTGAAGGCGAAAGCACGTCCTCCAACGAAGTACGCGTCGTACCTCGGCCCATTCCTCCGGCTCCTGCAAACATTTGGGTTCAACCCCATAACAGTCTAGCCGAGTGTTCTGGCAACCGCGGAATCCTAGTGCAATGGACAGAGCCATCACATTACAACAGTTTTCGACTGCATCGTGACGACGACAACGGAAATCAATGGTATCAAAATGTGTCTCAACCTCGCTATGTTGATTGCGACATGGGTGGCGTGGGAATTTTACAGTATGATGTTCAATCGGTTTGGGGCACCTACCGCTCGGCGGCTTCTCCGATTGTTCAAATTGACCCTGGACAAACCACCCTGTTCGTCCATCCCGGTGATGCTCATGTGAATATCAAATGGAATGCGCCCACAAACGCTGACACTATTGATATTTATCGTTCCACCCAAGCGAATGGTCCGTTCACCCTTTACAGCACGCAAGCCAATTCTGGAAACTATCTTGATACTGGAGTCAGCAATGGACAGGCTTACTACTATTATTTGCAAGCCCGCTTGGGAGCCAATATCTTTCAAGGCTTTCCTTCTTCTATTCAAGGTGGAGTCCCAGGACCAGCCCCCTCGGCGCCCACTCATTTATTAGGGGAGGCCAGCGGAAATGGTGTTCAGCTGACTTGGTCAGCGCCTTCTCATTACAATGAGTTTAATGTTTACCGCGCCACCAACATCGGTGGTCCTTATTTGAAGTTGGCAACCTCTCCATTAAACAATTATCTGGATTTCCTACCACCCTCCGGATTGAGCTACTATCGGATCACCGCCCAATGGGGAACGACCGAAACGGCAGTATCCAATACTTTTACCTTCCGCAAAGGTCGCGTGATTAATCTAACGGCAGCAGGCTCGGCTTCTGATATTCAACTGGATTGGAATGCCTTTGTTGGTGCCAGTTCTTATCGTGTTCAAAGAAGTGCCGACAATAAAACGGCGTGGACCACAATTGGGCTACCTGCCACCAACACGTTTATAGACTCCACCGCTGTTTCTGGAGAGGGCTACTACTACCGTGTTCTTCCGATATTTCCTGATGCCACCGAAGGTCAGTATTCGACCACGGCTAGCGCTCGCCGAACCGATTCCAATATTCCTGGAGGACTGAGCCTTCTTTCTCAATCCACTGGATCTCTAGGCCTCACCTGGGTGGCGGTTCCCGGAGCAACACTCTACAACCTCATGATTGCAACCAGCCCAGGAGGCCCCTATACGCTAGCCAATTCGACAGCATCCAACTTAGCCTCGGCCACAGGACTGACCGCGCGAACATCTTATTATCTTAGAGTCGATGCCATTGTTGGTGGCACACCCTATAGTTCGAATCCTTTTCAAGCCGCGACCCTTAATCCAGTGTCTCCACCATCAGCCGCAGTCGGTAATGGGCTTGTTGATTTGAATTGGACATCCTCGATTGGTGTAAGCACCTATGATGTTGAGAGATCCACAGACGGATTGAATTTCTCAAACATCGTCAGTGGACTGACCACTCCAAGCTACACCGATAGCACCGCTGTTAACGGGCAGATTTATTTTTATCGTGTGATTCATAATTACGCTGGCGTAGGATCCAGTGTTTCCAATCGTTCGGCAGGCGTCACTCCCGGCGTGACTCCTCTTCCGCCTCAGGGTTTAACGATCTCTGAAAACTCGAATGGTATTGACGTCAGTCTGTCGTGGACACGTTCGACAGAGGCCAATTTTTATGGTGTTTACCAGGCCACAAGCTTAGGCGGACCTTACACCCAGCGCTTCAATACCTCTTCTAACACCGATGTTGTTGTCGGAGGCCTGACACCCGGACAGACTTACTTTTTTCGAGTGACCGCACTGAATGGATCGATCGAATCGGGTCCGTCCTCGGTGGTGTCGGTACGCCCGATGGCCACACCCAATGCCCCCACCGGTCAGTTCGTCAGTAGTACTGAAATTCAATTGAACTGGAGTTCTGTGGCCAATGCTGACACCTACGATGTTCTTCGTTCTAACGACGATTTAAACTTTTTTGTCATTGCAACAGGAGTGGCGACCACCAATTACTTAGACAATACTGTCGATCCAAACTTTACCTACTATTACAGATACCAACCTGTAGAAGCCTCTGGCGAGAGGCTTCCGGTTTCAAACAGCAGTGATCTCATTGGAACAGGGACTGTGATCAATGCACCCCAGGGTTTAACAATTGCAGCCGACAGTACGCCGCAAATTTTCCTGCAGTGGGCCCCTGTTCCACAAGCGCAAGAGTATGAAATTTTTCGCTCACTCACTTCTGGATCCGGGTTTAGCAATGTTGGCACGATCTCAGCAGCCAATACCAACTGGACCGATACGACAGTCGTGACAAGCCAAACTTACTACTATCAAGTTCGGGCTGTTAATGCTTTTTCAACACCGTCTAATTTTTCATCTGAAGTCAGCATCTCTCTTGTTGCCTCCCCCACCGGCCTCGCGGCTTCTGATAATAATGCCGATATTGATTTAACATGGAACGCTGTCGCCGGCGCAAGTCAGTATTGGGTCTATCGCTCTTTGGAAAGCAGTGGTAATTTTGGACCCATTGGTTCTTCAGCCACCACCAGTTACTCTGACACGACGACGGTTCCCGGAGAAACATACTATTATAAAGTGGCGGCTGAACTTTCTAGTGGTGTTCTTACTCCTCCCTCAACATCCACCAGTGTTACAAAATCTGGGGTGATGGACCTTACTGTTCCGGTTGAACTTTTAGATCGACCCGTTTCTTCAAACAGTATGACACCACAAATCTTTAATCGCTCATCGACTCGTTTCAACACTCAAGAATTCGACGGCAGCATCACCTACACATTTGAAATTGTGGCATCGAATGTCGACATCGACCCTAAAAGTGTAACTCTTGTTGATGAGTCTGATGCGACTCTTGCGACAATTTCAATTCCGGCGGGAACATCGGACCCAACGCGATTTATTCAGTCTTTCAGCCCTCCCGGCGGAGCCCAACTTTGGCGGGTTCAGTTAGAGCAAACATCCTTTGATGAAGAACTGCTTGTCACGCAGGCTCGGGTGCTGGTCAATCAAGTGGATGCCACCAAAACGGCTCTTTACTTTCCTCTACTCAGCTCAAACTTAGGGGGTAGCATGGAGGATCTTGCCGCTTCTGTAGCACAAAGTGATAGCCCTATTGAGTCGGTTCTGTTTGAGAGTCTTCCATATATACGCCAAGCCAATCAACTGCAAACCATCGACCCGGTGAACCCTTGGGCCCTTGAAGTGGTTGTTGCCAGTGAGTCTGGCGTGATTGGCGAGGTTGCCTTGTATAATATTGATCAAGACACAGCTGTTGAAAGTAGTATTACAGAGTTTGACCAAGCACAGCCAACGGCTATTCGCATCCCCATGGCGAATGAAGTGACTGACTTCGGCAGCAGCAACGAAGACGAAGCTTTTGCAATCAGCTTGCGATGCCAATTCAACTGTGAGACTGGCGCTCAGGCACGGATCTATAAAGCAGGCTTATGGGTTCGGCTTGTCCATCTTCAAAAAGCTCAAGTGAGTTGGAGAACCTCTTTGGGGGCTTCGCTTCCTGCCTCCAATACTGTTTTGGATTTGCAAAGAAGTTTTATAAACCTTAGTGATTTTAACAGCACCCAAGTTTTTTGGCAGGTCGCCATGAACTCGGATCAAACTGTCAGCCTGGGCAATGCTGGAACCAACGATGCCGGTACCGCAGGGGTGACGACAGTCCCTGGCTCTAGCCTGACAGGCGGAGGAACTGGATTTGTAGAAATTTTGCGCTCCTCGGGCTTAAGTCTCTCATCTGGAGATCGCTATCTTCTGCTTAGCAACCCAACCTTTCCAATTCCTTTGTCGGGTTCGCAGTTGATTATTAACAACGACCTGTAGATAACAGACCCCGCCTTTGGACCTATCAAATTTTTTTGTCGCATTCCGATACAGTATTTAAGGAATGTTATGAAAAGAAAGTTTGAACCAATTTTAGAGAAATTCATGTACTTCATCGCCACAAGTTCTTTGCTTTTGGGGTGTTCAACCATCGGAAATTTCTTTGATGATTCTGGTCAACAACTTCCCGCCGGGGCCTTTCGTGGAACGGCTGCCATCCGCAACCAAACCGTTCCCCTGCCTGTTGATATTGCGGAAAACATTTTAGCAATTGAAAACGGACAACTTGTCACCGAAGCCTCTCCATCTCCCATTCAGCAGGATCAGCAGAACCCAAAACCACAGTCTGTTGGGCAACAACCGCAGAGGCCGCCAAATCAGCCAACACACCCCTTTTCTGGCCGCAAACGCTGGACAAATACGAGCCGACAGATCGCCAGTCAGCACCAACCTCGGTACTCAAAAGAGGGGCTACAAACTCTTCAGTACGAAGTTAAAGATGGCGACACTTTGATGAAAATAGCCTTTGCGAAATATGGTGATATTTTTCGTTGGAGAGATATTTACAAAGACAATCAAAATACAATTGCTGACTACAATAACCTCGTTATTGGCAGCACTTTGGTTCTCAACGGAGTGCCATTTGTTGTCATTGAAAAAAATGGCGAGCCCTACTTGATCCGAAGAGGAGATACCTTGGTGGGTATTTCTCGGAAACTCTACAGCTCGCCACGCTACTGGTCATCGCTTTGGAAGAATAACCTTCAGTTAATCCGTGATCCCAATAAAATCTACGCCGGATTCACCATTTACTATCGACCAAAGTCTGAGGTGATTCAGGGCTTTCGTCGCCCCACATCGGCTGCGAAAAAATAAAGAATTCTCTTACAAATTCCGAATAACAACTATGAAGATAACCTTAAAACCACTGGTTTTACTAATGTTGAGGTCATAATGAATTTTTCTGCTCTGTTCGGAATCTTACTGGCAATTGGGGTCGCTGTCGCTACAGCATTGACCTCGACAAAAAGCTCATCCGTTTTTCTTGATTACCATGCGGCTCTGATTGTGATCGGAGGAACTCTGGCGGCCTCTTTGATTGGATTCTCTGCAAAGAAAATTTTTCAGCTGTTAAAGGTTTTTGTCAGACGAGTTATCTTTAAAAACGAAGATGTGAAAGTTGCACTTGAA
>CAXRIX010000072.1:0-13711 GCA_964230555.1 Bdellovibrionales bacterium
ACGGCCTCGTACAAGGAAGTCAACTGTAAGGAGATGGAGTTCCGTTGCAATGAGTACGCTGAAAAATCCAAGAAATTTTTAGTTTTTTGGAACAAAGTTGAAAAGGACCATCCGTCGGTAACATTAGCAAAGGTTTGGAAGCTCTATTTACAAGCTTTCAATGAAGCTTATGACATGCACTATGTGGCTGCTCAAATGTTTGACGTCCGTAAGTCCTATGGCGAGGCTCTGGATCACTACATTAGCTCGGCCAAGATTATAAAGAAAAATAAATTGATCGCGAAACAGAAAAAGTTGTTTGTCGCAACATTGGATGCTGGCATGGCCTCGGCGGAAACCAGTGGCAAAAATGAGTTAAAGAAAAAAGCTTACACCCAATATTTAGAGATTTACCCTGAAGGTCCTAAAAATATCCACGCTAAGTACCAGTTGGCTTATATCAAATACGATGAAAAGCAGTATAAACCAGCCTTAAAGAGCTTTAAGAAAGTGATCGCTGAAGTCAGCAAAGCCGGAAAGGTTAAAAAATCCCATGGCGCGATTGCCAAGAAATCAGCCGACTTAATTCTTGATATCTACGCCCTACAAAAAAACAACCGCAAGATTATGAAATACTCCAAGCAGTATGCGGCTTCCTTCCCAACACATAAAAAGGACTTTGACAGTGTCTATCGCAAAGCCCTTCTTAATGAGTCCATTTCAGTTATCGAAAATGACGGAGCGGAAAGTACACGCAAAGAACTCTTGGCCCTCATGGTCGCGGTTCCTTTTAAAGACGTGCCTGAAAAAGAACAAATTTTAATGCTAAAAACTCAGATCCAGTTGGCAAGATCAGTCAAAGACCTGGCCGAGACGATTCGCACCGGTCAAAAAATCTTGCGATATAAAAAACTATCTTTAAAAGACAGCCACTTTGCTTACGACCACTTGGTTTGGGCCTTTCAGGTCAGCTTTAATTTTCGACAGGCTTATATATATGAGAAACGGCGTCTTGATGGCAGCCGATTGGCCAAAACCGACCTGATTCGATTGGCGATGCTAGCGGAAATGGCGGGCATCAACCCAAAAAAATACTATGAGGAGTACCTTGGACGTAGCCATGGTGTTTTAGAGGGCAATCGTATTCGAGCCAAAATCGTTCAAAGCAGTCGAGTGCCTTGGGCTGAGATTAAAAACTTATTGTTTAAAATCAAGGGATCGCCCTTGCTTTTATCGGAACTGTCTCTTGAAACCTTTGGTCAGTATAAAAACGTGAAGGGAGCTGAGCAGGTTTTGCAAGCCTCAAACGCTGATAAAAAACCGGCCGGTAAAATCCTTTTGCGTCATGTGCAGATTCCAGAGTTTCAACGAATGAAATCAAAGTTGCAGAGACATCGAATCTCCCACCGTGCCAGTCGTACGGGAGCTGACACCGCCAAGCGCATGGAACTGATTGGAGAACTTGAAGAATTCACCAACTCGGCCATTGACCGAGGCGATTTTCCACTGCATGTGGCCGGCCTGTCTGTATTACAAAATGAAAAGCAACGCTTGGTTGGTGATTTAAAAAGCCTGCCTTTGCCAAGAGGTTTATCGGCCGACCAAAAGAAGCAGTATCAACAGTTGATGGCCGATAAAACCAAAAGTTTCGAACAAGAAGCGCAAGCGATTGCAAAAACTCTTAAAACTCTCTGGGACAACGAGAAATACATAGAAGAAAAAATCGAGGAGCGCGAGACCGCTTCCGCCCCGATCGAAAGTTTGATTGCCGATGAGGCGCAATTTTTAAAAGAATACGCTCCCAAGGCAAAACAGTCGGCGTTGGCAAAGTTGTCGGTGGCTCCTAAAGGTTACAAGGGGCAGCTTCAGAAAGCTAGGCAGCAGGCCAAAGCCAATCCATTTGATGTCAGCACTATCGAAAAACTTCGTAAGTTAGAAGGGAAGATGGCCCATCACACCCACGTTGCGTTTCTTGATCAAAGGATTTTAGAGATGAAAGGAAAGGTGACACCATGAGAGTAGTTCTTTTAATCCTATCAATTTCCCTATTTTCGTTGGTCTGTACCGCCGAAACAAAAAGCAAAACCACCAGTGTTAAAAAATCAGAGCGTGTTACCGACGCCAACTTCACGGGCTCGACCGTCAATGGTCGTTACGCCCACTCTCCCGAGGCGACGGTTTCGGTTGAGGAAGAGAAAAAGTTAATCTCGGTCGTACAGCCACGCAAAAAATTTAAATTTCAATTAAAGAAGAGTCAGGAGGATTACAAATGAAGTCGATCAAACCTATTCCATTAGTGCTCGAGAATGCCGGTGGAAAGGTCATACGATCTTTCAATTGGACCCAACCCAAACTTCACCTGGTGACTCAAAAGTCGACAGGTCGATTGCAGGCGATTCCGACTTTTTCAAAGACCGATGCTGCGACAGACGGCCTGACTCTTGTTAAGACTTTTGATGTCTCTAAAGTGGCCGAAAAGCCAGTGGTGGTGACTGGCATCGGAACCCTTCGCCGTTTGTCTGAAAACGAAAAAATTGAGTACGTGGCCAACCCCATCGAAGTGGAAAATGATGAGGGCTTTTCTAAAGTTTTAAAATGGTCCGCCATTGTTCATGGAATTGTTTTATTTCTAATCTTTTCGGCCTTCTGGACCCACGAGTTGTTTATTAAAGAGGAAGTGCCGACAGTCAAAATCACACCGATGGCTAAAACGGTGATACCGAAGGCCAAACCGACGGTCAAAGCTTCTAAAAAGAAGATCAATCGAACAAAGAAGGTTGCTAAGAAGGTCGTTCCCAAGCGAGCCAAGCCCAAAAAACGTGTGGCCCAACGCCCACGTAAGAATGTCAATCAAATGGGCGCCTTGGGCGCTCTGGGTGGAACATCAAAAGGCTCAAAACGGGGACGCGGACTAAAATTAAAATCCAACCTGAAAAACTCGGGCTCAGGCGAATCGGCTGGAACTAAGTCTCTCGGTTCTGCCACCAGTAGCCTGGCTGGCAAAGCGCTGAGCGCTCGCTCCGGTGGAGGTGGAAAAACCGATCTGGGTCAGGTGGGTTATGGAACCAAAGGCCGTGCCGGAGGACAAGCCGGTTATGGACAACTGAATATTGGCGGTGGTTCCGGTGGCTACGAACATCCCATGCAAGAAGATGGTTCAGTTAACGGTGGTTTGGAGATGAGTCAAATTGAAGCCGTCATTAAACGTAACATCGGCCAAATTTTCTACTGTTATGAAATGGGACTTCAAACCAAGCCTAATCTTTCAGGGCGAGTGGTTACCAATTTTATAATTGGTGGTTCAGGTCGTGTCAGCATGATTCAAGTCGGTCGCAGCAGTCTTAAATCGGCTGGTGTCGAATCTTGTATGACGAAAAAAATCAAAAGTTGGAAATTTCCCAAGCCCCATGGAAACGTCAACGTGAATGTTACTTATCCGTTTACTTTAAAACGGGCACGACAAGGATAGAGGAGTAAAAAGTGTTTAGATTACAAGAATATTTTAAACTGTGCTTACCACTTATGCTCGCAAGCTGTGGTTTTGGTGGCGACAATGCCGACCCTCTTCATGGGCGACAAGAAAGTTACATCACAGACAGTCAAAGAGTGGCTGAAGAGCAAACCTGGGAGCAAAAATTTGCTGCCGAAACCGCGGAGTACGAAGCCTCTATTGAAAGAATCAACTCAGAAGCCGAGGCGGCTTTGGCACAGCAAGAGGTCAATTTTCAAAATGTAATTTCTGGTCTTCAACAAGATCAAGAGCGCACCGCCGATGAATGGCAATCACGACGCAATGAATATGTCGCCAGTTTAGAGGCGTACCAACAAGCCCAAGAGGCCAGAGATCAAGGCTATCAAGAAAGTGTGAGAATGCTGCGCCAGCAGATTCAAACCTGCCAGGACAGAATCAACAATCCAGTCGCGCAAGAGTTTCAGGACTTCTTGTACCAATGGAATATGGATTCGGCTCAGCCTCTATCCTATGAGTTTGAGTTCAATCGGCAAGGAGAGCACAGCTTTACATTTGCTCTTTTGCTAGATCATGATCCCAGTCAGATTCAATTCAACGTCACTCCGGATCTTCCTCAAGGCTTAACCTTGACGGCCGATTCAGAGAATGCCGGCCGATGGTTGATCTCCGGAACTCCAACCGAGAGTCTGGAAAATGGAGAATTAAGCCGAGAGACTCACCACCAAATCGAATTGGTAAAAAACAATATTCAACTGGCAAGCGAACGTGAGCGTGAGCTTCTTGGTCAACAGACTGTCAAACAAGAAATTCGAATTGTTGTCAGTCAGACCCAGCAAGGACCTCAATTGGTCAACCTTGTACAAGACGGAGAACGCTTAGAGGTGGTGGTTGAAGACCCCGCGTTGGCCAATAACTTTGATCCAGAGAATGCCCCCGCTATTATATTCAGTGGAGAGATTGGCTGTAATCCCAATCCCAATCAACGTTGCACCAATATGGCTCCGTTCATGACATTGGCGAGCGGTCCCAATCCCACTTTGCGAAACGGCAATGTGGTTTACCACTACATCATTCAATCTTCACTGATCCCAGACGGGACATTTCAAGGCAACAACCGGGCGGTTGTGGCCGTCAAAACTCAGAGCCAGGCGAGCGGATTGACCAGCACCCCCGTTCCCTTTGACATCAATCATCCAAACGAGGAAGCAAACTAATGAGGTCTCTACAAACAGTCATTCTAGCAATCACTTTAATCTCAGGTTCCCTGGCCTTTGCAAAGGCCTCAGAGGATCTCGACAGCCTGGGTGTCAATCGCGAAGTCGTGCGAAAAGCCCGCAAGCTTCAACCGAACAATAAAGTTAAAATTGTGCAAAAGCGTTCAGTGGATCGACGTTGGCGAGTCGAAGGCACCCTCGGCTATGGCTACATCACCGGGGGGAGTCCCTATGTCGACTCCAAACAGTTAGAAGGAGCCTTAGAGCTGCACGTCACACCCCGATGGTCTGTGGGTGGGCGCTATTATTCTTTTCAAAATGAGTTGTCTCAAGAAGGACAGCGAGTTTTTGATGGTTCTCCCAGCGTTAGACCAGATGTTCGAGACTTTGCTTCTGATGCCTATCTGGCCTCGGTTTCTTTTTATCCCGTTTACGGAAAAATCAATCTCTTTGATTGGAATGTCACTCAGTTCGATATTTATTTGTCGGCGGGCTACGGGCAGATCAATCTTGCGCAGTCAGGTTCTAGTGATTTGATCAGTGCTGGAGGCGGCGTTGGCTTTTGGTTAACGGATTGGCTGACGTCTCGCTTTGAAGTTCGTTACCAAACTTATAAAGACAGTATTGCCGACAACCAAAGCCGTCGGTTAGAGCAAACTGTGTTCACAGCAAAACTAGGATTTTTGCTATGATTAAAACTTGCCGAAGCCTCCTTTTCCTAATACTCGCTATCTCGAGTGCTGTTGCTACGGCGGCTGAGAAGGTTCCCTTTGATGTGAACCGGGAGATTTATAAGGCCTATCGCATGACGGCTGCCGGTGAAGATCGTAAAGCTCTCGGTCAATTGAAGTTTTTGAAAAAGCGGATGAAGCAGTTCAAGGTCAAAAAGAATTTCGATGACATTGCTTTGCTTAAAGGTCGCATCCTTTTTAATCGGGGACTATACGAGCAAGCTTTGAAGCAGTATAAAAAAATTCCTAAAGATTCGGAATTGTGGTTATCAGCTGTTGAAGAGCGAGCCTGGACTAAATATCATTTAGGACAGAAAAATGAGGTTATTGCTGACAGTCACACCTTAATGTCACCCCTGTTCAATCAATCGGTGGGACCCGAAGCCTTTTATTTAAGTGCCTACATCGCCCATCAGGTCTGTGACTTCACACGTGTTTTTAAAGTTATAGAAACCTTTAAAAAAGTCAGTCGACAAAAGATCAAAACTTTAGAGCAAACCATGGCTTCTCATAAAAGTCGAAAAACCCATTGGCAGTTACAGCACTACTCAGAGGTCATTAAAAAGCTGCATTTAATCGAAGCGGACTCGATTCAAAGAATTTATTTAGATAAGCAATTGGCAGGACAGCGTTTGCAAGCTGGGAATGTCGAGCGTCCCGGGCCTGATGATTTACAGTTTCCATTTGACGAAGAGGATGTTTGGATTGACGAAATTGATCAGTTGCAGGTGGATGCCAAGACCTGTCCCACACTTCTGAAAAAGGTGGTCTCCCTATGAAGACATTTAATACAACTCTCAGACTATTAACGCTGGCCCCGTGCTTTTTTTATCTGCTGGGCTGTCAATCCGAGACCGCCGATTTGCATCGCGCCGATCGTCAAGATATCGAAGCTTCAGTTTCCGATATCAGCATTGGTGAACCAGAGACTCCAGAAGTTACGCAGTCCAATATCGTGATTCCCGATTTACCCGAAGCCGGGCAAGTGTCGTCGGTGCAGGTCGTTCTACCACCTGAGATCAGTGAAGTAGAGCCGGCTGATGTCACTGAAATTGAACAAACCATTGCCTTAACCAATCCCGATATCAAACCCAAATTGGATTTGGTTTTTATTATGGACGATTCAAAAAGTATGCTCCCACACCAAGAGAATCTGATTGGCGCGATGGATCAGTTCGTCGATGAGTTGAGCAACTATGATCTTTTAGACTATCGGATTTCAGTTATTCCAATTTATGATTCTCGACGCTATTTTAAACAAGGCCGCCCCGGTGAGCAACGCTACATTGAAGGCGTGACCGAATTCAGTCGACCCACTCGTGGGGAAGAGAATTTTCAGCCAAAACGAAACTTCTACCGACTGGGAACCATGGTTCCGCTTCGGCAACCCACCGACAATGACGACGGATTTGTTGAATTGGATGAATTTTTTGCGACTTCCGAAACCAAATCGGAAGTGCTAAAAGCGACCTTGAAACTGGGAGCACAAAATTTTATTGAGGCCGACCAATTCGAGCAGGTGGAAGTGGCAGGCCCGGTCAGCCAGCAAGACCAGGCGCAGGGCGAGCACTCTGTTTTTACTGAAATTCTGCTGCAAGAAGCCATTGGCCCCCGTTATGAGGAACTGTTGGCTCCCATGGTTATGGGGTTAAATCCCGGTTTTCTAATGTTTGGAACCTCCAGTGAACATTACCGCGCCCAGTTTCCCGATTCGCAAGAGCTAGGGTGGTCGGTGCCAGCCATTGACGATGAAGATCGTGAGGATCAATGGATGGCAATGACTCAGTCAATGAATTCTGACTTTGTTCGCTCTGGAGCCCACCTTGGCGTGATCTTTATTACCGACACGATTGATTGGTCGCCAAATCTCAATGCCCAACGTGCGGCTGAAGCCCTGCAAAGATTGAAGGGTGATGATCGGTCTTATGAGAAAATTTCAACCTACGGAGTCTTACATCGCAATTCCGTCAGTCGTGATTTGCAAACCCGCTTTGGTGGCGACAATGATCCCGACAATCCTTGGAGTTTAAACAAACGCCACTGTGTGAGTGGAAATCCTAAGGTGGACGACGATGTTAGAAACCAGCTCTCTCAGCCTGAGCCTCAGGAGTTAGAAAAGTTTTTGAACATCACCCGCGGCAATCGTGAAGCGGGGACTAATATTCTGAATATCTGTGATGGAACCAACGACAACACCTACGGAAGGAAGCTGGCGCGAGTTGCAAAAGATCTTTTTACCAGATCCGTGAGTCGCGGCGAGTATCGATTGCAACGATTCCCTGCTGGTCGTGTTGAGGTGGTTTATAAATCCGATCCTGAAAGAAACGTGCCTTTTTGTCAGAGTGAGAGAAGCCAAGAGCTTTGTTGGACTTTAGAAATCCGGCCCGGCGCACAAAATATCGTTTTCGTTAACCAGGGACTGTTAGGAACTCAAGAACTCCTTGTTCGCTACCAGTCCATCGATCCCTTGCGAGCCAACGAATATAATAGTCGACGAGTCACCGAATAGGGATAATTTGAAAAAATGCAGTGTTCAAAAAAAGCCACTCTTCAGTCAATTGAGGGTGGCTTTTTTTCGTTTCGGCTATAATGATTTGTAAATACACACCCATAAGTTAAGACCTCAAACTCAAAGATCAATACCAAATTTTGCAGACCAAGTGGTTTGCAAGGAGGTCGTGTGCATAAAAAAATTTTTATTTTGATTTGTTTAGCCGTTTTTTTCATGACGGGTTGTCGAACCTTAGACCCGCGAGCCCAACATGTGGTTGTCAGTGAAAAAGCGGGCCCCGATTGCGAGTCCTTAGGACAAGTCTGGGCGGATTGGTCGTGGTGGGGCGCGACTGTCGAAAGCATCAACGCCATGAAAAACCAGGTTGCCGACAAAGGCGGAAACCTACTGGTGCAAACCGGCGACAGCTCGGGGTTTGCCTACAAGTGTAAACAAAATTTAAAAAATTAGAGCCTTCGAAGACCTCAGTTGCCAAGGAGGGCTTGAGCCTTAAGGTTCAAAGCATGGTTAAGGGTGACAATAATTGTCGTCATTTCAGAAGTTTTACAGGACAGAAACAGCCAGCATTATCGTAAGTATCTATAATAACTTATGATTTTGTTGGCAGGGTTTGGCCCTGCGATTGCTTATATAGAGAGTACGATCCCATATCCCCCTTTTTCGACCAGGACCCCAAAGCCTGGTCGTTTTTTTTTGCCTTTTGGGAACAACGAGTCTTTATCTTGAGAAGAAAATACAGCCCCCAGTTAGTTCATTTCCTCACCAACTAAAGTTTGTCATTCTCACCGGTATCGCAACATCTTTTAAAGAGGGGAATTTCATGCCAATTTTTCAACGTCTGATTATTGTTTTTGGTCTTGTGTTACCAATTTCAGCTGCGGCTATTGTGGGAGGAGAGCGGGCTATGCAAATACCCTCACAACTCTGCCAAATTGTTCCGTTATTGAATAATCAGCCCCAGGCTGAGATGTCCTGCTCGGCGTTTGTGATTGGACCTCATAAACTAAGAACCGCCGGTCATTGTGGTTATGGATTTTATAAAGACCGTTTCGAGGCTCTTCTAGTTGACTGCTTAACAGATATTCCAAAAGTGTATGGAAAAGAAGATATTCAATGGACCTTTCTTGATGAAAAAGGACCATTGAATCCGCGGTTGGCAGTGACCGAATCGGAAAGAGTTCCTAAGGACGTTGCAATAATCCAGTTGCCGCCGACCGAAGCTTTAGCGGCTGCCCCCATTGCTTTGATGAATGAGGGTGACGTCGCCGAAAAAATTGCCTCTGGCCAATGTTCCTTAGTGGGAACCGGGTACAATGACTTTATGGTTTGGGGGCAAGCTCATGCCAAAAAAGTCAAAGCCGAACAGTTTGTTGAGCACCGCGATCATGTTGTGGCCTTGCAAGGCAAGCCTCATGTTTCTGGACATGACTCCGGTGGTGCCTTGGTTTGTGATCGGCAATATGCAGGAACAATTGTCGCTCAGATCGGGCAGGGGTCATTAATTTCAACCAACGACTTAGCGACTTCTGTAGATTTAAAGGCCTGTCCAGGAGACTTACCTTCGCCCGCCATCGCTCGCGCCTTCGTTCACTTGATGGGGTTTGCAGAAGTGCGCCAGTACTTGGCAGTGCAAGCAAAAGGCGGTCTGTCGTTTTGTGGCAGTGGAATGACTCTTCATAAAAATGTTTACCAGTATTATAAGAACCTGATTTTTATCAACCTGTTTGATTCAGACGGACAGTTGCAGAAGAAGTTAACCGTTCTCTTGCAAGCCTCAAGTATTCAAGGCCACCATTCCACCGAGGGAAGACCTTGGGCGGTTTTGAAAACCTCGGACTTTAATTCCCAAGCGATCGAAAACCTACAACAGGAGTTGCCAGGCTCGTCGGTGGTGTCGTCTCCACAAAGTGTTCTTGACCTAAGCGAGGTTGGTCAACTGTTTCAGGCTTCATGGGCGTCGATGAGTGAGGTCTCGATTTTAAACTTCGCTTCTTATGATCAAAAACACTATTTTCTTGTGACTTGGCTGAAAGAGGTGACCGGAGCTGGAGCGAACTTGTACACCAGCCAAGTGAGTCCACAATTTGCGTTGGTTGAAAAATCCAGTGCCGGAGTGGTTGTCTTGAAAAAAGCAGGAGCTTTCAATCAGTTTTTAACGCCCGCCGAGGACTTGTTGCAAGAGGCTTTGCCATCGAAGCCTCTCAGCTTCGATGAAAAAATTGAGTATATTGATTCTTTAGCAGAGTTATAGAAAATGGCTTTTCGGTTTAGATACCGAAAAGCAGACCGAGCTTAGCGCCAAACACGCTGGTTTCAACATCGTCCGACGGAGGAAAGATAAAGTAATCGGCACCCAATTGAATTTCCATACCTCCTAAAGGAATGGCGATTCCTAGGCCAAGAATTCCAACACTTGTTGTTGAGATCGAATCCTCTTGAAGAGCAGCGTTGGAGCCAAGGTCCGTCGACATCGGTGAATAAATACCCAACCCACCATTGAGGAAAAGGCCAAAGCTGTCTCCGCGCATCACGTAGTAGCGCAAAAAGAAATCAAGAGTGAGGTAGTTGATGTCGGTTTGAAATTCAGCACCACCAGCGGAGCCAGTCACTGATAGCATGTCCATTCCCAAGCGGGCTTTAACTCCGAAGTTACTGAAAAGCTCATAATCAAAAACGGCTTTCACACCCAATAGAGATCCGGACATATCGGCAACATTGGCAACATTCTGGGTGGCTTGCCCGTAGGTTCCGACCAATCCAAACATCATTTCTGGAAATTCGCTTCTTTCAATGACTTCTGTTTGTGCGACTTCACTGGCATCTTCCATCATCATTGGGTCTTCACGACGGCGTGGCTTTTTACGACCACCTTTATTTCGCGCCTTAGTCAGCATTCGGCTGGCGGCCTTACCTTTACGAAGTTGGCCGATGACCTTATTACCCTTCATGGCGCGAACTGTAACGATTCCGCGCTTTTTTCCAGAGCGGGTGGTGGTGTAGAGGTTATCGCCTTTGGAAGTGGAGCCCACTTCTTCTTGATCGAGAATGATAAAAACTTTCTTACCTTTAACTTTAACGACTCGACCCGCCCAAGAGGGTTGAACCACAAACAGTATGGCAACAAAAAACATAAGAACGAATTTCGAGATGGATCCCTGATGGTGCATATTCACTCCTGTTAGAGTTCATTAATTTGCGGCCCGATGGAATGGGTCAAAAACAAATGGTCTCTTCAAGAGGTCAAAATTTCCAACTCACACAAGTGAGTGGAAAAATTGAACTCTTTCACAATATGATAGGAAAAGAACAGGGCGCGGCCAAGTCCAAAAGGTATAAATATTAAGAGTTTTTAAGGACTTAAGCCACCAAAGTCTTAATGGTGGCTTGATTCAGTGACTTAGAAAGGAATTTCTTCAGAACTATCAAAAGAGGGTTCTGGACCAAAATCTTGGGAGCCCATGTTGCCACCCATGCTTTGTGACTGGCTATTGCGATCGGTTGATCCCAAGAACTGCACAGTGCTGGCGACGATCTCTGTGGTGTACTTTTTAACACCTTGTTGGTCTTCCCACGAGCGTGTTTGCAAGCGCCCCTCTAGGTAAACCTGACGGCCTTTGGCAAGATGTTGCCCGCAGACCTCAGCCATACGGCCCCAAACCACAACTCGATGCCATTCGGTTCTTTCTTGTTTTTGCCCATCTCGGTCCGTCCAATTTTCACTGGTTGCGACGCTGAGGCGGCAAACAGTTTGTCCCGACGTAACTGTTTTGACTTCAGGATCCGCTCCAAGACGTCCAACGATGATGGCTTTGTTAACACCTGACATAATAATCCCCCTTTTAAGGTTTTTTGTTTTATCGAATAAGCACTTGCTAGGCCAGTGTTACCCTGAAGAATTCTTACAGATACCTGAGAATGTCCCAGTGAGCCAAGAAATACCGGATATGCTGAGCTGCGAAGGTATGAAAAATTGCCACTATCTTATACAGATTTCAGAAAACATCATTGAATTAGGGTGAGACGCGTCAATCACTTAAAATAGAGGCACTTTTAATCACAAAAAGGAGCCCCATGCGCCTCATAGGATGCCTGATTTATTTGCTAATGATTCTTGGATACCGTTTTTCCTACGGAGCTGAAAACCTGTCGGCTCCGCAGTTACCACCCGCTGAAATTCAATCAGAACTGGCTCAGTAGTTCATCAGCCAAAGAGTTAACCTCAAGCAGCTCTTCCAATTGCGCTTTGATGGTGGCGTTCAATTCGCCGGAGAGTTGTTCATTCACATCTCCCATAACAATGCATTCAGCGAAACCACCCAAGCCACCAGCAACCGCGACGCGGACATCGAGGTTTCCTGGAGGAATATAGGGCTCGCCCTCATCATTGAATTGAAACCACATATTGAAAAAGTGAAATCCAATGCTGACTTCAGCTTTTTCAACAAGCTCACCGAGTTTTCCCTGGCCAATGGCGCCTTTGGCTAAGGTTCCCTGCAAACTGGGAACGCTGGTCATTCTTGTTTGGCATTCGTTGAGCCACTGTGCCGCACCCACTTCTGAGGGCTGAGCTGTTGCCGCTAAGGCAAACTCATCGATAACCTCAACACCTGTCCAATTTCCTCCCAGGCCATTGAAGGCACCGAGGGATAGCCCCAGCTCCAAGGGGCTTTCGGGCTCGGTTTGGATAAATGAAGTGCTCATAACCATCACCGGGGCTTTTGAAAAATATCCGGGGGCTTCGGCCATCGGGACATTGGCGTTTTGATCAATAAGGTCGGTGAAACCCGGCACAACCATATCGCGAATGCGCACTTGATCGTTGATCTTATCCAGTGTGATTTTTTGTTGATTGAGGCCAGCCAGTATCTGCAACTGCATTGATGATTGATCTTTTTGCAAACTCATCTGCATTTGCAGAGCTGAAAAATACAAGCCCGGAGAGTCGGCCACTTGGCTCATAGCTTGATTGTGGAGAGCTAAGCTGTTGGAGACCGAAGTGTACCAATCGAACTCCGTGTCTCCCATGGATGCTGCTGTCGACAACTGCAGTGTTTTCATTTTCACTGAGTTGACAGCAGTCGCCCAGTCACCAGAAATTTCAAGAGGTGAAAGTGTTGAGTTTTTTGCAAGCAAAGATTGTTTGGCAATCGGAAGATAGACAATATTCATGGCAACGGCTTCGTCTTCGGGAAGAGAATCATTGATACGTAAGAGAGCGGCGGCCAATTGCTCATGAAACGACTTAAAGTTCATTTGCAAATTTTTAAGCGAGTCGACTGACAAGGTGCTGAGCCCCAGTTGCGCCATGGCCTGTAAAAAGTCCTTCGCTAACGACTCTTTAACTTGAGTCGATAAAACCTCTTCACCATAATTCACGACCACAAGCTGGTACTCATGACTGTCCGGAGTCGGCGGACTTGGCAGTTCGATGTTTTGGGCTTGTAACGGGTTTGTAATTAACAAATAGGCGAAAATAAAAAAAATCGGCTTTACCATTTAAGTCTCCAGTCTAACTGTTCTGTATCACAGGCCGTTTGCGGATTTCCAGAAAAGTCTTTGGCAAATAGGTGGTGAAAAAAGTCACCTTCCCCATTCTGATAACGTTCGCAGGCTGTCACCCGATGCAATTCTAAGAAGCGGTCATAAATATAGTCAGTTGGAGCGTAGCCATACTTCTTTACATAGCCATCACGGAAAGTTTGCATCTCTTTGTTGAGTCCAACGAAAGACAGAATCTCAAGCAGTCGACCACTGTCAATCAAATCGCGAATGTAGTTCATTCTTTCGACCACTTCGTCTTCGT
>CAXRIX010000073.1:0-15189 GCA_964230555.1 Bdellovibrionales bacterium
ACGATTGAACCTTAACTGAGATTGGGACTTATCGACGGAAGCACTTTGCCCCGACTGCAATTGGTCAATCTTATAACTCTCAAACTGACCATCCTTTGTGACTATGGTTTCCTTTAAAACGGGCTTGTTCTGTTGATTGAAGTACACGGTGGTTTCTTCTCTCCCCTCGTTAAGAGTCTTCTTATATTGTTTAAGCTCATAAAGCTTTTGACCATCTTCGGAAAAAACGTCACCGCTGGCGACCAGCTCCTTGCTGTAAGAAAAAGGACTTAAAACTATTAAAATTTGAACTATCAATATCATCACTCCACCTCTCGTCCCAAAGCCTCTGAGTCGCTCCATGATCCAAAAGTTGAATCAACGCTGGTATCTCAAAAGCTTTGCCATGAATTAACCATGGTACTGAATAAAAAATTAAAAATCACTGCGTTATAGGCAACATTAAAACACATTATGTCAAATCCGCGGCCGAACAAATGACTGCCATGACTTCGGCGCCTGATTTTCCAATCTTAAACACCGATTCTGATCATTTTTCATAAAAGACACAACTACAAAAACATATTATTGTTCCGCCAGTCCTCGCTCTTTCAGATATTGCCTTTTGGCCGAGCGATACACCCAATAAACGATGATGATGGCTAACAAACTCAAACCAGCCACTGTACTGGGCTTTTTCATTATCTCAAGCATCTGACTTCCGAAAAGATTGGTCACGAACATAAGGGGGAAGCAGCCTAAAAGAGTTCCGCCAAGGTAGCCAAGGAAACGAATTCTTAAAGCCCCCGCCAACATACTTGTAAATGCAAAAGGGGGAGTCGGTGCCAGGCGTAAAGCCAAGATGGCCCAAGCTCCGCGACTGTGGATATGTCCAATCACCTCGGTGTGAGACCGTAAAAGCGATGCCGACTTGGTTGTCGAAGACAACAACGATCCCATAATGTAACCGGTACAAGCCGCCAAAAAGCTCCCTAACAATGCACTGGCAAGACCTATCCAGAAGGGGAAAATCATGGCTCCCGCCAAGGCTATAACAGCCACTGGCACGTACACCAGGGTTCCTATAGCAAAGATCCCCTGAAGCACAGCAAATGTTCGCCAGTCACTTGGAACGTTGGACAAAAAGGCAATGATAGTCTCCGGCCGACTCATGTCGCGTAAAGGCGTGAAGAGCCATAGGCTGGCAAGAATGGCCACCGCTACGATTAAGTAAAACCTTGTTTCAATAAATCGCCTAAGACTGTAGAGTCGCTTGATCATAGCTCCACTGACACCGGGTTTTTACTTGGATTTTGACTGGGCGCCGGGTGAATCGTGCTTTCGTTCACCACCCATTGAAACAGTCGACGCGCTGACTGACGAAAAACTAGAAATTCGGGATGCCACTGCACACCGATGATTCGTCTTTGTGATCTGTTATACTCAATCGCTTGGATGATGCCATTGTCCTCTTTTGACGAAATAACCAGTTCCGTTCCCAATTTCGCGATCGCCTGATCATGAAGAGCATTCACTCGCACGAACCGGCGTTTCAATATCTTGGACAGCTGTGAGTTTTCTAAAACCTCGACACGTTTTTTGGGGAACACCGAACGGACCTGGGGATACTCATAGTAAAAATCCTTAAGTTCCCGGTTGAGAGTGCCCCCATGGTAAATATTAATAAGCTGCATGCCTCGACAAATCCCAAGAACCGGAGCTCCGCTTTGGATGGCTTGCCCCAGAAGACTCATCTCCATGATGTCTCGCTCAGGATCGGTTTGTCCCCGACTGCTTGAGTAACTGAATAAGTAACGAGCCAGATAGACAAAAAACCCAACTAAGTAATCAATATACTTTTTGCCGGCGGACTCGCCCGTCCCCGAGTCCGTTTCCACATCTTCAAGATGGGCTGATTCGTAGTGATCCGGAGTGATGTCGGCTCCGCCACCTAAGAGCAATCCATCAAACTGAACTTGTTTCCAATTCATTTCCGGGTGCACCCGAATCGGGGTGCCGCCAGCTAAGCGGACCTGTAAGGATGTAAAAAAATAAGCCGGGCCGCCACCTGACGTGGGACCGGTCACGGCGATCCGTGGCCTCACTGTGTGCCCACCATACGGTGAGAGGACGCGGTGGTTTGAGACCGCATCAAGATATCATCAGCCGAGCGACTACGAAGCTTGCTAGCCAGAGCTTCGATCCGCGACCATCTTTCCAGCTCGGTCGCAACAGACCAGTCTGGATTATCAAGTTCACAATTGGGGAGACGATAATGGAAGGCCGGACGTGGCTTAATAAGATTCAATTCCAAGCCCTTTACTTTCTGCAATCGGTCCGCATCGATCTCCGCAAATATCACACTCATATCCAAGGCGCGATTGCGAGTTGGATTGTGTTTGAAATAATCATCAATGAACTGGGATTGCGTTGGTTTGTATTCGGGATCAAGAATTTTTAAAGCATAAGCTTTTGGAAACGGCTTAATATAGGGAGCCAGACTACGAATCATATCAACGTTGATCTCTTTGTATAAGTCCTCGTACATTAAGCAAAAGGCGCGCAAAATACTCAGCAGGTAGTCGGTCTCCAAACTGGCAACCTCGATATTAATGTGCAAACCGCAAGGAGCCAAGCTGAAGGATTTGTTGCTTTTGTTTTGATAACGCCCTTGAATTTGTCGGATCAATTTGTAGAAAGATGACAATTTGTGCCCTGGAATGG
The DNA here is from genome assembly GCA_964230555.1 of Bdellovibrionales bacterium. Taxonomy (GTDB): domain Bacteria; phylum Bdellovibrionota; class Bdellovibrionia; order Bdellovibrionales; family JAGQZY01; genus JAGQZY01. The sequence goes on from CAXRIX010000073.1 coordinate 2,704, forward strand.
GTGGACTAACCAATTCTCTTGGAATTAGGACTTGGCTATGTTCAGCAATACTGAGCTCAAGCCTTTTTTCACTGCCCTTTTTGAGTTCAATCCCAAGGTTATCTAACCAATCGGCATATTTCCGATCTTTCAAAAAAGACGAATCACATTCAATGCGAAACTCACCGAACTCAGTGTCGCGGACGGTGTAAACAAAAGAATCATCCTTACGAACCACTCCAGAAAAGGCGTTCGCCACGAGCTCCGAGACCTCATCAATCTCCAGTCCAGTGAACTCCAATTCAAAGCCCACGGCTCGTTTGTCTAAAAAGTCCTGATTATTCTTTATTTGTTCCATGCATTAAAGATAAAGCCTGGGATCCACCTAAGCGTCGTATTTTGGTTTAACATTTGTGCAAATTACTAAAAATAAGGGCCTGACGGCGAATATAGACTGCCAACAGACAGTTTTTCGGAGGGTGGCCAAAAAAAATTCAAAAATTTACACAAAATTAGCAAATTTAAAAAGTTCAATCGATGGGTGAACTCCCTTAAATTTATACGTTCTAATGGAGATGTAAGTGAAAAATGCAGTCGTAGAAACTCAAAATAGTTCGAATCAAGCTGAAGTCCAGTTCAAAAAATTGATGACAAGCATTGGGCTGGCTTTTGGAAAAATCATTCTTGTTTTGATAGCCATTATTGCTACCGTCCTGATTGTTGCCAACATCGCTGGGTATTCAGAATACTTGAATTACAAAGCTCTTGTCGGAGTGGTGACTCGTTTTCACGATAGCTGGCTCGCTTTTGCTTTTTTCCAATTTCTCTACGTGATTGGAAGCTGGATTTTGCTTCCTTTAACGGTCACCACCGTTTTAGCATTACTAGTATTTCCGCTTTGGAAGGCCGTGGCGGGAGCCGCCCTGGGGATATTCCTGAGTGCTACAATCACCTACATCGGAGGACGTTACTTTTTTAACCTTGAAAAGTCTCGCCGATTTCGAAGCCATGCCGATTTTATTAAACAACAGTTTAATGAATACGGCTATTGGGCGGTTGTGGCTTTGCGAATTGCCCCACAACCCCCATTTATTGTGACCAGCGTCCTCAGTGGAGCCATGAAACTTAGCTATATAAAATACATGGGGGCCACCTTTCTTGGGCTCACGCCAATCATGCTCCTAACTTTTGTGCTGGGTCGTCGAGCCATTGTGGTTATGAAGGATCCTTCGTTTATTGCCATCAGTCTGTTGATTGGTGCCGTGTTGCTGATTCCACTTTTTATAGTATTTAAAAAGAGACTGGTGAAGCGAATGAAAACACAGCCGTCTTGAACCCACTTCAGATTGGGTTGTTACTCAATTTAGATAATATGAAAGAAAAGCCCGTGTCAGAACTTATTGAGACTCAGGGGACTTGATTGCTCACTGCAGTTCATCCAATTGCGAATCAAACCGCTCGGTGATCTCATCTTGTCTCTCAATCAATTCGTCCATGCGCTGGTAGTGAGTGGCGATCTGAATTTGCAATTTTCCCACCTGTTGAAAGGCCTCTTGGCTCTCAATTGAGTCAACAATCAGGCTGTTGATTTCTTGATTGCGCTTTTCCAACTCTTCTTCTTTTTCAATAATGGTGGCTTCTAAGTTTTCAATCTCTTTTTTAATGGGCTTTAACAGTTTTGCTCGCTCTTGCACCAATTGTGCGCGCTTACGCTTGTTCTCTTTGCGATCTCCAGACGACTTTTTGGTTTTTTTGGTCTCAGTTTCACCCCAACCTTCTTTTTCTAAAAACTCTTCATAGTTACCAAGAAAGATTTTGGCATCTCCGTCTTTAAAAACGATAAGCTTATTGGCCAACTGTCCAAGCAGGTCCTCATCATGACTAACAAAAAGAACTGCCCCTGGGAAATCATCGATCTCCTCCGTCATCGCGGCAATCGATTCCATGTCCAAATGGTTGGTGGGTTCATCCAGCAACAAGACATTACAGGCTTTGGCGATCACTTTGCCCAGCAGCACCCGCCCTTGTTCGCCTCCGGATAGTACGCCAATTTTTTTATCGGCGTTGTCTCCTGAAAACATCATGGCACCACAAATCGACCGAACCTGGCTCATTGACAGATGGGTGTTTTCCTCGGCAATTTCTTGATAGACCGTCGCTTCAGGCGACAGCTTCTTTTTATTGGTTTGTTGATAGTAAGCAAAGGTGGCGTCGGGGTGGTGCTGGATTTCCCCTTCCCCCTGTAACTGTTCGGCGATCACGTTAAGGAGTGTGGTTTTCCCATAGCCGTTTTTACCAATGATACCGACGCGGTCTCCTGGCTGAATACGAAGTGACAAATCAGAAAAAAGCTTTTTATCTTTTTGAAAACCGAAACTCAAATTTTTGAAACTAAATAGAACTTTGGCTGGAGTGTCTTTGTAGTTGAAGCGAAAACCCAATTGCTCTTCTTCACTCAATTTTGCCATTGGAGCCATTTTCGCAATTTGCTTCATCTTCGATTGCGCTTGTTTGGCTTTGGTGTTTTTGGCGCGGAAACGATCGACAAAGGCTTGCATCTCTTTGATCTTTTTTTCCGTATTGACGCGCGTTTTTTCATAAATTTCTTCGTCCATGGCCAGTTGCTCGTAATACTTACCGGTCGGCCCGGCCATCTTCCGCAAGCCGCCTCGGTGAATACCCATGGTGTGAGTCACTACCGAGTCCATAAAATGACGATCGTGGGTGATCAAAATTACCTCACCATTGAACTCTTTTAAAAACCCACGCATCCAATTCATGCTGAGTATATCAAGATAGTTGGTGGGCTCATCCAGAAGCAGAAGGTCGGGTTGCTGCAAAAGGGATTTCACCAAATTGATGCGCAATTGAAAGCCGCCAGAGAACTCCGAGGGTGCCCGCTCCATATCTTCGGCTGTAAAGCCCAAGCCAAAGAGCAAGGCCTCGGCTTTATAGGAATCAAGAGCTTGGTCTTTCGGTAGAGCTCGGCAAGCTTCGCCTAATACGGTATTTTCGGTGAACTTGATGTGTTGATCTAAAAAGCCAATTTTATAGGATTTACTATAGTGGATCTCTCCGGAGTCCGGTTCTTCCTCGCCCCGAAGAATTTTGAAAAGAGTCGATTTTCCGGAACCATTACGCCCGACCAATCCGACGATTTCGCCAGACCCCACAGAAAACGAGACATCCGAGAACAGGGTGCGACTTCCATAGGATTTTGAAAGCTGAGAGACTTGTAACATGGCTTACTCTTTTGACTCAAAGGTGCGACGCCGGCGATTTTTGGTGGCGCGTGGGACTTTGAAAACCCGATTGTGAAACGAAATGTAAAAACCCGGCTCAAGAATCTGGCAAACCGCTAAGGCCTCGATGAAATTTTGCGGGGCATCAGAGTCTTCGAACCCCATAGGCTTCATGGCACCGGTGAAAACAACGGCCACAGAGGGATCAGCACAGCGATCAAAGCAATATTCGGCGGTCAGCTCCATGGTATCGGTTCCATGCAGAACGACCAGAGGCACCTGCTTATCGAATTGCTCTGATAGAGTCTGCCAAATTTTTTCGCGATCGGAATCATCCATGTGCAAGGAGTCTTTGGCCATGATCTCGATCAGGGAAACCTGGGTGTGAGGCAGGCGCAGCTTGGACAGGAGTCGATTCTTCAATCGAGACTGGCGATTTTCTAAGGAGCCGTCAAATTCGTTGTAGCTCTTTTCTATGGTCCCACCGGTGGTGAGAATTGTGACTTTCTGGCTGTCCATAATGGCTTAAGGGATACCATTAAATTTAGAGGGAGAAAATGGAATTTTTGTGTTAAAAGAAGCGTTTGAGGAGATCCGGACATGAGTGACGAAGCCAACGCCCCAACCGTAAAAAACTTTATTCAAAATATCATCGATAAAGACCTGGAACAGGGCAAAAATGATGGTCGCGTCCACACCCGCTTTCCGCCCGAGCCCAACGGCTATTTGCATATCGGTCATGCCAAATCCATCTGTTTGAATTTCGGCCTAAAAGAAACCTACAACGGTCAATGCAATTTGCGCTTTGATGACACCAATCCCGTGTCTGAAGACCCTGAATACATTCAAGCCATCAAAGAAGACATTCAGTGGCTGGGCTTTGAGTGGGACAATCTTTGCCATGCCTCCGAGTATTTTGATCAACTCTACGAACTGGCCGTGAAATTAATAAAAAAAGGCAAGGCCTATGTCGACTCTTTGAACGAAGAGGAGGTTCGCGAATATCGCGGCGATCACAACACTCCCGGTAAGAACTCTCCGTACCGCGACCGCAGTGTTGAGGAGAACCTTGAACTCTTTGAGAAAATGAAGAATGGCGATTTTAAAGATGGGGAACATATCCTACGCGCTAAAATTGACATGACCTCAGGGAATATGAATTTGCGCGATCCTTTAATTTATCGCATCCGTCACGCCACCCACCCTATGACAGGAGACAAATGGTGCATCTATCCCCTGTATGACTTTACCCACGGAATTTCTGATGCCATTGAGAAAATCACCCACTCGATTTGCTCTCTTGAATTCGAAGATCACCGCCCCCTTTATGATTGGTTTTTAAAGGAGCTGGAGTTCGAGCAACCGCCTCAGCAAATTGAATTTTCCAAATTGTTTTTAAGTTACATTATCGTTTCGAAGCGTAACCTAAAACGCCTAGTGGACGAAAAATACGTCAGTGGCTGGGACGATCCACGCATGCCCACTCTGCGAGGCATGCGACGCCGTGGTTTCACACCCGAGTCGATTCGTGAGCTCTGCCGTCAGGTGGGTGTTTCCAAAGCCTACTCGGTGATCGATTACTCAATTCTTGAAGAGTGTCTACGCAGTGATCTGAATGAAACCGCCCAACGTCGCATGGTGGTTCTTAAACCCCTGAAGCTCACCATCACCAACTATGACAAAACTGAAACTCTCACTGCTCCCAATCATCCCAAGGACGAAAGCATGGGCGAGCGCGAGTTACCAATGTCCAACACTCTTTGGATCGATCAGGACGACTTTATGGAAGAGGCGCCCAAGAAGTACTTTCGCCTTAAGCCTGGAGGCGAAGTCCGGTTGCGCAACTCTTATGTGATTAAATGCGAAGAGGTGATCAAAGATGAAAACGGCCAAGTGGTGGAACTCAAATGCACAGCCGACTTGGACACCTTAGGTAAGAATCCCGAAGGTCGGAAGGTCAAAGGGATTATTCACTGGGTGTCTGCCGATAAAGCCGTACCCTTGAAAGTGAACCTTTATGATCGTTTATTCAACGATCCAAAACCCGGGGGTCATAAGGACAAAGAGTTTATAGAATTTCTTAATCCCCATTCCCTAGAAACACTTGAAGAATGCTATGGCGAACCAGCCATTGCCGAAGCTCAAGTGGGCGAGTCTTTTCAGTTTGAACGGGTTGGGTATTTTACACTCGACCCTGACTCCACTGGCGACAATCGAATTTTCAATCGATCTGTGAGCCTACGAGACAACTGGAAATAGCTTAGTCAAGCATCAGTACAGAGTCTTACATTAAGTTTTCCCCAATAAATTTGTGGCGAGATCCAACACAATGAATCTGGCCCTGACTCAATGCTAACAAATTCTTAAAATCCCAGGAAAACACTTTATTCAGGTAAGCAGAAGGACTACCGTTTATTGGTAAGACACAAAGGGGGAGTTATGAGATTAATAATTGGGCTAGTATTATGGATGGCAAGTTTCAATGCTTGGGCGACCGACCCTTTGCCACAAAGTCCAAGTCCTCAGATGCTGCAAGAAATTTCGCAGATGAATCAGGCGCAGGCCGAGTTAGACCAATACAGCGGGGCTTTAGAGAATTTTCGAAACGCCTCAATGCTGCCGTTTGCCGAATACCAAGACACTGGCTACATCTTCTTTAACGATGACGACTTTCGTGGCTACGCCACAGAAATAAAAACCGCAATCGCTAAAAATCTTCCAGAGGAAGTCACCCTAGTGGTGTATACCACTTCGACCAACGCCTCTTATGTTCGTTCCATTCAAGAGAAATATCAGTCTTTGATTGATCCTGAACGTTTGATTGTTTTAAAAGTTCCTCGCAGTGGCTCGAACAACTTTTGGACTCGGGACAACCTCCCTGTGCCAGTGTGGACCGGTCAAGATCTCACTTTAGTGGATGCCCGCTACTATTATAATTTTGAACCTGATGCTTTCTTAACAGACCTTTTTCAAGCTCTATCACAAAAGCACAATTACTTTTTTGAAGGTGGAAACTTTATTACAAATGCTCGGGGCGAGTGCATCGTGGTTAATCGTCGGCGCTCTTATCCTGGAGGCACATCTGACACAGCCGCCATTCCCGATGCGGTTTTTGAAAATCAATACGGCTGTAAAAAGTTGACTCGCTTGCGACATCTTAAAGGTATTGGCCATGCCGACGAAGTCGTGAAATTTATGACCGACGATATCATCGTGACCGACACCCACGAGTATGTCGATACACTAGAAAGCATGGGCTACACCGTAGTGATGCTTCCTGAGCCAGACCTCAATTACGAGACCTACGTGAATTCTTTACAAGTCAATGACACCCTATTTGTCCCTGTTTTTGGAGAAGCTGGCGACCAACGCGCCGTTGAGATCTACGAAAGCTTAGGATTGGGCTTAAAAATCGTGACCGCGCCGACTCGTCGACTGGCCACCCGCGGCCAAGGGGGCATTCACTGCATCACGATGAACTACCCTCCGGTGCCTTTGGGTGATATTGTGCGCTCAATGAATGCCACTTTAGTGGAATAAAACGAGGAGCACCCACAATGGAAACAATGAATCAAGACAACGTCGTTTATGTGGAAATGGGCGACGATCTTAAAACAATTCTAACTTGCTTTAAGGTCAATGGAATCAGTCATGTTCCTGTGATGGGTGACAATAAACTTGTCGGGATGATTTCAAAAACCGATGTGGTCGAGTATCTGTATAACAAAAGTGATGAACTTTCCGAACTGACCTTACAAGCAACACTCAGTGAAATCAAAGCCTCGCAAGTGATGGTGCAACCATTGATCGAGGCCTCCACCTCTGACTCTCAAAAAACCATTTGTGAAAAGCTTTTTGATCACGAAGTGGGTTCTGTTGTGATTCGTGATGATCAGGGAAAAATTGCCGGAATTGTCACCGACAAGGATATGCTGCAATACTTTCTAAAGAACAACCAAGATGATCCTAGCTTTACCGAAAGCCTGGGAGGTCAGTTGGTGCAGTGGATGGACCAAAACGGTATCCTTAGAATTTCAAAAGCTCTTTCCGACATCGGAATATAAAAAAAGGCGACCTCGGTCGCCTTTCTTCCTTTGCAATTTCAGAAAACGATCAGTGTTCAACCACCTCAAAGCTATCCACATTGTATCGCCCCTTAATGAACTGCCCTTTCATTTCACCCTGAACGCCCTCAGCCGGGATTGAAAAACCAACCATAAAGCGACCGTCTTTTAAAAGACCAAGTCTTTCGATTGAAATGGCCTCGCCGTTAACATCTGTCTCATCGACAAACTGGGCCCGCACCGCCAATGTGTTTTTGACAGCCTCGCGTTGCTCGCCCCAAAGAACAGCCTCTGGAATATGAAGCGGCCAAATATTATTATTTTGTAGGGCACTGTAGGTTTTAACTTTGTCAGCACTTAAAATCAGCAAGAGAACCTCAGATTTTAAGTGAGCGATCTCCAACTCGCAGCGCGGAGTTCCTTCAAAATTATCCTGCTGCAAACACCACTCAGCAAAGGCTTCAGGAGTCATGCAGGTGGGATCTCCGGGAGCCGCATTCTGACAAGCGACCTCCGCACTCTCGACGCCCGCTTTCTGACTGGCCCAAATACCGACACCCAATAAAACAAAAATAACGGCTATTATAATTGTCCATTTACTCTGCATGGGATTTTTTCCTTTCAAAAAAAAAAGAGGCCGAAGGCCCCTTTTGAAATCAAGTCTTATAAACCGTCTTCCAGTTGTGACTGCAGCGTTTTGGCTCGGTCGTTGATCTGATCGACGTTGGTGGTCGGCTTGTGATCAAGCGTGATAATGCCATTCTCAAATTGACTCCATCGACTAGCATTTGCACAATCACTGGTATTTTTAATAACGATACCTTTGAGATTTTCTTTTAAAGCTTCGGCACCCATGTCATCAGCAGTGATCGATTGCAGGGCCTGAATAAGGGGTTGGAAATAAACCTTGGGCCAACATTCAAAGTAAAGATGTGAGCTGTCTTCGATTGCGATGCTATCCCAATCCACTTCCATGTTAACGTCGAATTTTGCGGCTTCGTTAACTTGCTTTTTGTAGTTCTCGTAGTGTTCGTCTTGGAACTCTTTTAAAACTCTTTTTTCTTTCAAACCCATCACTTCTCTCCTTTATAAAAGCGTTTCTATTTTATCTTTTAAATAGTCTTTATAGTTTTTAATTTTTTGATTGGTACCGAATTGGATTTTCAGTTCTTGAGTGACCTTGCTGAAATCCATCTTATTGGCGAAAGTGACATTGATGGCTTTTATTTTCTGTAATGACTTCTTCCCTAATTCATCTTTTTGAACCTCTTGCAGAGCCTGTTGAAGGCCTTCAAAAAACTGCCCTAAAAAGTATTTTTCACGGTCAGAGTTCACATCATCAATTTTTTTGCTCATCGAAGGATCGAGAATAATTTTAGGCGACAACCCTTCCATTATTTTGCTGATTTTCTTGCGCAATTCTAGACGTGTGGGAATTTGGTCTTTTGGGATCGGTATGTTGACCTCGCCACTGATTAGGAGATCACTCAGCATATGGGCATCAAACACGCCGACAGCCTCGATATTTTTCATTTCAACAAAGTTGAGGGAGTGTGGCTTGGTGGGACTGGGATTGGTCTCAGAGCATAGCAAAAGGTACTTGCTGTTGCCTTCACTGGTGATATTAACCGGGAAGCCTTCCATTTTATGCCCTGATTTTAAGATCACCTGCATCGCTACCATGCTGCTTTGGTTTTCTTTGCAAAGACTGTTGTGCTCAATCAATTTGGCGCTGAAGTCCTCTGGACCTGCGACCTTGTATTCAAAAACGTCGGCCATACTTTATCCTTCGAAAAAAAGAAACGTACTCAATCGTAAATTCCTAAAGCCAAATGATTCAACAGGTGGCGCAGTAAGTATGGTCCTTGGCCCACACTGTTTTTTTGCCCCCAGCTCCAGCAACTCGCCCGTTTCGGCTTCCAGAGAGACATAGGAACTTGCCGCACCCACCAGATAAAATGGACCTATCAAATATTATGATTCAGAGATTTCCCTGAAAACGTCCTAAGTTTTGAGCGGTGATCCTTAAAAAACGGATAAGAATACCATTTTGCGCTTTGCGCCAGAGGTCCACAACTTGCCTGCTTGGCTCAATACTCGTAGTATTCCGACTCCATTTAAAGGGGTGGTGTGGCCGAGTGGCTAGGCAGTGGACTGCAAATCCATCTACGGGGATTCGAATTCCTCCACCACCTCCAACTACTTTTTTTATCACTAATAGATTTAGTAACTTACGGTACACCCACCTATTCAACCTACAACTTTACCTACAATTATCCGGTAAACGTCTGTGCTTTTACTCATGTTCTAAATTCAACATCCGATACAGGCTCTAAACAAAAAATATTGAGGAGCGCTTGTGGAGTTTCATACAGAGACAACAATGATTACCTTTTCTGTTTCAGGAAGACATGAAAATAAAAAGAATGAAATGGTGAACCACCGATTCATTCTAGAATCATCCATCATTGAGGACCTCTTCGACAGGCTATGCAGTGAATATGGGAATTTTGAAACATCTGTCCGAGAAATCCCCCTCAAACTATCTAAAAAATATCAGGCAGTTGGGATCGAAAGTCTATTCCATGAGGAACTTTCAAACGGAGGATATGTCTATCGAGCAGTACTCAGGTACGTCTTTCGAGACAGAGTTAAGATGTGGCTAACAGACTATGAAAAGAAACAGTCGCGCTCGGTAAAAATTGGTGGAACCGAATTTCCTTCGATCGTTGTATGTGCATCCTACTATTTGAGTGATTCAAGTTTACTAGTGGATAGAAGAGGAACCCTCGGGCCCCTCAGTTCTTTCCTCAAACAATCACTTTCTCAGTATATTGAAAACTTTGAATATGGCCTTGATGACGATGAAAGCATGGAGGAGGCATTTGCTGTTAAAATTACACAGGACTTACATAAAGATTACGAAGAAAAAATCGATAAATATTTTTCCGACATTAGTAAAATTGCATTCACCTTTTCAAAGCCATCCAAACGCAGAATTCAAAATTTAAATAAATCCGATACAAAAGCACCAAAATTCGTCCCAACACTCCTAGGGAATATACTAGGAATGAATGACGCCGACGCGCAATTTGCAAATCTACCAATTAAGACTTTAGCATTTTCCTTGAGACTAGATCCATCTTATGGAAAGAAGAAGCTCAAGAAAATTCGAGCAGCAGCTAAAGACGCAATTTTAGAGCAGGTCACAGCAGCTTATGTTTCCGGTAGCACAGTGGAATTTGAGGGTGACGAGGGGATGAAAGATATTGAAAAAGCAATAAAAAGAGGTATTGCTCAAGTCGACATTCGAGAACTCGATTCGGATCCTTTTGACGATTCCAGAGATTTTTACGACTGGCATGATGATTTAAAGAAAGTTAAGATTAAAAAGAAATGAGATTTGATTCACCCGGCCTCTATTTCATCCTTTCTTTTTTAGTGGTAATTTGCCTTTCACTCGCCTTTGCTGGTTTTTCGGTCGATTCCAAAGAGATGCTCGATGTTTTTGTGCCCCTGGTATGGGGTGTATTTATAGCCTTAGGGGGTAGCTTATTCAAATTAAACAGAACCGACCATCTAAATGAAGCTGAAGAAATCAAAAATGAACGGTCCCAAGGAATAGCCTTCGTGCTCGCAATTTTAATGATGGTTTTTCTTGGCTTGGCTACAATATACCCGGCTCGAAATTTTCTTAGGACAAAGTCAGATTGGGCGAACGATCATTGGACAGTTTTATCCTCAGTGTACGACTCACTGTGCTTCTCAATCTTTGTAACAACCGGTCTTTCTTCATTGATTGTTGCAGGAATGATACTTGTAAGAGAGTTAGAAAAAAAGATTAAGTGATAACTTAAGTCGTCAAACGAAAGAAGTTTTCAAACACTTGTTTTTGAGGCATGAAGCAAATACATCAGTATGTTTAGGAATTTGACACTACAGCCGTAAACTCACTCCCTACTGTGCCTCGCTACAGCTGAGAAGGCACAGCAATTGCAGTCGATGGTTGATATGAAATCAATAGTATCTATCCTTCCAGCACTCATAACCTTTGCTCTAATCAAGGGATGCTTTTCTTTTATAAACCCCACAGCGGGCAGTCATCCAACTCTCAAAAGAATTGATGAGAATGTGTTGAGGAAACTTGGGGATAGTAGTCAATACATGAGCAAAGTATACGAACACGAAAATATGAAACGACAACTCACAGGTTTGAGCTTGAAGGAAGCAACAGAGGTGTTCTTCAAAATGGGGGCCGAGGGAACGAAGTATTTAGATGATTCCGATCTCTTGGAACTTCACGAGATCAAACGAGAAATCTCAGATATTAACCCCAAGTTTTGCGCCATAATGTACTCAGGTACCTCTTCAAAAGAATCCATAAATATTATGAAAAGTGTACCCAAGAAGTCTAGAGACCAAATGGAAAAGTACGGGGCTATAGGGATGATCCGAATGCTGGATGGGAAACAGGCGATCAAGCCTCGTAAAAGCTTAGAGATACTCTTTAGTATGCTTGTTGAAAAGGTTCCTGACAGCTCTTTAGACAGGTTTTTAGAGAACCTCGAGTCAGAAAATTTAGCTGAAGAAGACGCATGCTGGACATATAAAACCCTTATTGATTCTTCGAGAAAATTAGGAAGTAGAACGAGAGCAGATCTCTACCGAAGTCTCTTTCTTTTCTCATCTAAAAATTAATTTTTCATGCTACATTCCGCATCGATAAAATTATTATCTCTTGGAGATCAATATGGTGCTAAGACTAATCAGCTATTTTACTGTTTCTCTTGCTTGAGACTTTCGTAATCAATTACTGGCAAACCGAGCTCTTCTTGTAGATATGGAAGTTCAGCTAAGGGATTCTTCGATACACGTCGTATGGTATCCCTTTCAACCTTTCTCACTACCGTGTGGATACTCCAAAAGGCAATCAAATACCCGGGCAATAATGCAAACTCGAACGATGTTTCAAAGACCTGCTCAATACAAACTGCCAGGCCGACACCTGCCAAACTTATAATCACATAATATAAAACTAAAAACATCATTTACTATCGGTAGAAATCCTGAATCAATTAAGTGAACGAGGAAATTCCAAAGGATTATGGTGCATCATTCGGATACATTTGCTTTGTGGTCACCTACTTTTATCGCTAACATCAACCTCGGCAGGACCTAGCAACCTTTGAAATACCATTGGC
>CAXRIX010000074.1:0-38537 GCA_964230555.1 Bdellovibrionales bacterium
ACTGTTCAGGATCGTAGTTTTTTTCAGCGCAACGGCAGCTATGAAGAGGTCCAAGCCTTGATAATTCAGCTGCGTCTGTCGGCCGCCCAGCAAGAGATGTATCTCAATGATCTTTTAATCCTGAAAAATGGGCACCCCCAAAATAATGAAGGAGCGCGCCGCCAGCAACACCGCATGAATGCTCTTGTTTTGATGCGTGCGGCAGAAGAGGTCTACGGTCAACTTTCTTTTATCTACAACAGACGCCTTGAGTCCGGTTTTTTTGATTACCACTCCTACATTCAGCTACGCCAATTGATTGAAGGCGCTGAAACCGCGCGGGTTATTGTTGAAGAAAAAATGTCCGATTATGTCGATCGCAGCGATGCTTTAAACGCACGGATCGAAGAAGCCTTAGAGACCTTGGGAACAATCGCCCGCCGCCATCCCGACAGACAGCAAGAGGCTGATGCACTAAGGGAAACACTTAACTCTTTAGAGGTTCGTGACTTTGAACGCAACTTAGATCGGCGCAGCCAAGAAGTTTTTAAAATTGAAATGCAGATCGATCGGGTTCGCGAGGAAATCGCCACCCAAAGAAGAAGAGAGTCGATCGAAGATTTTTATGATCTTAACAACCGGTGGCAGCGTTTGATCCCAGATAAAACTTATAACTTAGACGGAGTTGATTATTCAAAAGTGTCTTTCACGGCCGATGTGATTTCCCATTTTTCTGCTAATCCTCTTTTAGGTGCCCGATACCTGGCCGCACTTACAAAATCCTATGTCGCCATTAAAAAGGAATCCGGGTTGCGGCGCTTTCCAAGCATCCATCCCGAGATGCGAGACATTAAGATTATTCGACGCCATGGAAAGATTCGAATTGTCGGACGCCTGGTTGGCGACACCATTCATTTCTTTTATGTTTATGCCTCGGAAAAACCCTATACCAATCGACAGATGGAAAAAATTGTTGATCAATTTCGACCCTAGACGGTTGCATCAAGTGTTCTATACATCCGGTTGAAATGGAAAACGCCAGACTCTATAGAGCCTGGCGTTTTTGGAAACAAAAGAATTTTTCTCATTTATAGTTTTTCTATGACAACTTTTGCAGCCGCTTTGCCAAAAGAATCTCTGAGAACTTGTAAATCGGCAATTCCATAAACCCCGGGATGCGAATGAACAAAACCTTCGCCATCGGGGCCCACATTATGACTGTCACAAGGGGGCGCAGGGATATCAGCACAAGACTCAGAATTGATCTCTGATCCCGCGTCGTAAACGGAAAGATGGTAAGCCACTTTGTGACCCTTCTTTGCTGGAACCCGTAAGAATCGCCCCGCTGCAAACGCATCATTGGTTCGTGCTAGCATGGTCGCCAGAGAAATGTATCCGACCTTCGCAGAGTTCACCAGAATTTCTGTGCTTTGTCCTGGTAGAACAACTCCAGAACCGGTGGCTGTGGCTTTAACCGCCGGGTGGCCTTTGAGTTCCTTGACCAGGTCAGTTGTCACACCATCTTCAGCGAGTCGCTTAAGACCTTCACTGGCCTCTTCGCCCAGCTTGAACATTTTAAAACTGGCACTGTGAACGGCGACAACTGCCGGAGTCAGTGGCTGCCCTTTGGTGACATTGGTTACGGTGATTTTATATTGGTGATTCGGTTGAGCCCCCATGGCTATGCTTCCTGTGAATACCAGTATCGTTAAAAGTAATAGCTTCTTCATTTCTCCCCCTTGCGGTTGATGTGTTACTTCTTTATTCGATGAAAGTCTCAAGATGTGACAAAAGATTTTATTTTGAGGTTTTTCATCCACTAAAAACTCGCTATATTAATGACGTTATAAAAGGATGGTGAATTTATCTCTGAAGGCAAAGATAGCGCTGATGAATTGCGCGACTTAGCAATCCTTTCGCAAAAAGGTGATAAAAAGGCCTACGCTCTATTTTTAAAAAAATTGAGTCCATACATTCATGGGGCTCTTCGTCGCAAGCTTGGCTCCATCGTCGATCAAGAAGACCTTGCCCAAGAGTGCTTGCTGGGCATCCATAAAAACTTGCAGTCTTACCAACCTGACCAACCCATCAAACCCTGGATCTCAGCCATCATCCGCTACAAACTGGCCGACCATTTCAGAAAATTAGAGCGAAATAGAGAACAATTGGTCGAAAAAGAGCCGATCGAAGTCACAAATACCAGCGAGTCGGCGAATAAGGAAACAGCGACCTCAAAAAGAGAGGCCTCTGAGGTCTTAGGAGCCCTTCCCTTGAAGCTAAGACGGGCTTTAGAGATGACTCATATTGAGGGCTTGTCATACAGTGAGGCCGCTGAGAAAGAAGGTATTAGCGAAGCCGCCCTGAGAAAGCGAATTTCCAGAGCCTTTGCCAAAGTCCGGGTGCAGGTGACCCGCAGTAGGGAGTTTTTGAATTGAATCAATCAACCAACCTTTTCATTGAAGAATTGGCCAACGACCTGAAGCCAGGACGCCATTGGCACCCGTTGGCGCGCAGTGCTTTTTGGGGAAGCCTGTTTTTCTTGGTCACGGTTGTTGGAATGCTCGCCTATCAGTCTTTTCGCCCCCATTTTTGGGATCAAATCGTTGAACACTCTCGTTTTGCCATCGAGCTGGTTTCGGCTTTTTTGATGTGCAACTTCCTTATTTATTCCATTTTTACTTTTATGGTACCAGGGCGTACGATTCCTAAAGCTTTGTTGGTTTTAACAGGGCTTGCGGTTGTCGCCTGGGGTCTTAGCCAAATTTTCGCCTTCGAATCGGCGTCTCCACCCTCCTCCATCGTTGGCGCACGAAGCTACTGTGTAGAAGAGGTTTTCATTTATGGACTCGTGGGTATTGGAATTTTGTTTTACTTTGTGCAAAAAGCCCGTTTCCCTTTTAAAGTCTGGCAATACTTTCTCATGGGCTTTGTCTCAGGTTTCATTCCCGGAGCCGTGATGCAAGTCGCCTGCCTTTACATCCCGAAACACGGACTTCTTTTACACTATGCCCCGGCCCTGGTCACCGGCCTTCTGGCAGCGGCGGTCATGCCCCTCTTAAAGAAACTAAAACGCACTTAAAAAATCCTGTCGCCAAATCTCAGCCAACGTGGCGTGCGCTTTGCGGGTCGGAGTGTGGAGGAAGACAACCTCTTCTAGGCGCGCTGGGGCCACTTTGTTTTTCTTAAAATAATCCAACAAAAGTCGATCAAGCTTGGGCTTGCGTTTACATGTAAAAAACAAAGGTTTACTTTGCAGGAGTTTTCTAAACTTTGGACGGACTTTCTTAGTCAAAACTCGATTTTTATTAAATGCCGAATAGATAATTTCATCAGAGGCATCATTGCAGTCGCTCTTCTTCAACTCCATGGTATCGACGACGTTACCGATCGCCACGCCCCACTTTTCAAGATAAGCTTTCTTTTCTGCGACGGATAAAAAAGGCGGGTTGTCGATATCCTCTAAAAGATACTGCAGGATTTTCCAGAACCGATTGCGGTTGTCATGATAAAAGAAAGGAGGCGCGTTTTTTACCACGCCATCAATCTCGCGTGCATTCACAGAGCACATGGTACCAAGAAGAATCAGCTTTGGATTGTTTGGTATGTACTCAGGAATGATGTCTTTTGATTGTATCAATGCAAGCTCCTCTCAAAATACTTCTTTAAAATAATTGACCTTTCACCCCACAAATCAGTCTTTGCGAGAGCCAGACTGGCTTGTGAGACACAAGTCATTGGCTTTAGGAGATTGCCATCTTAAAAGATCTTGTCTTTTCAAGCAAAACCCACCGTTAACCTGCAACTCAAAAATCCCAATAATTTTTACACCCCGGGTGACAAATTACGTTTTCAGTCCCTTTGCTTCCAAACCATATTTATAAGTTATTGATATAATTAGGTTTTCTTTGTGCCATTTTGGCACACTCTGTGAATATTAAATGTACGATAGATAAACTTAAATATAAGTGAGGTATATAATGACAAAGAAAAATCTAACGCTAGGACTGCTCGTCTTTATCGTTGGGGTTATGATCACAGCTTGTGGTGATAAAAACAACGGTGGTGGTGGAGCATCTGCTGACACAAACGACATTCCCCGAAGCTGGGACGACCGATCATGTGAAGACTGCACACGAACATATAGTGGACGTTTTCGCATCGTTGATGAAGACCTTTATTTGCAAGCTTTTGACCACATCTCTGGAAATGATATTGGGTTTGGTGGCAACGACGTTTTCAACAGTGTCCTTGGACAAATCTTAGAGCCTGCGGCTGGTGTTCTTGTTTGTGGAACTCAAGCATTTTTAACTGAAGCCGTCGCTGAAGCTTTCGGAATCGACAATGTTGACATCGAATGTACTACAGAGGACCTCAATCTTTTTGGAGGGGTTAACGACTATGAAGATATTCGCAGCGAATACAATGCTCGCATTCGTGTGCGTTACGAAGATGGTCGTGCTGATGCCATTGAAATGACGATCGATAGTAATATTGATGGTGGCGACGATCAGGAAATCTTTTATTACGAAAGATCCAATCGTTTTGTAAACCGTGAGGACACTTTGCTCCTACAAAACGCCAACGGACGAGTTCGACTCGGGACCACTGGCGGACGCTTAATCGGTGAATTCAGAGACTGATTCGGCAAACTATCGGCAATAAATAGACCTCACTGGAAGGGCACATCCCGCAAGGGTTTGTGCCTTTTTCATTTTCTGGCTTATGCTTAAAAACAAAACAAATTGTTACTTCCCCCCCTATTTGTGAAACAATAATCACGATCAACCGTTCCGTTTTAGCCTTTTTTTTGTAAAAACCCTGATTTTTCAGGCTTTTTGCCTTGACCGGCTTTTTTCTGTAGGATTCAATTTCAAAGTAAGCACAATTACAGCAAACACAACAACAACAAGGAGAAGCAATGAACAAAGCCGAGCTTATTGAGAAGGTTGCAACTACAACAGATTCAACAAAAGCCCACACCGAGCGTGTATTAGACGCGACTATCGACATCATTCGTCGTTCAGTAAAAAAAGGTGACGAAGTGAAATTGGTTGGATTCGGAACTTTCACCAAGCAAAAAAGAAAAGCCAGAAAAGGAAGAAACCCTCAGACTGGTAAAGAAATCAAAATCCCTGCGGCTTGGTACCCCAAGTTCCGTCCTGGATCTGAGTTCAAATCAATGCTTAAGTAATTTGAGCTTCTAGAAAGATTTGAAAGGTTGAATTCATTTCGATCCGAAAAATCATTTAGATAAAAAAAGCGGGATTCCAATCCCGCTTTTTTTTTATAGAGTTTGCAATGTCCAATTGTGCTGAGACTGCAAGTAGGATTCAAATTGTTTGGCAAAATCAGAATCCTCGACATCGATGACTTTTTGATCTTTGGTTATTGCCAGGCCATTGTCTTTTTCAAGACTTTTCACAATGTTCATAAAAGTTTGGGTTTCCTCTTCGCTAGGAATGTAGTTGTCCCCGACCAACGAGTCTCCTTTCGAAACCGAGGCACTAAAATCCACCTTGAATCGAGTCGAAATGACGGTGCGGTTATGAGGTCCCGACGGCTCCATTGGAAACTTTGGTTGTTTTGAAGGCCCCTCGCGATTTTTGAAATGAGCGGTGATCTGAAGGGCGCCAATAGCCTGTCCTTTGGCGTTTTTAATTCTAAAAAAATGCAACTGAGCGCTAGTAAAGGGAGAGATTTGGCCCATGGGGCGCCTCCTTGCCACACCCTTTGACAAGGTGGCGGTCACGTTGGCCTCAAGAAAATGGCAATACGTCAAAAAACTGAGGACAATTAAGCTTTTAATCATAAGTTATTCTCTAAGGGCACAGTGAAAGCGTCAATAAGCCCAGTAAAGACTCAGTGACACTACACGTTAGAGGCGACGGGCCCTGACAGACCTCTCGCTCTCCGCTACTTTAAGCCCCATTCAATAGATTGAGGGGAAATCATGATTGCGGAGATAGTTAAGATGGGCAGTTTTTTTACACCTATGGCTTCGACATTTAGCGAATCGATAAATGAAGTCTTTGGTATTTTTAACCACATTATTGCCTCTGTTTTCTTTTTTGATGTTTTGTTTTTCACCGACTCCTACAACCTTCCACTCACCGTTTTGTGGTTGGCTTGTGGAGCGATTTTCTTCACTCTCTATTTTCGCTTTATTAATATTCGGGCTTTCAAACACGCCATCGATATCGTCCGCGGAAAATATGATCGCGAAGAGTCCGAAGGCGAGGTCTCTCACTTTGAAGCTCTAACAACCGCCCTTTCCGCCACTGTCGGCTTGGGTAATATTGCCGGTGTCGCCATCGCTATCTCCATTGGAGGGCCAGGTGCGACCTTCTGGATGGTTGTCGCCGGACTTCTTGGAATGAGCTCAAAATTCACCGAATGTTCGCTAGCCATGATCTATCGTGAAAAAAGGACTGATGGACACATTATGGGTGGCCCCATGGAGTATCTATCTGCAGGCCTTCGCGAGAAAGGCTGGCCGCGCCTTGGGAAAGTCTTAGCTCTGTTATTTTGTGCGCTGACTATTGGCGGATCTTTTGGCGGTGGTGGCTCATTTCAGGTCAACCAAGCTCTGCATGCCATTTCAGAAAGCTTTCCGTATCTTGATACTCATCGTTGGGTGTTTGGCCTAATCATGGCCGTTCTAGTCGGTATCGTCATCATTGGTGGAATCAAACGAATCGCTGGTGTGGCTGAGAAAATCGTACCTCTGATGTGCGGAATCTATGTTGTCGCGTGCCTTTACATCTTGATGGTTAACTACGCTCTTGTCCCCCAAGCCTTTGGGGAGATCATTGGCAGCGCCTTCAGTCCCGAGGCTGGGTATGGTGGCTTTATTGGTGTTTTAATCACCGGTTTTCGTCGAGCGGCTTTCTCGAATGAGGCAGGAGTGGGATCCGCGGCCATCGCTCACTCGGCGGCTAAATCAGAATTTCCAATCCAAGAAGGAATCGTCGCACTGCTGGAGCCTTTCATCGATACGGTTTTAATCTGTACTATGACGGCTCTTGTGATTGTGATAACCGGAGCCTACAACGACCCCATTTATGCCGACTTAATCAACGGCAACCAGGGGGCGGCATTGACCTCACGGGCCATGGGTGAAGTGATTCCTTGGTTTCCTTATGTCCTATCATTAAGTGTTGTGTTGTTTGCTTTCTCCACCATAATTTCTTGGTCTTACTACGGCGAGCGTTGCTTCACTTATATTTTCTCCGAAAAATACTCAGCAGTTTATAAAGTCATATTATGTGTTGTGATTTTCTTGGGGGCTATCACCACTTCGACCAACGTACTTGAGTTTGGCGATTTGATGATCTTAGGAATGGCGTTTCCCAATATCTTGGGTGTTTACTTCCTGGTGCCACGTGTGAAAAAAGAGCTCGATGAGTACATGGAGCGGGTCAAAACCGGGACTCTGCTGCAGAATCCTCCGAAGAAAAAGAGATAAAAAAAAACAGCCCGTCAATCTAACGGGCTGCTTATTCAGGTTTGGCATTTTAATCAATGGTATTCATCTTTGGCCTCTGCGGCCGTTAAAAAAATATAGGGTTGCTTCGAAAACGACCCTGTCACCTTAAAGTGACAAGGTCACAGCTCTATTATCGTTTCATGTTAATCACTTCTGCTAACATTTCATCAGCCGTCGAAATTCCCTTGGCGTTGGCCTGGAAGTTTCTTTGGTATTGAATCATATTAACAAATTCTTTTGCGATATCAGTGGTTGAGCGCTCAATGGACTTGGCAAAAACCTGTCCACGTCCACCATTGGCTGGTTTTCCAAGGGCTGCAGCACCCGACTCTCTCGACTCGCGAAGTTTGTTAGAACCAGACTTGAACAGACCTTCTGGGCTTTGGAATTTCGCCAAGGCGATCTGAAACATATCTTTGGTTTCACCGTTGGAATAAAGCGCTGTTAAAACACCGGTGTCATCAAATGACATTCCAGTCAGACGACCGGCGGCGGCTCCATCCTGAGACCATGAGATCAGATCGGATTTAGCGCCGTACTGTTTGGTGGCTTTCAAGCCAGTACCACCATCGGTGATGATCGACTCTCCAAAATCCAGTGTGATATCTTGGTTTGCTAAGGCTCCGTTATTAAAACTGAAGTTCTTCGACAAAACCTCTTCGGTATTTAAAAGACCCTGAGGTGTGAACGTCAAACGACCATGAATAACTTGCGAGAACTGCCCAGGGGTTCCACCTTGAACCTCAGATCCATTCGCCATTCCATGATACTCCCAAACACCATCAGCCACATGGTTGAATGCGACAGTCACCAAGTGCTTGGCTCCTTGAGAGTCATAGACCTCGACACCTGTGGTGAAGTCAGCCGAATCATAAGGCTCTTGTGGATTAAAGACGCGTCCCTTCGGCACTCGTGAATCCAAGTTCAGATCAAGCCGAACAGTCCGCGAAGGCTTAGCATTAACCAATGCATTTGGTAGTCGGATGTCTTCTAGTTTATTTGTGATTTCACCAGTGGGCTCGGCTTCAAAACCTTTCACTCTATAGTTATCACTGGTAACCAGGTATCCCTCTTTATCAAAGTGGAATTCACCGTTTCTTGTATAGGCGCGGCCATCATAACCATCGACCACGAAAAATCCTTTTCCGTTGATGGCAAGGTCAGTCACACGCTCGGTGTTGTCGACGTTACCCTGTACAAGAATTGGGTTAACAGCACCCAATTTAGCACCACGACCAATTTGATTTCCGCCATAAGCCCCTTTCAAACTACGAGAAAGTAAATCTTGAAATTCCGCTCGGCTGGATTTAAATCCGTTTGTTGAAGCGTTGGCAATGTTGTCTGCAACAACACTAAGACCTTGTCCGTGTGACTTCAAACCAGTCACACTCGAATACATTGATGTAAGCACTGCCATTTTATCCCCCTATAGCAATAGCAACTTTTCGAACACTATATTTTTTTAGCAGTTGGAGCCTTCACTCCGCCTGTTAATTTTTCTCTTAATTCTCTATCCATTTTTATAGAATTTAAATTCGCTGCAGCGGCCTCTTTATGATAGGCCCCTTCTGAAACTTTTTGATCGGGCTTTAAAACCCGAGCCGCATTTTTCTGAGGTGCCGGTGCACTTGGCACGGCAATCTCTTTAATGTCTCGCAAGTTCAGAGTTTTCCCACCGATCTGCAAGACCGGTCCCTTCGGGGTGAACTTGACGCCATCGACGATACCACTGAATTTTGTCGTCGCCGCCACCTTTTTACCTTTGGAGCGAGCTTCAATGTGAGCTGTGTACTGTCCGACTCGGGCGTTGTTACCATCCGAGTGAAGCCCATTCCAGATCAATTGATTTTTACCCTTTTTCAGGTCTTTCAAATCATAGGTCTTAATGGCCAAGCCTTTTTCGTCTTTAATGGTAATGGTGGCTTTTTCTGCCGGGCTCGCCAGTTTAAATTCAATGGCATGCTCCGTGTCTCCTTTGTGGCGATCAATCTGCCCAGAGTCCCCACTGACATTTTTCCCAATAAGATTCAAAACCTCAAACTGCTGATTCTCTCCACCTTTTTGACTCATCTTAGTGAGAGTTTGGTTCATGTTAGTCAGTTGCTCAACAGACGAGAACTGAGCCAGTTGCGCCGCCATCTCATGAGACTTCAGTGGGTTGGTCGGATCCTGTTGTTTTAGCTGAGTTAACATCAGTTTAAAAAAGGCATCCTTACCCAGTTCCGCATTTCCAACACCTTTAACTTTTCTTGGGTTGTTTTTATAATTGGGATCAGCCACAGAGTTCAGAATATCCTTAAGATTTTTACCACCAAACTCCTCTTTCATTTTAAGAGGGTCCGTTGTGTTAATCCCCGAATCCTTGCGACGGACATTGAGATCTCTATTTGGAAAGGCATTACCTGTAATTTTTTGATCCATAATTCTATTCCTTTAAGCCTACGCCACCAAGTTGACCGAACGTCCCTTACCATTTTCTGTGTAAGGATTTCGATTTAATGTTAATTCCGGTTCACTGGGGCCGGGTTGAAAGTTCCTGAAGGCATCAAACATGCCGCCGAACTTCTCTTCTCTTTCTTGTCGAAACTGTCCTAAGAACTGCTCGGCAAAATCGCGATTGGCTTGCTCTTGCATATGATTCGCCAAGTCCGTAAAATCTTTTTGATAATCTGGTGTCATTTCCACTTTTAGAGTTTCGACGGCCAACTTTTGGCCTTCTAATGCATTTCTGATATCAAGAAGACCTTCTTCAAGAGCTCTTTTTGCATTCATGTTGTCAGCCAACATTTCAACATTCACTTGCCCATCTTGCACAGCCACTTTCAAATGGACCTTGCCAAGTCCCTCTGGCTGCAAATGGATCTCCATGGTGCCACCACCATCGTCAACAAAGGCGCGAGCTTGTTTAATTATAGATTGCATATTCTCAATCTTCTCGCCCTTGCCTGATTCCGCCTGCTTGACGGAGTCTGCGAAAGTCACACTGTCATCGCCAGCCACCTGTGGGTCTTGCTCTAGGTACTGATTGAACATTGATTCTAGGTTTGTCGTCGACTGATCCGATGTGGCCTCACCACCCTCTTGACTTAAAGCTTTCAGACCATCAGTCGACTGAGCTCCATTAATAGAGAGACTTTCTCCACCCTGAGTTAAATCGAACTCAGCTCCTAATTTTAATCCACCCTCTTTTGAAGACGATTGAGCGCCAATTTTGGTTTGCATCCCACCACTTAGATTAGAACTCATTCCGTTGGCTAGACCCTCTTGAGATTTTTTTGCCGCGGCTTGCATTTTCATTTCAGCCATCATGTTTTCAAAACTCTCTGCCGGATTTTCTAAAACTTTTTGATTTTTTCCTAAAGAATTTTTTTCGCCTCCCGATAGGTTTAACGAATCGACCGGTTGCGTGCCTTGCTCATTTCCTTGAGTTATTTTTTTACCGTTAGCATCGACATTTTGAGACTGAACTCGTTCTGCGGACTGAGGCTCTCTTTTTTCAGTGTTTTGTGATCGACCAACTTGACGAGGTTCTTGAGCTTGCTCACTTTTCTTACGAACTGGACGCTCGGCAGGCTTGGCAGCCTGTTGGTTGGCATCGTAGGCTTCTCTTTCCTCTTTTTTATTGTCACGTGGTTTTCTTTCAGATTTCCGAGTGGCATCCTTATCACGCTTGGCTCCCACTAATAAGTCTTGGAAGTTACCAGGCCCCTTGTCAGCTTTCCAGGATTGATCCCGGCTATCCTGACGACCTAAATAAGAATTTCCACCCTGAACAATCACTCGACCTTCTCCTACTTCTTTAATCCGGTGAATTTTTCTGACAAGTATTGGGCTTTTTTAGGAGCAACATGATTTAAGATCGCTGCCGCACTCTGCTTTTTCATTTGCCCTAAAACCTTTACAGCTAACTCTTCATCAATTTGCGATAAAATGACTGCTGCGTTCTTTGGTTTCATACTTGAGTAAACTCCTACTAACTTTTCAACACTCTCTTGATCAGCAGCCACTTTCTTGTCGAGCTTTGAAGAAATATTTCTTCGCATCTCTTGCATGTCCTTCAACTGCTTTTCAATTTCTTCCTTTTGTTTATGCAACTCTTCTTCCAACTGTGCCAAACGCCGTTCTTTTTTCTCGAGCTCACGGCGCTTCTCTTTTAAAGCCTTGTAAACATTAGTGTTTTCCATCGTCAAATGATCGGCATCGGTCTTTGGTTCAGAGATCGAGCCGGCCGGTAATTTAAGAGATTCTTGATCTTTTTTTCCGCTCTGAGAGGCAGAATTTTCCTCGTCGGCGGCCAAAGAGCGCGAAACTCCCACCTGGATGTGGCTAACCATGTCCAAAAGATCATCTGTATAGGCAAAAGCATAATAAGAAATTCCAAGACCTGCCAAAGAACCGACAACCCAAATCATAGAGAAAACACTGTCTTTCGACGACTTAGGTTTAGCTCCCCGAGCACTGGCTTTCTTTTTTTGCACCTGAGGCCTTTTAGAGCCAGCTTTCACCTTTTTCGTGCTAGTGGATTGATTGTTTTGATAACGATTATAAGGATTCTGCATCTCGTCCTCTCTTTCGAGTCCCATTGATCTCATCAGTCAGCTTCTGAGCTTTTTTCCGATACTCTTTTTTGAACTTTTCGAGCTCTGACTCTTTGTGAAGCTCCATCTTTCGAACCTTCAATTGTACTTCTAGTAAGCTCTGTCGCTTGTCTTGATACTGTTCTTCAGCCTGTTGAATTTTTTGCGACAGTGTCTGCATATTAATTTTAAGCATTTGTATAAATTGGTTGCTGTCATTCACTCTGTGAATGTCTCGACCCTTTTGGCCAATTTCACTATTAAATTGAAAAGCCTGTTTCATTTGCTCTTCCATTTTGTAATATTTAGCGACAAGATTGTCCCTATACCCTTGGGCCTTCTTAAGCTCTCGCAAAGCCTCTTCCCGTTTAAAGCGAACAAATTTTAAATACGATTCGGCACGGTACTTAAACTTCTTCATAGTCCATGCTCACTGCTTTTAACTCATTAAGGGCCTGTTCAAAGTTCCACTCTTCAGACACCTCTTGCTTTAAAAACTTTTCCAACTGACGGTTCATAGCAATGGCTTGATCCAACTCATAGTCCGTTCCTTGTTGATAGGCTCCAATTCGAATCAGATCTTCGTTTTCACGATAAAGAGCCAAAGCGGCTCGTGCGGTTCGGACCACAGAGGCATGCTCCGGACTTATAATATTGGGCATCACTCGACTGGCCGATTGCAAAACATCAATAGCCGGAAAATGTCCCTTCTGTGCCAATCGTCGATCCAAAACAATGTGACCATCAACAATAGAGCGAACCGAATCAGCGATTGGGTCATCCATGTCGTCACCCTCAACCAGCACCGTGTACAGACCGGTAATTGATCCGCCATTGTCAAAGTGACCCGCCCGCTCTAAGAGCTTTGGAAGCAGTCCAAAAACACTGGGAGTATACCCCTTGGTGGTCACAGGCTCGCCGGCATTCAAACCAATCTCTCTTTGCGCCATAGCAAAGCGAGTCAGTGAATCCATCATCAACATCACATCTTGGCCTTGATCAGAAAAGTATTCCGCGATTGCTGTGGCGACAAAAGCACCACGCATTCTTAACAAAGGACTCTGATCACTTGTTACGGCAACAATAACCGATTTCTTTAGGCCTTCTTCTCCCAATACATTTTCAATAAACTCTCGAACCTCACGGCCCCGCTCGCCGATCAAGGCGATCACATTGACATCAGACTTGGTCTGCCGAGACATCATACCCATCAACACGGATTTGCCGACTCCCGATCCTGCCATGATTCCGACTCGTTGACCTTTGCCGACAGTTAAAAAAGAGTTGATCGATTTCACACCTAAATCAAGATGCGAATCAATAGGCTTTCTCTGTAACGGATTGACTGAATTTTTATATAAATAAGCTTCTTTGGTTAAGGCCAACTCACCTTTGTCGTCGATGGGCTCACCAAGGCCGTCTATAACGCGTCCAAGAAGAGACTCACCAACCGCCACACTGGCTGTTGTTCTTAAAAGATCAATACGGCTGCCAAAGCCGATGGCCGAAAGATCTGTTAAAGGCATCATTAAAACTTTTTTATCTTGAAAGCCAATAACCTCGGTCAGTACAGACGGCCGTCCCGGTGCTGCAATCTCGCAAATACTTCCTAGTTTTGCGCCTGGTAGAAAAGCTTCGATCATGTGACCAACAACATCAGTCACTTTGCCGATGTCTTTAACCAGAACACGTCTTTCTAGAGTCTGAATATAGCGCTCAAAATCGATGACACCCATACTCCCCCTAGCTCTGATTCTTTATTATAGTCTCTAATTTCTCTAATCTTTGCTCTAGAGAGGCGTCGATCACACCATAGTTCGTTTCTATGATGACGCCTCCACGAACCATCTGCACGTCCTCTTCAATTCGTGTCGAGGCGTCGAGGTTCAGCTCACTAAAAATTGTCTCTTGATGCTCATCGATCCAAACTTTATCCTCTGGCGATACACGTATAGTGACTTCCTCATCACTCTGGGCCATTTCCAATGATTTCTTAATGAGAGTTTGAATATAGGCCTCATTGGTTTCCACTTCTTTCATTAGAAGTCGCTTAGCCATATAAAAACAAAGATTAACAATCTGTTTTTCATTGTCTTTTAAAATATCGGACTTGGCATGTTTGATCTCTTTGATCAGATCATTAATTTTTTCCATCTCACTTGAGATTCTTTGCTTTTCTTCATCATAGGCCAACTTTTGACCTTCTTCTTTACCCAAAGCATAGGCCTCTTGATAGGCCTTCTCTTGAACCTCTTTACTGAGAGCCAGGGCCTGCTGAGCCACTTCTTTTTTCTGACTTTCTTTTTCTATCTCATCAATTCCAACATACTGCGCAACCACCTTATCGACCCGAAAGTCACCACGGGTTTCGTAGTTTTTTACATACTCCAAAGCCTGCTCACTCATTTGCGAGTCGATGGTTTTGGGCTTGTAGTTGATCGCAACGTGATCAGCACTTTCTTTGGCAATGATATTCTTAGACGAGGGCATCTTCTGCACCACCTCTAGCAATAATGATCTTACCCTCACCCTCTAGGCGTCGAGCGACATTAACAATCTCCATTTGCGCCGATTCAACATCGGAGACACGTGCTGGCCCCATAGTTGCCAAATCATCGGCAAGAAGATCAGCCGCTCGTTTCGAGATATTTTTAAAGATTTTATCCTTAATCTCTTGATTCGCCGTTTTCATAGCCAACAATAACTTGTCGTTTTGAATCTCTTTAAGAAGAGCTTGAATTCCACGATCATCGATTTTGATAATATCTTCAAAGATGAACATAAGTTTGCGAATTTCCTCTGCAAGAAGAGGATCTTTCTCTTCAACCCGAGACATGATGGCTTTCTCTGCACCTTTGTCCATAACGTTAAGCATTTCAGCCACCGTTTGAACTCCACCGAGCTGAGATTGTTCGACGGTTCCGATATTTGCCAATTCATCTTTCAGTACCCGATCCACTTCAGTGATTAATTCTGGAGCGACGTGGTCTAAATTTGCCATTCTAAGAACAACTTCAGCCTGTAAAGTTTCGGGAAGACGCTTAAGAACCTCGCCTTTTTTCTCTGGCTCCAAATGCGCCAAAATAACCGAAACTGTCTGAGGATGTTCGTTGATTAAAAAGTTCGCCAACGATTTGGCATCGACAAGTTCTAAACTCTCAAGACTTCGCGTCGAATTGGTCGCCGCGTTCAAGTGCCCTAGGATACTACGTGCACGCTCTTCACCCAAGGCATCCATAATCGTTTCTTTAGAGGCTGATTTGTCTGAAAAGATGTAGTCTTCCGATTCACTGATTAAATCATAAAATTCTTCTAAAACTTTTTTTGTGACTTCAATGGGAACAATACGCAATTTTTGCATCAACCCAACAAGCTTACGAATATCGGCGTCATCCATTTTCGCCAATAACTTTTTTGAAGCATCGGGCCCAAGGTAGTTGACTAAAATGGCCGCTTTTTCAAAACCACGTAGTTTGTCGTAAGAGATGTCTGAAATTTTTCGTAATTTAATTGCTTGTTCGTTTGCCATTAGAAATCTCTCCTTACTAACCATAAGCTAAAGGCACCTGAGGCTTTCTCTTCGTCCTCATCCATAATCGCCATGATTCGCTCCCGTAGAATTTCACTCTCTGCCTTTTCCGGATCGACCGGCTCTTCAAGTATTGGCATCGCCGAAGTCATACCCGGAAGAGCCGAATCAACTCCGTGGAGCTCTTCCAGCTCTTCGATTGTTTTCGGCAACATATCTTCAATGGAATCATGAAAACTGTCGGTGACCCAGCGTACAAACGGTTTCACCATCAAGAAGAAAATCAAAATCAAACCAAATCCGGCAAGAGCCCAACTGGCAATAAAGCGAAGCAGTTTTTCACGATGCAGAGTCTTCACGAGCTTGTCGGCTTGCTCGAAACTTTCTTCCTTAAATTGGAAGGATTCCATACTTATAGAATCGCCTCTGGTCTGATCAAAACCAATAACATTTTTGATAAGTGTTTCAAATCGCTGCAAATCCTCTTCGTCTCTTGGATTCCACTCTTTAGAAACCGAACCATCTTCACCCGTAATATTTTGATACACACCATCGACCATCACGGCGACACTGACTTTTTGGATAGTACCAGCACTTTCCACAATGTTTTTAACGGTTTTTGGAACCGCAAAATTGGTTGTTTTTACTTCACGAGCCACATCTTGGTTGAAGTTCACGCGGCCCGCCTCGTCGGCACCCGGTATGTTGGCACGAGCACCAGGCACACCCGTCGGGTTGCTTCGATTTCCGTTTGAAGTCTCTTCTTCGGTTTGAACACTTCGAATCGCTGTACGATCAGGATCGACTTCCTCTTTTACCATTGAAACTCTTTGCGGATTCAATGTCGTATTCACTCGGGCAATGACTTTGCCTTCTCCGACCACGCGAGCCAATATCGACTCAATTCTTTCTTCAAAATGCGAATCGACTTTCTTTTTAATATCCATCAGCTGTGCTGAGCCGGCAATCGATGGGTCATATTTCTTCGATAGAACTTTACCCCTTGAGTCGACAACCGAAACGTTGCCCACTTCCATGCCCTCCACAGCATTAGTGACCAAGTGGATGATACCACGCACCTGCTCTTCATTTAAATTGTGTCCGGTGTGCATTTCAACAACAACCGAGGCCGAAGGTTTTGCGCCTTCATCAAAAAAGGTTTTTTTCTTCGGAAGTGCTAATATCACTTTGGTTCGGTTCACAGGATCAAGCGAATTAATCGCTCGCGCCAATTCCCCCTGCAGCGCTCGCTGGAAATTGATTTTCTGCTCGTAGGTGGAGGCACCTAAATCACTTTTATCAAAAAGCTCAAGTCCGACGCCACCAATTCTTCCGGATCCCACCTCTGACATAATTGTCATTTGGCTGGAGTGTAAGTATGTTTTCGGAACTAGAACTGTTCCTGAGTCGTCTTTCAATCGAAAAGGAATATTTTTACTTCGCAGAATATTCAAGACGGTCGCCATCTGCTCGTTGGGAACATTGGGTAAAAGAACCGCATAATCACTACCACTGCTCATGGTGATGATCGTAGCTATCGCTGCCAAACCGACACCCACACTTGCCATAAGGGAAACTCGCTTAATGGGGGTCAAGCCTCCAAAAAAGTCCCTAATTTGTGCCATGAATGTATTAATAAAATCCTGCAACTCGAGCCCCCTCTATTAAACCTGCATCTTCATCACTTCTTGATAGGCATCAATGACTTTATTTCTCACTGACATCATCAACTTCAGTGCGATATCTGCCTTTTCTGCCGCAATCATGACTTCAGAGATATTGGTTTTCTCACCTGTAGCAAGCGCTTGCATTTCTTTGTCTGCTGTTTTCTGTAAGGTATTGACTTTATCGATCGCTGTTTCCAAGGTGTCCCCGAAGGAAGCGCCACTGGCCTCAGCTTTACCAGGTTGGATACGTTGGGTCCGTTGTTCGGAAAACGTTTTTCCTGTTTCTAGCAAATCTTTTGCTGTTGAAATTGTTAAGCCGTCCATGGCTAACCTCGCTCTTTTCTTTATTCTACAATAGTTCTGTCAGTATTTCTTCTTTTATCGACCAATCTCCAGGGCTTTTAGTGCCATATCTTTAGTCGCGTTTAATGACGAAACGTTGGCCTCATAGGCGCGTGTCGCTTGAATCATGTCGGCCATCTCGACCATTAGATTGATATTTGGGTAAGCCACGTATCCGTTTTCATCAGCTTCCGGGTGATCCGGTTCATACTTTAATAGAGGTGCTTTTCGATCCGAAACCACATCCACAACCTGCACCCGATTAACATTTTTCTCAGGGTTCGAAAGCATCATATCAGCGAATGATTTAGCATCCGGCATTGCCTCAAGTTGCACACTTTTACGTCGGTATGGTCCACCTTCTGGAGTCTGAGTGGTATTGATGTTGGCGATGTTGCTTGAAATTGCATTCATCCGACGCCTTTGCGCCGTCATTCCACTACTCGAAACTCTTAGTCCTGTCATGAAGTCCATTATCGCCCTCCATCAGACGCAGCGTACTTGAGTGCTGCTAGTTTTTTATTTATCAATTGCGTGGCTGCATTGTAGATAATTGAGTTCTCTACTTGCTTGGCCATCTCTTTTTCTAAGTCAACCGTGTTGCCATCGTTCGAGTAGGCGATTTCAGGGTTGTCATAGATATCAGCACGAACACGGCCAATGGCGCCCTGGCCCATTAAATAGTGATCATTGTGCTCTACATGCATTTTACCTAGATTCTCACGATCGATCGCCGACGACAGGGCCGCTTCGAAATCCATTTTCTTGGCTCGGTAGCCAGGTGTTTCAGCGTTGGCAATGTTGGCATTGATAACATTCTGCCTGAGCTGACGCATTTGTAGCGACGTCGCAAGTGCCTTAATGGTTTTGTCATAGATCTGACCCATAAACTCCCCTAAAGATTTGCTCTCGAAGTGGATTTGTATTCATTTAACTTATTTCTCAATGTGCGAATGCTGATACCAAGAATCTTAGCTGCTTGCGTGCGATTCTCATTGGTCGATTCCAAGGTTTTTAGAATCAAACGTCGTTCAGCCTCTTGGATTGTCATTCCGGTTTTCACCAAACCGTTGTCCGACACTTCCTCTTGCTGTAGCGGCGTCGTTTCAATCTGAATATCGTCAGGCTGCAAACAATCCTGATGACTCATCAAACAGGAACGCTCAATCACATTTTGCAATTCACGAACGTTGCCTGGCCAGTTCCAGTTGTGGATTTTTCGCAAAGCCTCAACACTGATCTCTTTAATTCTCATTTTATTGTCAACGGCTACTTTATTTAAAAAGTGATGAACCAAGGCATTCAAATCCTTCTTGCGAGAACGCAAGGGTGGAATATTTAAAGGGATCACATTCAATCGATAAAACAGATCCTGGCGAAATTCACCTTTCTTGACCATATCGGCAAGGCTGCGATTGGTTGTGCAAATAAAGCGAACATCTAAGTTTTTAACCTGTGTTCCGCCAAGACGTTCCACTTCCGACTCTTGCAAGACTCGTAGAAGTTTGCCTTGTAATGCCAACGGCATTTCACTGATTTCATCCAACAGGAAGGTGCCTTTGTGGGCCATTTCGACTTTTCCAGGCTTACTGTTGTTGGCACCGGTGAAAGCACCTTTTTCGTAACCAAAAAGTTCGCTCTCTAACAAATTTTCCGGAACCGCCGCACAGTTGGTGGCTACAAAAGCATGGTCTTTGCGATGCGAAGACTCATGAATAAGCCGAGCCATCAATTCTTTACCGACACCACTTTCGCCGGTAATCAAAACGGTTGCTTTACGAACGGCAATGTTCTGTGCCATCTCAACCACTTTGTTCATTTCTGGATCTTTTATATTCTTTATCCATCCATCCATAGATTCTTCCTCACTTTGCCATTGCTGGAATTCGGTTAATCTTATTCTCAGTTTTTTGCTTCCAACCGTCAGACACCTGTTTGTTCTTAGCAAGCTCTGACCACATTGATTTCTTAGTTAAGTCTTTCCATACCTTAGCGGCTTCATTTTGCTTATTCTGATTAAATAAAAGCTCACCTAAGTAATACCGCTCTTTATCTAAGTTGTATTTGGCGTCGTAATCGCTAATCAAGGTCCGTCCAACATTGATAGCTTTATCTTTCATTCCTTTGTTTCGATAAAGCTGAAATAGCCTCGATAAAACATAGACCTGGTCCTGTTCCCCTTTAAAGTTTTTATAGAAATCTTCTAAAAGGGCGATGGCTTTGTCGTACATGCCATTTTTTTCATAAACCTCAGACAGAAAGACATTGTATTTCTCTCTCTGTTCGGGATCAGCGATGTCTTTTTCATTAATCAATTTGATTGTCTTTAACGAGTCGGCATATTTTTTCGCATCAAAAGAAAGACGAGACAGAGTCATGTGAAAATCTATTTTTGACTCGGCATTCAAGTCTCCGATATTCTTTATCTTATTTAAAAGGTTCAAAGCCTTCTTTTTATTTCCTAAAGCATATTCCGAAACACCCTGACGCAAATGAATTTCGTCAAACGTCGGATAGTACTCGAAAACTTTTCTCTCTTTTTCCTCTTTAGTTCCCTGCAAACTTTGCATTCGTTTTTTGACCCGAGCATAGGATTGCAGGGCTTCTTCATAAAGATTCATTTTTTCATAAGCCTTGGCTCGAAAATACTGAACATCCACGCGTCGCGATTTACTGAGCCAGCTTTTTTGATGACTTTCGATAATCTTTAAAGCCGCGACCACATCGCCTTTTTTAAGGAGTTCGCGAACCTCACCAGCGATTGAGCGGGAAATTCTTTTTTCAAATTTTTTGATATTAACTGGCTTCGGATTGACCTGAAAATAGTTAATTAAAGTATTGGCAGCCTTAAGATAATCGCCGCGGTCATAATAGCCATCTGAGATCATAAAAGACGAAAACTCATCAACTTGATGCAGATCCACCTCTTTCTCACGATCTCGGATCTCTTCTACTGAGTTTTGCAGTTCTTGCTCTTTCATGTATTTAAAGCGCTGGCTTAAACTTCGCATACGAGCGATTGTGCCACCAACGGTATTGCGAAAACGAAAGAAGCTTTCATTGTAAAAACCTTGAGCTTTCCTTTTGTCATCTTCAAGTAAGCTGATAAGCTCACCAATACGGGTCAAAGCATAGGCACTGTAAGGGTGAGATGGATATTTTTGAAAAAACTCTCGATAAGTCTCAAGAGAAGAAGGATATTCGGCCAAATTAAACTGAGCCTCGGCTTTATTAAAAATAGCGTTTGGAAATTGTTCCGCATACTTGGGGAATTTCTTTAGTGCTTTATCGTAAGACCGTTCAGCACGACGGAAACTTTGTTTTAAAAAGTAAATATCACCCAAGCGGTAGGTGGCCTCGGCAACGGTACCGCGCTCATCGGCTTTAATCACTTGATCAAATACGTTTCGAGCCCCGTCAAAATTGTTCAAATTGGCGAGAGAATCGGCTAGATAAATTTTTATATGATTATTGAACGGTGAATAAGGATAGTTTTTTAGATAACGTCGAAGCATCTTGGTGGCAATAAAGTACTCACCCACATCATGGGCCAATAGGCCGGCATTGATTAATGTGCGCTCTGCAATTTTTGAGGTCGGATAGCGCTCAATCAGCATCCGGTATATATTCATAGCCTTTGAAAGATACTCAGGCCTCTTGTTCATTTTCCAAAGTTCAACCCATGTGTCTGCTTCAACGTAGTTAAGGATCTCATCATATTTCGATTGCGGAAAAGTATCCTTAAACACCTTTTTTGCCTTAATAAACGATGCGAAACTTCTTTGATTAAAGAGTTTTAAAAGGAATCGAGCCTGTTTGTTTTCGTCAGAAAACGATTTGCGAATTTCATATTCAGGGTGGAAGCTTTGTAATTCCTGAAGATGACGGTTCTTCAAACGTAGTAGTGGAAAGCGCAGATATATATTGCCTTCGGCCTCGATAACCTTAGCTTCCAAATCTTCTTGGTTATATATAGATTTGGTGATCCCGCCAAAATCAAAAAGATCCGACAGTTTATAATCAGGAGTTAGCGACAGCTCTTTTTCTGGTTCCGGCGTCTTGTCTTTTTTAGGCTTATCGCCTTTATCGACCACAAAGAATTCAGCAAAGGCGGGCTTTCGATCGCCCTTGGGAGGCTTGTCAGCAGCCACCTTTTTGGCATCTTGCTTTTTCTCCTGAGCGACGGCCTCGGCCTTCATTTTATCCCGAAGTTCAACTAAAATTGAGTCTTTCTCGACAAATAAGTCGACGATCAAACTGTTCGGGTCTTGAGTCAGGTAATCAAAACTTTGCACCCGAGAGTCGCTCAAGTGAATCGCCAGCTTGGATTTGTTGGGGTGTTCGTTGTCGATTTCAACTTTGCTAACCAACACACTTTTAAAGTCCTCAAAGGATTCAATACTTTTGCCATTCAACTTTGAGATCTCAAGATGAAGAATATTGTCTTTCTTATCGAGGTTGTATTTCCACTCTTTCTGTCCATGAAACTCGAAGTGAGTCATTCCACCGACTCTTTCGATCTTCGCTTCGACACCGGGGCCAGGAGAGGCGGTCGTTGCTAACGGGGCTTCGATCTCACCGGCCGGTTTAGCTTCTGATGGGGCCGCACTCAGATCTTGGCCGAAGCCAAAAACTAAAACCAAAGTTAGAATGAAATAGAATTTCAATACCTTCATAGGTCTCCTGCTGGAAGTCCAGTCCTTCGCATCTATATAAAGCACATAGAGTGCCAAAGGAGATGGAACAGAATGCCGCTCAGGCAATTCTGGACCTAGAAATTATGGCGTCGGAGTCATGACCTTGACGCTGGACGAATCGATTTTGCCCATCAAAAGGTCGAGAGGAAAGGATGTTCGGGTTTAATCACTCAGAAACAAAGCGAAGTTTTTTAACCCAGACTTTTCCGATGTGGGTGTTTACTTTGGTAATAATTTCTTGCCGAAAAAACTGCAGCTCGGTCAAAAGAGAGGGATTGCTAACGGCAATGGTAAGAAGACCTTCTTGAAAGTCCACAGGTCGCGTGTACTGAGCCACCGGACCACCGAGCACCTCCCCCCACTGTTGCTCCAGGCGATAGCGTTGAAAGCCCTCTGATAGCGGCGACTTGCTATTTTCAAAAAGTCCCTGTAGGACGTTGGCTACTGAGTCTAATTTTTTGTTTTTATCAGACATAGGGAGCTTATAGCATGGTATCGGGCAATCAGACAATTTCTGTAGTGGGCGGCGGCCTCGCGGGGTCCGAAGCGGCGTTCCAGCTCGCTGAAATGGGCCACTCTGTGCGCCTTTACGAGATGAGACCGAAAACAATGACTCCCGCCCATAAAACGGGGGACCTGGCCGAGCTGGTTTGCTCGAACTCGTTCGGTAGTGTCGCTCACCACGCCGTTTCTGGACAACTTAAGTGGGAGGCCGAAAAGATGGGCTCTCTCATCCTTGAGTCGGCCGGTATGGCAAGGGTTCCCGCTGGGCAGGCTCTCGGAATTGATCGTAACCAGTTCGCCAAGCGAGTGACTGAAAAAATCAAGCAGCATCCAAAAATTGAATGTGTTGACCAAGAAATAAAAAGTTTAGACGATGTTCCGCGCCCGGCTTTGATCGCTACTGGTCCCCTCACAGGTTCCTCTTTGTCGCAATCGTTGCTCAGTCATTTTGGTGACGACTTTCTTTACTTCTTTGATGCCATAGCTCCCATTGTTGAAGCCGACACCATTGATATGAGTGTCGCATGGGTGGCCGATCGTTACGGCAAAGGTGATGGCGATTATATCAACTGTCCGCTAAGCAAAGAGCAATATTATAATTTTATTAATGAAGTTAAAAATGCGGAAGTCACCGACACCAAAGAGTTTGAAAAAAACACGCCGTTCTTTGAAGGCTGCATGCCTATTGAAGAGATGATTCGTCGGGGTGATGAAACCATTCGTTTCGGCCCACTTTCTCCGAAAGGTTTAACCAACCCCCATAGTGACCAAAAACCCTATGCTGTGGTTCAGCTTCGTAAAGAAAACCGCAACGGGACATCCTATAATCTTGTCGGTTTTCAAACTAAAATGAAATACGGTGAACAAAAACGCATCATCCAAATGATTCCTGGATTAGAGAATGCCAACTTTTTTAAACTCGGTAGCATTCATCGCAACCTCTATATCAATCCGACTCAGAAGCTAACCGAAAACTTGGCCAGCGTGAACGATCCCGACCTGTTTTTTGCCGGCCAAATCACTGGCGTTGAAGGTTATTTTGAAAGCACCTGTGTCGGCCTGCTTTGCGCCCATATGATTCACAATAAACTACAGGCCAAAAAGTTTTTGCCACCTCCTCCTGAAACCGCCATGGGCGCTTTGTACGGGGCGCTAACAGCGGAACGGAAAGAAACCTTTCAGCCCACCAACATTAATTTAGGACTCTTTCCCCCTCTCGATAAAAAGGTCAAAAAACGTGAAAAGCGAGATCTTATTGTACAAAGGGCGCGAAACTTCTTTAATAATTGGGCCCAAGAAACGGAATTTCCCTATCAAAGTCAGCCGTTTGTGGTCAGCATGGCCGACCATTTGAAGAGCATGAAATAACTTCAATAATACTAATGTTCTTTTAATTGACTCATTAGACAGATTAATAAACTTTCTGTCAAAACAATAATTTCCCTTTTCATTTCAACTCCCCTACAACACAGCCATCAAACGGCTTCGGCCTTAAACCAATTAACTCGGGGGAGATAATGAAAAACCTTTTAGTATTAATAACCGTATTCGCAACTTTTTCGACAACAGCTTGGGCTCATCAGTCTGTTGAAAACTCTGAAAAAGTCATCGTTTCAACTCTTGTTGATTTCGAAGTCAATCAGCAGTGGCTTGGCTATATCGATCAAGGTTCTGTCGCCATCAATCTGACTGACGAAACAATGACATTAACTTTGATGTCACAGCCCGACTGTGATCCAACAATGGTTTGTCCGGCCGTTATGCTTGAGTATCACCAGATCGAAGTCAAACTGATCTCTCGATCTGTCGACTCCTGTGGCGCTGTCACTTATGTTGGTGAGAAAGACAAAACACCTGTTGATGGAATAAAAGAAACCATTGAAGTGATTGACTACCAAGCCATGACTTGTGAAATCGCCGTTCCTTTTATGACCAGCGTTTCTTACGTGACCTTCAACCCTTGGACGCAAGATACGACAGTGTCATATTTTGGTGGTGAGTCACTCGTAGTACTACCAAACCTTTTCTAAGGAAAAATAGATCGAAGAAAAATACGAAAAGGCGACTGGCTTCAGTCGCCTTTTTTATTATGAAGCAATAACAAATATTTTATTCGACGGTGACGGACTTTGCCAAGTTTCTTGGTTGATCCACATCATGCCCCAACCGATCGGCGACATGATAAGCTAAAAGCTGCACAGGTATCACGGATAACAATCCACTCAGCATCCAGTGGCTTTCTGGTATTGAAAGATAGTGCTCACTGATGCTTTCCAACTCCGGGTCCTGCCCCGTTCCGATGGAGATAATCACGCCTCCACGAGCTTTGGCTTCTTCTAAATTGCTAATCGTTTTTTCGTAATACTTGTCTCTTGGGCAAATAACAACGATGACCATTTTATTATCGATCAGCGCCAGCGGACCATGCTTCATTTCTCCTGCGGCGTAACCTTCGGCATGAAGATAGGCCAGCTCTTTCATTTTTAAGGCCCCTTCAAGAGAGATCGGATAATTATGACCACGCCCCAAGTACAAAAAGCCACGATAGTCTTTCAGGGTCTCAGAGGCTTGATTGAACCAGGAGTCATACGACAAAACTCCTTCCATCAAACTCGGCAAAGACAGCAGGGCCTCGACCAAGTGAACGCGCTCGTCGGATGTAATATGGTTGCGTTTCTCAGCAAGAAAAGTTGAAAGAGTGTTAAGGACAGCCAAGGTACTTAAGAAAGCCTTGGTACTGGCGACACCAATTTCAACTCCAGAATTCATATAAAGATGCAGATCGGCTTCACGATCAATTGTCGAGCGTCGAGTGTTACAAAGACTCATCGTCGGCAAGCCATTGTCTTTGGCCAGGCGCAGGGCCGCCAGGGTGTCGGCCGTCTCTCCACTTTGTGAAATAAACAATGCAAAAGACTTTTTATCCAGAACCGGATCACGGTAGCGGAACTCACTAGCGACATCAACGTCCACAGGAATTTTTGCCATCTGTTCAATCAAATACTTTGCATAAAGACCTGCATAGTAACTGGTTCCACAGGCAATGATGTAAATCCGATCAGCATTCAGCATGGATTCTAAGTGGGCCTCTGGCGTCGGTTGACCATCAAGTCCCAAGTTATCAAACTCAATGCTTTTGGTTTCAACATTCAAATACGGATTCAAAGCATTGGCCACAGCTCGAGGCTGCTCAAACATTTCCTTAAGCATATAATGCTTAAAGCCTTTTTTATCAGAGGTGGCGACTGAGACATCCACGGGTTCAAAAGTTTTTTCAACTTTACGCCCCTGAAGATCAAAGATCTGGTAATCGGTGGCTTTAACTTTAACGATTTCATGATCATCAAGATAAACGACTTTATTGGTCTCTTCGACAAAAGCTTGTACGTCACTGGCAAGAAAGATTTCGTCATCACCTCGACCTAAAATCAAGGGCGGTCCGGCTTTAAAGGCAACGATGGTATCGGGCTCAGCTTCACTGACAACCAAAATCGCATAGGCCCCACGCAACTTAGGGATCACACTTTGAACGGCCGACAACAAATCGGCACTGTTCGCTAACTCTTGTGAAATTAAATGGGTCACAACCTCGGTGTCGGTCTCTGAAGTGAATACAGCGCCGTTGCGGATCAACTCTCTTTTCAGTTCTGAATAGT
Organism: Bdellovibrionales bacterium; assembly: GCA_964230555.1. Taxonomy (GTDB): domain Bacteria; phylum Bdellovibrionota; class Bdellovibrionia; order Bdellovibrionales; family JAGQZY01; genus JAGQZY01. Next base: position 26,438 of record CAXRIX010000074.1, read on the forward strand.
TTTCGATAATTCCATTTTGCACCAGGCTGACACCCGTGACTTTATGGGGATGGGCGTTGTTTTCAGTTGGCAGACCGTGCGTCGCCCAGCGGGTGTGACCAATTCCAATCGATCCCTTAAATTCGACATTCTTTATTTTGTCTTCAAGGGCCGACAACTTTCCAGCGGCGCGGTAAACCGCGAATTCATCACCATTGCGAATCGCCACTCCGGCACTGTCATAACCTCGGTACTCTAATTTTTTTAAACCATTCAAAAGAATGTTCTTTGGCGACTTCGGTCCAAAATAACCCACGATTCCACACATTAGGAGTCACCTCTAAACTTTTTAGCATAGCCTTCTTTGTTAACCTGACGAGTGCGGCCGATAGCTAAAGCCTCCTCGGGTACATTTTTGTTAATGGTTGAGCCAGAAGCCACTATCGAGTTGTCGCCAATTTCGACCGGTGCGACCATTTGCGAATCACTGCCTACAAAAACATTGTTACCAATTTTGGTGAAGTACTTTTTCTTGTCGGCCGCATAGTTACAGGTAATCACCCCGCAACCAATGTTGCTTCCTTCTCCCACTTCGGCGTCACCCAGGTAGGCCAGATGATTGGCCTTGGACTTGGCTCCAAACTTCACTTTTTTCATTTCCACAAAGTTGCCGACTTTGGCTTCGTCACCAATTTCAGTTTGCGGTCGCAAGCGAGCGTAAGGCCCAACCATGACTTGCTTCCCCACCTTGGCTTTTTCCAAATAAGAACCCGCACGGATCTGAGAGCTCTGCCCCACCTGTGAGTCTTGAATAAAACAGTTGGGCTCAATAACACAGAAGGATTCAATTTGAGTTTTTCCTTTGAGGTATGATCCGGGGTAGACAATTGTTCCCGAACCGATTTGCACCTCGGCTTCGATGTAGGTGCTTTCTGGGTCGATGATCATCACCCCTTCTTCCATAAGCTGAAAACACTTTTCGCGAAACAACGCCTTGGTTGCCAGCGCCAATTCTTTTTGGGTGTTCACACCAAAGGCCACCGAAGGGTCGGTTTTTAAGGCCTGCACTTTTTCACCGGCTTCGATGCACAAGGAAACCATATCGGTGATATAAAATTCACCCTGCTGATTGTTGGGGTGAATTTGTGGAAGGTACTCTTCAAGAGCCTCGCGCGTGACAAAGTAAATTCCCGTATTCACCTCTTTGATTTTTTTAGTGTCAGCCGAGGCATCTTTGACTTCGACGATGGCTTTCAGTTGATCGTTGTGTCGCACGATTCTTCCAAAGCTTGCTGGGTTTTCAAGTTCGGCCGTCAGGACCATCAGGGCTGACTTCGACTCCACAAACTGTCCGTAGGCCTCTTTCAAGCGCTTGGCTGACACCAAGGGATGATCGCCGTTGATGATTAAAATGTGATCGCCAAGACTGGAGGGGTCCGCCGATCGACCGGCATCAGCTGTTCCCTTTTGCTCTTTTTGTTTGCAGCAGACAACGCCCTGGGGCTCCAACAGTTGGCGCAGGAGCTTTTCGCCGTAACCGACGACGACTCGAATCTCATCGGCTCCACAGCCTCTTACCGCCTGCAAAACCCGATTGATCATGGGATCACCAGCCACAGGATGCAGGACCTTTGGAAGAGGCGAATTCATTCGAGTGCCCTTGCCAGCGGCGAGTACAATAGTAGAAAGTGAGGCCATAAATAACTCCTATCTCTGAAACAGGCCAATCTACTGTCAGACCCGTCAAAATGCAACCCGCACCCCTTAAGGAGGTCCATCTGTTGTTGAAAAAGCACAGCCCTTATGACAGCCTATAAAAAGGAGAATAATTCAATGATTTCAGCCAATGCCGCCTTGATTTCTGATGCTGACATCGACCTTTCAGAGTCGGGAATCGACACCATCCCGCTGCGGGAGTCTGAGTCCTATTTGCAGGCTTCAAGCCCCTCGGTTTTGGGGGCCCATTGCCGCCCTGGCAACTACCAAAATCTGCTCAGTCTCCTGCTCAAAGAAAAGCGAAAAAATCCTAACAAACGCTTTATCGTTTTATACGACGAGCTGACCTCGGAGCAGCTGATTGAAATTCACAATTTAATCCACCCAGCGCGCACCCTACCCTTTCAAAAGGAAATGGATTTTCAAAAAGTTTTTCAAGAATGCTTCAGCCTTTACTATGAATTGGAGCAAGGAAAAAACTTAATTGAGATGGTCAACCAACAAAATGATGAGCTGAAACGCTTGACCACCGCACTTGAAGACAAAGTCGAAGAACGGCAAAGCCAATTGGAGCAATCCAAACATAAAAACATCAACGCTGAAAAAAGATTGCAGGTTTTAAAAACCACCTTAATGCAGATTTACCAAACTTCGTCGATTCGAGAGATTGAACATGGAGTCGCATTTGCTCTTAAAAAGCGTTTCGGTGTGACCGGCGTTCACATTCGCCGCCCTTCCCAATCCAACTTTGGTCAGCTCAAGGAAATGGGAAAATTTTATAAAGCCAAACTGAAAAGTGGTGGCCAAGAGTTTGGTGAGATCTTTTTCTTTCGTGACGACGAGTCGGCATTTTCCTCGCAAGAAAAACGCTTTCTGAATCAAGCCGCCGAGGCTGTTTCACTCTCAATGGTTCGAACCATTCAATACCTGAACAGTCAGGAATTAAAGAGTCAGTGGGAGGCCACCTTTGATGCGATCTCGGATCCGATCTGCCTGACTGACAAGGATTACAACATTCAACGGATCAACAAAGGGTTTTTAAAAAAGACCGGGGCACGTCGCTTTCAAGATCACCTTGGGAAAAAGTGCTACGAGGCTTTATTTGGACGTGACCGACCGTGCGAGGAGTGCCAGCGCGGTCAGGTCTTTCAAATTCGCAACCCATCCCAAACCAGTAGCTCCGAGGTTTATGACGTTTACAGCAACAACCTTGGTAGCTTAGGAAAAGGCCTCTACTTTCAAATGTATCGCGACGTCACCCAGGACCTGAACTTACAACGGCAGGTCATTGAATCCGCAAAAATGGCGGAGCTCGGTACGATCAGCAGCAGCATCGCCCATGAGCTGAATAACCCGATCGGCGGTATGCTCAATTTCGTGCAACTGATTAAGATGGACCTTGAGGGCAATGAAGACTTTTACGAAGACATTCTTGAAATCGAAAAAGGCATCATCAAATGTAAAAATATTGTTAAGAATCTTCTTGGCTTTGCTCGGAAATCTTTTAATTCCGAAGTCGAAGAAGTCAATTTGGTGGAAGTGATTGAACAGTCTATAAAAATCACCGAACTTAAAACACGCTCTATTGGAATCAGAATCAACTTTGATCGCGACCAGCCGCAAGCCTTTATGCAAGGACGTTTCAACTTACTGACTCATGCCTTTCGCAATATCTTACAAAACTCTCAAGAGGCATTGGTCGAAAGAAGACGCGAAGACAAACACTTCAAAGGTCTAATTCAAATCGCTCTGAGAGAAACCGCTGAGGCCCATTTCGTGGAAATCACTGACAATGGTGGAGGTGTCAACAAACAGATTCTTCCCAAGATTTTTGACCCCTTGTATACGACTAAAGACCCTGAAACCAACTCTGGTCTTGGTTTAACCCTGGCCTTACAAATAGTTAAGGAGCATAACGGGACCATCGAGGTAAGTACCGATAAAGACAAAAATTTGCACGTCAAAGTCGGCTTTTTCAAGTCTGAAGTGCAGTCTGGTCCATCGGTTTTTTGACTTCAAAAATTTGACACTGTCAAAATGTTTCCCTAACCTGAAATCAACAGTGACAATGCTTTTTCAAGAAGAGAGAGCCCCACTAGAATCCAAGGAAGGAAACCCCATGAGCCAAGCGAAAATTCTTGTTGTCGATGATGAGCAAACCTTAAGAGCGGCCCTCTTTCGAATTTTTTCACGAAGAAACTATCAGGTAATAACCACCGGTAATATTCGTGAAGCCGAGTCCGTAATCACAGCTAATTCCGAACTGGAACTTGCCATTGTTGATGTCAAACTTCCCGATGGTGATGGCATCGAACTTCTTTCGACTTTGAAACAAAAGTATAACAATATTCCTGTGATCGTTTTAACAGGCTTTGCCAGTATTGATGTTGCTGTGAAGGCCACCAAAAAAGGCGCCTTTCATTTTATGACCAAGCCTTTTAATATTGAAGAGCTGGTGTCGATTGCTGAAAAAGCCATGTCTCACAAAAAGCTTGTTTACGAAAACTCTGAACTTAAAAATCAGTTACAAAGCAAATATCGCTTTGACAATATCATCGGTCAATCACAGCCCATTCAGAATGTTTTAAACATGATTGAAAAAGTCGCCGACACGGACTCAACCATATTAGTCACCGGAGAGAGTGGGACGGGTAAAGAACTGATCGCCAAAGCCATCCACTACAACTCCACACGAAGTGAAAAGGCCTTTGTACCCATCAACTGTGGCGCCATCCCCAGTGAACTTTTAGAAAGTGAATTGTTCGGACATGTTAAAGGCGCGTTTACTGGTGCGATCAGCAACCGACAAGGCCGCTTTGAACTCGCCAACAAAGGAACACTGTTTCTCGACGAGATCGGTGACCTGAGTCCAAACCTTCAGGTTAAACTTTTACGAGTTCTTCAGGAAAAACGATTTGAACCTGTGGGTAGTGCTAAAACCATTGAATCCGATGTGCGCATTGTTGCGGCCACCAACGTCGATCTATCAAAGGCCGTTAAAGAAGGGCGTTTTCGTGAAGACTTATTTTATCGCTTGAACGTTATCCCAATGAAAATTCCGGCTTTACGTGAACGCAAAGATGACATCCCACTTTTGTTAGAACACTTTATTAACAAATTTAATAAACACAAAGGTATCAATATTAATGGGATTCATCCGATGGCCCTCGATAAGCTGTCACAGTACTCCTGGCCCGGAAACATTCGTGAGTTGGAAAACTTTATTGAACGAGTCAGCATTCTTCGCAAAGAAGGCATGGTGGAAATCTCAGACATTCCTCAATACTTTGATGACAATCAGTCCGATGTTCTACTCAATAACCTTCCAGTCGATATCCCGGAGAATGGTATTGATTTCAACTCGGCGATTGCGGCCTACGAGAACCAACTGATAATGAACGCCCTCAATAAAACCGGCTGGAACCGAAATCAAGCCGCGATTTTATTGCGTTTAAACAGAACAACTCTTGTTGAAAAAATTAAAAAGAAGGGTCTCAAACAAGAGGCCATGGCTTCTATTTAGAACTTTTTAATTGCAAAACAATCCAATCATGAAAATCAGACAGAGAGCCGAACGAAAAGTTCGGCTTTATTTTTTCAGGCAAAGCATGGGGGATCTTTTTCCACTGGGCATGCACCGACACTAAGCCCAGCGCATTGGCTGGTTCGATGTCATGATGATGATCACCAATCATGACCATGGTGTCCGGTTCGGACTTATGATGATTCAACAGTTCCAAAAGACCATCGTGGCTGGGCTTGTTGGTGGGCACACAAGTACCACTGATGATTCTTTCGAAAAAACCATCCAACTTTGTTTTATTTAAAATTCTTTGGGTGGAGTCTTTGTCTCTTCCTGTCCATATTGACAGCGAGACTTTGTGTTTTTCAAGAGTCTCTAAGACTCGATCAATACCCTCGAATGGACGGATGGTTTCACTCAGCTCACTGCCAATCTCTCGCATCCGCTGCATCGCCAGTTCGGCTTGCTCGTGAGAAAGAAGATCTTCAAATATTCGATGGGGGTGTTTGTGGCGGATCTCCTCCATGAAATTGTCCCCCACAGAAACCTGAAAGGGCTGCAAAGCATAGCCTAGTGCTTTGTAGAAGATCCCGTCGGAATCCACCAGAGTGCCATCAAAATCAAAAATCCAATGTTGCATAGATAGCCGATATTGCTTGAGAAATAGCCAACCTGTCAAGAGCCCAGGCAGACCTGTCGAAAGCCTAGACACAGTCGATGTCTCAAAGACGGCGAATTTCTTTTAAGTTTTGCGGATTTATCTCCGATTGTTTCATTATGAGACAACTTTTTAGGCAATTTTCGGCGCAACTGACAGCTGTCAAACTTCTGACTGTTTTGGCGGCCTTAAAACCAATTGAGAGGGGGAAGGACGGCCTATTTCTTGCTCCTATAAAGGGTAAGAGGACACAGATGAATTTAAAAAAACTACTAATCATTGCAACCCTTTTCACACTCAGCCATCCGTGCTGGGCCAACAATGCTTTGCGCGCCAAGGCGTTTCGCGCCGACCAAAATGTGAAAACCCGCAAGGAATTTAAAATTGATAAACGAGTGATGATTCGTCAAGAGCCTCTTTTAACTCACGAAGATGTGGCTGAAATTGTACCGACAAATTTTCAAGAAAACGAATCCAGCCAATCTGTCGTCGGACGAATTTTACAAAACACGGCCAACAAAATCATGCAATCTGATATCATTGCCAATAGTTTTTTGATGAAGACCGCCAAGCAAGTGGAGTCATCGACAAAAGTGGACATTGCCATCAAGCAAGACAACAATGCTAATCCCAGTGAAGAAATCGAACACAAAGTAAACTTTGATGTGCAGGCTTTAAAAGGTTTAGCGAAAATTACCTATTCGGGTTTGATTGATTCGAAAATTGAGTACCAAGCCTCGAACAACACCTTTCAAGTCTCTTTAGAGGAAAAACTGTCAGGCAATTCAAAAATGGTTCTATCGCACTTAAATGATCGCCAACAGTCCCGACAACTTCTTCAGTACCAAGTGTCTTGGTAATTCAATTTAAAGCTGTCCTTTTTAATATCTAAAACGATCCTAAGAGTATTTCTTACCAATATCTTTTCGCATCTGACGATTTGGCCACTGCGCTTTATCGGCTTGTTGGTAAGAGTTAGCAATCGCCTGAGACAAATCCGCGCCTAGGCCAATGGCATTTAACACTCGCCCACCATTGACGATCCATTGGTTGCCCTCTTTTTTAGTGCCCGCATGAAGAAAGTAAGCGTCGTCGCCACCAGCAAGCTCGCCTTCAATGACCACGCCTTTTCGGGGTTGACTGGGATAGCCTTCCGCCGCCAACACCACGCAAGCCGCCGCCGCGTTTTTCCATTGCAACTTGGGAACCTCTCCCTTGGCAATGGTTTGAAAAGCTTGCCCCCAATCGCCGTCCAACAAGGGCATCAGGACTTGGGTTTCAGGGTCGCCAAAGCGAATGTTGTATTCTAAAACTTGCGGCCCCTGATCGGTCATCATGATGCCGATAAAAACCACCCCTCGGTAAGTGAAGCCTTCTTCCTTAAGCCCCTTAACGGTGGGCTCCACAACCTGCTTGATGATCTTTTGGTAATCACTGTCGGCAATGGTCATTGGTGCCACGGTCCCCATGCCACCGGTGTTGGGTCCTTCATCGCCATCAAGCAATCTCTTGTGGTCTTGGGCCATCGGCAACGGCACATAGTCCTCACCGTTGGTTAGAATAAAAAAGCTTAATTCGTAGCCCGGCTGAAATTGTTCTAACAGAGCTTTATCCCCCGCCGCTCCCAAGATTTTTTTCTTGAAAAGATCATCAGCGGCCTGCTTTAACTCCTCTTCGGTTTTACAAATAAACACACCTTTGCCGGCAGCCAAGCCATCGGCTTTCAACACATAAGGCGGCGTAAAATCTCCCACGGCCTGAATCACATCATCCATAGAGGCCACTTCGGTGAAGGCTGCGGTGGGAATGTTGTATTTCTCCATAAACTTTTTCGAAATGATTTTACTGCCCTCAAGCTGAGCGCCTTTTTGATCGGGTCCAAAGACTAAAACCCCTTCGGCTCGCAATTGATCCGAAAGACCGTCGACCAGAGGCCCCTCAGGCCCGATGACAACGCAATCCAGCCCAAACTCGTCGTAGACCTTCTTGACGTCAGCAAAGGTCTCAGCGCCTCCACAGGCTTTGATTTGTGGCTCCATGCCAGCGCTTCCCGGTACGGCATAAACCGCTTCGACACTGGGGCTCTCGGCAATAGCTTTCGCCAGTGCGTGCTCTCTTCCACCTTTACCCACAACCAAAACCTTCATTTGGACTCCTTTTCACCCATCGACTTCAGCCACGACTTGGATTCGCCACTTTATCGGGCCATTACAAAATGATGAGTGCCCGATGGTTTTATATCCTGCTTCGCAAGTTTTCAAGGATGACGAATCTTAAGGGGCTTGTCATAATAGTCCTGTGTTGGCGATTCTGACTTTTCTTATTTCAATGACTTGGGGCCTTGAACTTCCCAGTGACCTCACCCGAGATGACCAAAAAAGGGTCATGGAGGTTGTCGGCCTGGGATCCAACTCGAAATTTTTATCCAATGCCTATCCCCTGGGTGGGTACAGTGGACTTGAGGTCAGTGTTGGCTTGGACACCATCGAAACCTCCGATCTTTCGCAACTGGGGGCGACCACTGATCAGAAGGCCAACCTGTATTTTCCGACCATCACTGTCGGCAAGGGCATTTACAATAACAGCGATGTCTATTTTCACATCGTTCCTCCCAGTAAAACCATCGAGGTCGCTAAATTTGGCGCCAGTGTGCGCTGGGGCTTTTACCAGGCCTTGTTCTTACCGATCAACTTCTCACTGGTGTTTAACGCCGACACAGCCACTATCAAGCAAAAGCTGAGCACCCGCAATCTAGGAGCGGACCTTCTTATGGGCATGACATTGTCGCAGTTTTCCTTCTTTTTAGGTGGTGGCTACGTGAACTCCAGTGGCGACTTTGCTGGAGGAGCCAATGGCTTAACCGCTTCCACTCAATCGGAGAATCAAAGTGCCGAGAGTTCCCATTTTATGTTTGGCTCGACATACAATTTCGAGCCGTTTTTTATTGGCGTGTCTTTAAACCGGTACGTTACCAGTGTTTACTCTTTAAAAATGGGATTTCTGTTTTAATTGGAACGCATTTTTTCAACCACATTGGTGGTCGATCGTCCTTCGACAAACTTTAAAGACTTCACTTCCCCACCCTGAGCCAGCACATAATCACTGCCAACGATTTGGGGAATCTTCCAATCGCCTCCTTTGACAAGGACATCGGGATTCAGCTCTTTGATCACTCGCTCGGGTGTTTCTTCATCAAATAAAAACGTGTACTGCACACAACCAAGGGCGGCCAGAATTTCGGCGCGATCGTCTTGGTTTTGAATAGGACGCTCTGGTCCTTTCAGCTGACGAACACTGCGGTCGGTATTCAGCGCCACAACCAAAAGATCGCCACAGCTTTGAGCCTCTTGCAGGTAGCGCACATGACCCACATGTAAAATATCAAAGCAGCCATTGGTAAAAACCAGCTTTTTATTTTTGCGATCTTCGGCAATAGCCGTTTTTAGTTTTTGAAAATCTTTAAAATACATAAATCAGTACTGACGACTAAACAGCTTGAGGCCTGAAAAGTAATAGGCGATGTCTTTACCAAAACCAAAAGACACCAATGGTACAATGATCACTCCAGTCGCCATAATAACGAAGGTGCGAAACAAGACTTGAAACGGGTACATGATATGATTGCGTTCCTTTTCTGTTCCCAACTGAACATCAAAAGCCCAGTCACCCAAGGTGCTACCAAAAAGACCACGCGCTAACATAAAATAAAACAGAGCCACACCTATATAAAGGGCTCCAAGTTCAATCATGGTTCGCAGACTCAACTGGCTGTTGGTGAGCATCATGATAATGTCCACTTGGGTCAGCGCCACCAAGCTGACCACAAAAAGGGAAGCCAACCCAAGAATCACGGCAAAATCAATAATCGCTGAAGCGGCACTCATGGGAATCTCTTGAAACTGCTGAACTGGAGTCACCATTTGGTGATAAAACTTTTTGTTCACATCCGCTTTTGGAAACGCTTGCGACAAACTGTTGTTCAAGGTCACATCAAAATTGGTTTCTTTGGCAATCTCGGGCGTCACTTCATCAAGGACGGGACGGTAAACCGGAGTTTTGATCTCTGGCTTAGCCATGGTGGGTCCAACCAAACGCTGCTCTCGTTTCTTATCCTCTTTAAAATCAACTGAAGGCGGTAGGGAATCGAGCATTTTCTTTAGTGATCGACTCACAGGTGTATCGTTGGGTTTGACGAATTCTTTTTCTGGCATTTCAAACTGAGTGTCTTTTAAGACGTCCTCTTTTGGGCTGGGGACAGGAATCGCTCGCGATTGCTTTCTTTCTGAATTTTCAGTGGTTTTATCAAAACCAAGACCTTTTGTTAGAGGTCGAAATTCAAAATTTTCCAAATCCATCTGCCACTCCTTAACTGTTTAATATTCCTTGGCTTGATCGCGCCCTGGTCGAGAATAAAGGATCTTTCACAGTTGCCCTAGACTATACTTTAGAATGCCCACCAGTGTCACGCAAGCCGTTTCAACCCGCAGGACCTGATCTCCAAGCGATACTGGTAAAAGGTTATAATCCCTAAATATTTCTAAATCTTTGGGTGAAAAACCACCTTCACTCCCGACAAAAATCCAGACTTCTTCGATGCCTTCAGGAGCTGATGCGAGCTGAGTTGATATTTTCTCTCCGCCCTCACCCTCGTAGGCCAGCAGAGGCCATTTCCCTGGATCGGGGAAATGCGTCTCTAATAAGACCCGCAAAGGAGTGACTTCGGTTAATTTCATCATCTCACCCCGGCCCGTCTGCTGAGTGGCTCCTTGAATGATTTTTTGCCAACGCTTTTGCTTTTTGTCTAATTCACCCGCTTTAGGCTTTAGAAAACTGAAGTCAGAGGAGAATAGGTGCACTTCTGAAACCCCCAGCTCCACCATTTTCTCGACCACTCGATCGACAGTTTGAAACTTTGGCAGCGACAACGCCAAATGGATATGGGGTTTGGGAAGTTGCGGGATTTGCCTTTCCTCAAGGATCTTCGCCACGGCTTGCTTTTTCTTCAGCTCAACAATCTCAACAAAGAAGGCCTTATTCTGGCAAATGACTTCAAACTTGTTGCCCTCACCTTGCCGACAAACATTGCAAATGTGGTGAAACACATCGTCTTCTAAAACCACCTGAGAATCTTGCAGGGCCGAGCTTGGAATCCAGTAGCGCCTCATAGGTCCTGCTTCATTAAAAAGCCCACCCACTCGTCTTTTTCTAAGCGAGTTAGAATTTGCAAAGACCAGTTTTCGGTCATCTCTTGCAAGAAGGCGGTTTCTCGTTCGGCCAAAATGCCGGTGAAAATATAATAGGGACTGTTCACTTTTTGAAATTCTGATTTTAAATTCAAAAGGACACCGTCGATAATGTTAGCCACCGTCAAATCCATTTGACCTTTGAGCTCTTGCGCCCAAGGCTCGCACCATTTGGCTCGAGTGGCTTGATTCTTTTCGATGTTTTCTTGAAAAACCCGTTTTGATTCAGGGTCGTTATCGTAAGCATAAATTTTTTCAACATCCAAATGGTGAGCCAACAAAGAAAGAATTCCTGATCCTGTTCCCACATCGACAAGTGAAGTCACGCTCACCTGGTTTTGGATTTGGTTGATCAACTGGGCCGCCAATTGGGTGGTGGCATGGGTGCCGGTTCCAAACGCCATTCCCGGCTCAATCAAAATTCGATGGCCTTTTTCAGGATGAAAACTGTCTTTATGCCAATCGGGAACAATCCAAACATCTTTGATCAGTTCAAAAGGCTTCCACTGGTCTTTCCAATTTTGCAACCAATCGACAGTTTCATGCTCTTCCACCTGCACCTGAATATGGGGATACTCCACTTGAAAAGACTCCAACCATTTTAAAGACGGCGGCTCTTCGAAATAGGCAATCAGGTTTTTGATTTCAGCTTCAATGACTTTGGGTAAGTAATTTCTTTCTTGCTGAGTGAAGGTCAGGTTTTCTTGCACCCCACCGGCGCCGGCCTCAAAAAGGTTGTGAGTGACTAAGTCCTCGTCTGCGACGGGCACGCCTTTGATATGCAATGTAAAGTAAACCGGAGATCCCATAGAGGGATTCTTCGGGGAGGACTAGGGATTTGTCAACGAGGGTGAATTATTTTCCTGCTCATTTTCATCAAAACCAGAAGATTCGGGCTCCGGTGAAAGACTGGCTGGCATTCGCTGGCTTCGCGGTTGATCAAACACACTGGACGCGGCTTCTTGGTGGCTTAATTTTGTT
>CAXRIX010000075.1:0-56345 GCA_964230555.1 Bdellovibrionales bacterium
TCAAAAATTGTTCCACTCTCTGAAACTGCTGCCAACAGCTTGGATTTGCAAAACAGCGCAACTCAAAACGTGCGGCGTCTTTTGCCAAAACATGACCGTTGCCTCGGCGAGCCGGCTCGATTTGATAATTGCGTTGCCAAAAATTCGCAATCGCAGTTTGTGCTTCAAGCAGTCCATTGTCTTTTAAAAACTGCGAAGCGAACTCGAGTCGCACCGAATTTTCAAGAATCAAGGCTGCATCATTGGCTCCTACAAATAAATCACTTAAACGGAAATGGTAAGCTCCAGACATGTCGATAAGGGAACGAACTTTCCCCAAAGTGACTCGTATTTCACCGGCGAAAATAATATCAGGCTCACGGCCCATTTCAGATCTATAATGATTTGCAAGGCCGCGGTGAGTGGCCAAATAGGCTTCTCCCTCAGCGATGGAATGATCCGGCAGACGGTTTGAGATCAATAGTTCTCCTGAGCGCAATATCAGTAAAGGGTAAGTTCCCTCTCGACTGCGAAGCCAAGCGCCCGCCGCCTCCATGCGAGAGCCGGTGAAGATTTCACCGACCTGCTCCAGCTCCCAGGCCTCGCGCTCGCCGCGCGCACTTGGGTAACTAACCAGGACTTCTTGGAGAGATCGGGAGTCATAGATATCGCGACAGGTGAGCTGAGCCCAACAGACCTGTGTCAAAAACATGGACAGCAATGTAATAATAACTTGATTGCGCACCTAAGAAACATCCTGTGATTGTTTGAGTACCTTCTACTACAAAGCAAAAATAAGACCAAGTGTTCCTGACCATCGCTAACTTCAGAGGCAAATCCATCGGAAATCTGAGATGGTTTCCAATTCTTTCACCGAACCGGCAGTTTCGATCAGTCGAAAAGGAACGCCGCGGTCTGAACCGGCTTATTACACCGGCCAACCACAGGCGAAGAATAGAGATTTTGAAGTCTAATCAATCACATGATTGTTACTTATAGACAGTCGACGAGCTCCACTCGGCGGCCGTCTTACGAAAAAAGGAGCCGTATAGCCGGACCGACTCGAAAACCCTTGTGTTGAGTCATTGTTCTTAAACGAAGTGTTGTTCATTGGATCTTCGGTTATGCGGCCGCCTTCATTCCAATGCCCATAGTAGATTCCTCGATATCGTTGCCCACGAACGATGTTGTCCTCAATGATAAGTGAGTTGCCGGAAACATGAATGCCATTATTATGGCTATTTGTGACCTCATTTCCGACAATGACAAATCTTTCTGGACGTCGATAAGAGTAGATCCAACCATAAATTGAAGATCTATTTTTGTACGCTGTAATACCATCTGATACGTAGTCGGCATTGACATCATAAAGTCGCGCTAAACCGGTGTGGCGAATGATGTTTTCTTCGACAACAACATCACGACAACCACCAAAATTGACTCCTCCACCCAAGGTGTGGGAAAGAGTATTGCCCCGAATATGAACTTCAAGGACGCCCCTCATCCATATAGCATGAGCGCGTGCTGGCCATTCGGAAGGATGGGCCTTTCCTTGGTTACTGCCTGATGACTTAAAGCCGATATTTTTTATGACATTGTTAGCGATATTTATACGCTTTACTAAACCTCGGGATCCCGCCGCTTTAATGTAAATCCCCGCTAGATCAATAAGCTGGTCTCCGTTCATCTGAGGCAAAGGATAGTTTCTTGATCCATTGTAAGCATTTATTATTAAATTATTCGTAATCTGCATTCCGTAGACATCATTTTCAAAACCATCTCTGTTGATGACCATCGAATTCTTGGTATCGGGACGAACTTGGACAAGAATGCGCGGACGAAACGCTCCGTTGACAATCACGTTTTTCAAACTCGAATCTCTCTGCAAAAGGATCAATGGACTGTTGGATGGAAAGGAAACACCTGCAACAATTTGCCCTCTGCGATCGGGCTCTGACGATCGTGACTGTAAAGTCACTCCTTCCGGAACAACCAAAGTGTCGTTACAAATGTAAGTAGCATCACGTAGTCGGTAGTCATCGGTTACGATGTCACTGCAAGACAACGCTAAAGCACTGCCTGAATAAAATAGACTGACTAAAAAAGTTAAATAGAAAAACGAATTCATAACTGCCCCCAAAGAATTCAATTTTTGGCACTCAATAATCACCGCAAGCGCCTTTTGCCAAAATTCTATGAATTAGAAGTGCAAAAAATATTCCTTATTAGTTGCTATGTAAATATCTGAAATAAATAGCTTTTTCATACTAATACGATCGTTGATTTTGTGAACAGCGATTTAAGCCCTTGTCGTTAAGAGATTAATATTGTTGGTCTTTTTAGAAAATATAAAAACATTGAGTCGTCATAATTTCGACGACTCAAACCAGGACACTTTGCAAGTATTCAACTCGAATACATTAATGTCTGTATTCAAGCAGTCGTCATCTCGATTTTTTTCGAGTCTTCACCGAGACTGAAAACATCAAAGGAGACTTACGATGCGACTTATTTTCATCTTGTTATTTTTTATTATAGCTGCCTGCACGCCTCATCAGGACGACTGCCAAAACCCCGAAGCTGAGATTCAACCATTGACTCAATCAGGCCTCGTCAATCTCGATATTGCACCTCCACAGATCAATCCACAAATTCGTTTTTTCAACTCTTGCGCTGAAATTGTTAATCACACTTTGCTAAACAAAGACTTAAAGCAGAAGTATGAAGCCCTTTATGCTGAACAACTTCAGTGTGGTGTGAATCCTGTTTCGTCAATTGAGCCGGTGACACTCCCCAACTTAGAAGACGCTAACCCAACCCACAACCAGCCGACAAACACCCAAGAAGCAAGCGTCGATGAGGCCGATCGGGTGAAGGTATCCAAAAAGTATATCTTCTACGCACGTGAAACAGCCATCGAAGTACTCAGTCGCCAAACCAAAGAGCCTGTTTTCTCGATTCCTGTCCCCGGCCATTGGCGCCCCTATATTTATGTTTTTAATGAAACCCTTGCCATCATCCGATCCCATCACCAGCCATTTATCGACGACACGATAAAAAATAGCCAGGTCGTCGATTCCACTCAGCCCACCTTTGTTCCGTCGCCGGAGCGGTTTGACGTTTTATTCTATGATGTTCATGAGCAAATTAGAAAAATGGGTGAAAAGACCATAGTGGGTCACTATCAGAACTCTCGTCTCAGCGCTGATGGTTTGTTGAGCGTTATCACAAGCGCCTCGCTTACTCCCCGTCATGAGCGATCGCGAAATTTAAAATTTGCTGAGCAAATGTTGTCTGAGTTGGACTGCCGACAAGTGGCCCGTCCAGGAGTCTCTGACTTCGACAACACTTTAACAAGTGTTAACAGCTTCGACTTAAGTAAAATCAATCCCTCGCAATATCGCAAGCAACTCCACTTGTTTGGAAATTTCCAAACCATCTATCAAAATCAAGATCTCTATTTAACGAAATCTTATATCGATTGGTTCTGGTGGGATCAACGCAACACCTTGGAGCCTTACACAAATCTTACGGCCCATTTAGAACTTAAAAATAAAAAATGGAAAATTCACTCTTACTTTGAGTTTCAAGGAGAAATCCTAGGCCCTTGGTCTTTTAAGGAAAAGGACGATTACCTTTTTATAGCCACCACCCGAAATCCAGAAGCTAGCGGTCCCTGGGCCAGCCACCTTCAGATTTTTAAAAAAACTGATAAAGGCACATTACAAAAGGGAGGCATTACGGGAATCGCACCAGGAGAAACTTTACGATCGGCTCGCTTTCAGGGAGACTATGCTTACCTCGTGACGTTTTTAACTATTGATCCCTTGTTTATTATTGATATCAGCAATCCTGAACAGCCGTTGGTGGTATCGGAACTGAAAATTCCGGGCTTTTCTTCTTATCTTCACTCGACTGATGATAATCGCTTAATTGGTGTCGGTTTTCAGGACTGGAGTCTTCAGCTGTCTTTATTTGACGTTCAAGATCCAGAAAATCCCAGCACTTTGCAACAACATGTTGTCGAAGGCTCTAGTTCCTCTCCAGCACAGCATGATCATCACAGTTTTTTCTATAACGATGAATGGCAACTGCTAGGCCTCCCAATTCAAACCGACTTTTACCAGCCCGAATGGGCCCAGTCATTTAGACAAACCGGTGCGTTTTTCTATGATCTTTCAGAAAACACTTTTACTGAGGTTGGGAAAATCTCTCACGGCGATTGGATCCAGTCTCTCTGCCCTCGCTACGGACACAATCAGTGGCTATCCGTTCCGGGGAGTAAAGACGTGTCTCGAGTGCACCGGATTGATGACGAACTGATGACATTCTCCGACTTTGGAGTACGAGTGCATAACCCAAAAAAACCCAATCAAGAACTAAAACGCATTTTATTTGACCGAGCTGAAGACAGTTGCCCGATGCCCTACGCTGTTTGTACGATCCTGGAGGGTGGGTGATTGTCTTGCTTATTGAATCAACCACTCTTATCTCTAAGGGGCTCGAACGAGCCCCTTTGACCATTATAACAACTCGACTTTAGGCTCATTAGAATACACTAGAAACTTTAAACTTAAGTTTTTTCAATATGTTCCGATGTACTTAATATGGAAAATGTTCTCCGCCCCAACATTTTTGAATACACCAACTACCGTCTTTTTTTAAGCGACCTCTACGACTATTTAAAAGTCACTACCGACTATTTCTCTTTTCGCTATTTTTCTAAAAAAGCTGGTTTCAAATCTCCCAACTATTTAAAGTTAGTGATTGAAGGTCAAAGAAACATTTCTGAAGAGTCCGTTGAAAAGTTTTGTAAAGCTTTAAAACTGAGCAAAAATGAGTGTGATTTTTTTGCTAGACTTGTGGGTTTCACCCAGGCCAGTAACAATTCCGAACGCGCCGAACACGCACTTAAAATATTACAATCGAAAATCTATCAGAAGCTTAATCCTTTAACCAAAGATCAACTTCAGTACTACAGCCAGTGGTACCAAATTGGAATTCGTGAGCTCGCACTTTGTAAAGGAATGAAGAAAGATCCGAAATGGATTGCCGAGCAGTTCCGCCCCCAACTGACTGAAAAGCAGGCCCTTGATGCGGTCGAATCATTGATTCGCCTGGGAATGCTTATCGAAGAAAAGGACGGCACTCTTATCGCTGCCGAGCAAAATGTGAGCACTCACTCGGAAGTGATCTCATCTCTGGTAGCGGTTTATCACAAAGAAATGATGGAAAAAGCCAAACTCTCTTTGGATAACGCCAGTCGCGACGAGCGAGAGGTCTCTAGCATTTGTGTACCCGTTTCTCAAGACACCTTCGAAAAAATGAAACTTCGAATTCAAGACTTTAAAAAAGAGCTTATGGCTCTTGCCAGTGAGGATGCCAACCCCGAGCAAGTCTATCAGCTTAACCTTCAGCTCTTCCCGCTCACAGAAAAAGTGGAGGCCTCATGAGATTTCTTCAATTACTATTGATATGTCTCCTTCTCTCCTCTTGCTTGGTCGAAGGCACTGACACTGGAAACCCGGGCATCGAGTGTGACTCTTTTGGAGACTGCCAAGCAAACTCTGATCCCGAGTCCTTAACATCCATTTCGGCTGTGGTGGACAGCCTTTGCCTCCTGATTAATGAGTGCGAAGGCCCGTCCACAAGCTCTTGCCAAAGCTCCCTTTATGAACAAGACAATATCGATACCGAAGTGGGACTGGATGATTTGGCGTTTGCAAGTGTTCAAGAGATCATCAATGCTGAAAGACAAGGCCTTATTCAGGCTGACCTGGATGTCCTTGGTTTGTGTATTGAAGATATTGAGAAAATAGACTGTTCCGACTCTGGTGTGGATGACAGCTTTGACCCAGGACTGACCAACCCCTACGAGAAAACGGCCAATGTCATTCCCGTTAGCTGTTCTTCTTTGTACGATTAATTCTTAAAGGCTTTGTTCCAATTGCAGCAATTGCTTTTTAACTCCAATACCGCCACCAGAAAAACCACCCAAGCCGTTGCTTCCAACCACCCGATGACAAGGGATTGCGAGTAATAGTGGATTCTTACCACAAGCCGTTCCCACGGCTCTGGCGGCTCCTGGTTTTTTTAATGACTTGGCAATCTCACCATAGGATTTGGTTTTTCCGAACGGAATTTTCCACATCTTTTTCCAAACCTGTTTTTGAAAGTCCGTACCCTCTAGATGACTCCAGTCGATGGGCACTTCTAAAGAGCCTTTGCCTTGCATAAACTTACTTAAGGCCACACGAAAGTTTTTTTCGACTTGACCGGGCACCCGACTTTCTCGGGCTTTCTTTTTCTGCCACAAAATTTCGGTGACACCATGGCGAGTCGCTGTCACGCGAAGGCTGTTTCTATAAAACGGTACCTCAAAAATTTCCATCAGTGATCCCTTTATAAATATTTGTTGAGAAACTCAACATACTTTTCAGAAGCGGTGATTCTATTTTTCGTTTTTTTAAATCCATGTCCCTCATCTTCGAAAAGAACGTACTCAACGGGAACATCATTCTTTTTAGCTTTTTCAACAATCTCATCACTTTCAGCTTTCAGCACCCGCGGGTCGTTTTTCCCTTGTACCACAAGAAAAGGTTTTTCAATATTTTCGGCATGAAATAAGGGTGATTTTTTGCGAAGCCATTCCTCTTCCGTTGTAGGATCTCCAACTTCCGTATAGAGGTAGGTCTTCATCGCCTCCCAATAGGGTGGAATACTTTTAAGGGTTCGCACCCAGTTGGTAACTCCAAAAATATTGATACCAGCATTAAAGGCCTTGGGCGTGAAGGTCAGAGCTGCTGCAACCATGTAGCCACCGTAACTGCCACCCATGATGGCCACTTTCTTGCCGTCAACCCAAGCCAATTTTTCTAAGTACTTGCGCCCATAGATACAGTCCTGCAGATCGTCCTGCCCGTGTTTCTTATCATCCAAATGGAAAAAAGTTTTGCCGTAGCCGGAGGAGCCGCGATTATTAACCATTAAAACGGCGTAGCCTTGATTGACCAAGTGCTGAGCGGCGGCTCGGTAGCCTTTTCGGCTTTGTCCGCCAGGACCGCCATGGACAAACACGACGGCAGGCACTGGGCTTTTCGCACTGGCCTGCCAAGGACGATAAAGAATGGAGGGAATTTCGACACCATCAAAACTTTTGTAACGGACCACATGGCCTTCAACCAAATCACTCTCATCAATTTTTGGACTCAGACTATTGGTCAACTTTTTCGCCTGGGGCTTAGCAAGTGGCATAGTGTAAAGATTGCTTGGAGAGGTGTCGCTATTTACGAAAAAAGCCATTTTGGTTTCTGACGGAGAAATACGCACCGAACTGATATTACCGGCCACATCTGGAAACACCATCGGCTTATTGTTTTCCATATCTTGCACTTCGATAATGGTTTGCGCATCGGCATTGATCCCGGTGACTCGGTAACGACCGGTTTCTGAAAAGTAAATATACATGATACTCCAGTCTCTTTTTAGATAGGGTTCATGTTTTTTGCTGGCCAGATCGTAAGACCAAGCCTCATAAAACTCGCCTTTTGAGTCGGTGCGATAGATCAGCTTTTTGCTATCCGGAGTGAAGGTCAGGCTACCGAAATTAGCGGCTCCATCAAACTCTGTGATCAGCTCAGGTTTGGCTTGCTTGGCTTTGAGGTCAACAAGAAGGATGTCAGAATCGGCGTTGCTGTTTGTTTTATTGATAGTCAGCCACTTTTCATCAGGACTAATGGTGCCTGGATTAACACCAAAGGTATTTTTAAAAATCATTTTCTTCGAATAGTCTTTGGCGCTGTAACGATAAACATCGAAAAACTTAGGGTCGCGTACGTTACTCATAATAAAAAAGTGAGTTTTGGGTTTATTCCAGCCACCAAAAAAAGCTGTGACGTCTTTTCCGGGGGTTAAATCTTTAGGCTTGCCTCCCGGGCGCATAACGTAGATATGGCTTTTTTCATCGCCATTGGCATCTGAGGAATAGAGAAAACGATTGTCTTTCGGAAAGGCGGCTTGCGCCATTCGGCTACGATTGGTCGAAGATGTTAATTGCTTTTGTTTGCCGCCCTCAAAAGGAATTTCATAAACGTTAAAGATTCCGGATTTGTTGGAGGTAATCAGCAGAGAGTTTTCATCGGCGGTAAAAATTCCACCACCGTAATCGACTGTTTTAAAAAAATCTGAGGCCGAATATTTAGGAACTTTTTTTACTGGCTGATCGATGTCGGGAACACTCTGGCAGCTTGCCAAAACCAACAGATTGATAGTCACAAACAGACGAAAAAATCCCATAAAACCTCCCTAAAGATTAGGAGGTTTTTTTATCCCATGCCCCCTCTTAAAAAAAGCCGGACAGAGTCAACATGGCTTCTCTTCGGTAGGCGGCATACACCGCTAAATGCCACTGCTTGCCACCAAAGCCAGCACCCATCCAAAAGCGATCATTGTTGTCATTGGTGTCACCCTGTCGAATCTCGTAACCAAGGCTGACTTGCACAGGACCCTCGCGGCGACTGTAGGAAGGCGACAGGATTTGGATGTCATTGGTGGCATTGGGGTTTTCCAGCTCCTGCATGGAATAATCGACAGCAAAGGTGTTCTTTTTACTGACATAGGAATAGCCGACACCATAGTTATTAATATTATTGTCGGGGCCCTCTGGGTCGTTCATTTCTCCGATAAGGCCCAACCGGTGCTTGCCGGTCGGGTTAAACATCAACCCCAAGGCATACTGGGATTCGTCCTCATACCGGAAACCAAGAGAAAGGCTCTTTCCCATGGTGAAGCCAAAGGCGGCCGAGGTGACATCTTCACAATCATCACAGCCTGGCTGCAAAAGCCCCACCGCCAAGCCCCAGGTTTTACCCGAATAGCCAAGTTCGGCTCCAATATCAGAATCTCCATTTTTCATGTACTGGAGGCTGCCACGGAAGCCCCCTTGATAGAGCACCCCAGCAGGGTTTTCCGGGGTGTAGCCTCGCGAAACATTCATCAAAGATGTCACATTCGGCGACGAAACACCCTGGCCGATGGCAATTAAGTTTTCTTCGGCCGGTGCGGCCAAAACGATTGTCGAAAAGAGTATTGAAAAAAGTTGAAGCATGGGGAAATTCTCTCTCCCCAAATACCTAAGGTCAACCGTCGATCAAAAGTATTTCTTACGCTTACTTGAAGGAAGAATTTTAAGAACATCGCGGTATTTTGCCACTGTACGGCGCGCGATTTTGATCCCATCTTTCTTCAAAAGCTCAACGATCTTTTGATCGGAAAGGGGCTTTTTAGGATCCTCACCATCAACCAAATCTTTTATCTTCAATTTTACAGATTCTGAAGCCAAAGACCCACCACTTGTGGTGTTGATCCCAGAGTTAAAAAAGTACTTCAGTTCAAAAATACCTTGTGGCGTGTGCATGTATTTCGCGGTTGTCACACGCGACACTGTCGATTCGTGCATTTCAATATCGTTGGCGATATCACGCAAAATCATGGGCTTGATATGGGCCGGGCCCTTTTCAAAGAACTCTTGCTGGTGTTTTACGATACTCTCTGACACTTTATAAATCGTTCTCTGTCTTTGGTGAATCGATTTAATCAACCAAACGGCTGAGCGCAGCTTGTCCTGAACGTAGTCCTGAGCCTCGCTATTGCTTTTGGATTTTTCTTTTTCTTTTTTGGCCTCTTGTTCGGCCAACATGTTTTTATAAAAGTTAGAAATTCTTAGCTTTGGCAGACCATCTTCATTCAGTGAAACGACGTACTCGTCACCCACTTTATAGACATACACATCCGGTGTTACATAGTGCGTGTCATTTTGCGAGAAGATACGCCCTGGCTTTGGCTCCATGGTGTTAATGATTTTACACATATCGATGACCTCATCGACAGAGATTTCCATGGCTTTGGCGATTCCTGGGTAGTTCTTTTTTTCAAGATCGTGCATGTGGTTGGAAATCAAGTGCACAAAATCGTGGGTGTCCTCTTGAATATGTTTGGCTTGGATTAAAAGGCATTCCTTCAAATCACGAGCTGCCACCCCGGGAGGATCAAACTCTTGCACCATTTTAAGAGTCTCTTCTAAATCCTTCTCTTCAACATTTTCATCTTTGGCAATCTGTTCAATAGAGCTACCAAGGTAACCGTCGTCATTGACGTACTCGATCAACATCATGGCTTGCTCTAACTCTTCATCGTTAAAACCATACAGTCCGGCTTGCCAGTTCAAATGATCATGCAGGGTTTCTTTTGAAGCAATGATGTTTTCATAGTTCATGATCTCATCATTATTACGAGAGAAATTGGTCTCGCGTGATTTCTGCTGTTTTTCGAAATAATCATCCCACTCAAACTCATCTTGTTTGCGTGGGTCTTGCATGTCGGCATCTTGCTGAGGCGTTTCAGACTCTTTAACGACGTCTTCGTTAGCCACTTCCATGCCCTCTTCAAGGACGGGATTTTCGACAAGCTCTTTACGAATTTCGGTTTCCAGTTCGAGTCGAGACAGCTGTAAAAGTTTAATAGCTTGCTGCAGCTGCGGGGTCATCCGCAGGGCCTGTTTCAAGGCTAAACTTTGCTTCATGCTAACAGCCATTCTTCTCCCTTCCGTGTGGTAATAGTCTACAGTCTAAAATTCTCACCAAGGTAAAACTTTTTCGCTAAGTCGGACTTAGTGATAGCTTCGGGGCTTCCCTTCACTTGGACAGCTCCGTCTTTCATTATATAGCTAAAATCGCAAATGCCGAGTGTTTCCCTCACATTATGGTCAGTTATGAGAATTCCGATACCTTGGTCGCGCAATTTTTTGATGATTTGCTGTATATCGTACACGGCAATCGGATCTATCCCAGCAAAAGGCTCGTCGAGGAGTAAAAACTTTGGTCGACCGACTAAAGACCTGGCAATCTCCACTCTGCGGCGCTCTCCGCCCGATAGTGCGTATCCGTAGCTTTCTGTAATGTGATTGAGGCTGAACTCGTTCACAAGCCTCTCAAGTGTCTCTTGCTTCTGAGAGCCGGTGATGTTTTGGGCATCCAAAGCGACTTGAATATTCTCGCGCACCGAAAGTTTGCGAAAAACACTGGGCTCTTGCGGGAGATAACTGATTCCTTTTCGCGCCCGCTCATAAATTGGCAAACCGGTGATGTTTTCTTTGTCTAACTCAATCTGACCTTGGTCAGGAGAAACTAAGCCGACCACCATGTAGAAGCTTGTTGTCTTTCCTGCTCCATTAGGGCCTAACAGGCCGACCACCGAAGCTGAACTCACTTCCAGCGAAACACCTTTTACAACATGGCGATGCTTAAAACTTTTATGAATGCCTTTAACGACTAACTGACTCAATTGATTGCCTCTTCATTTTGGCGATTGGTGTTGTATTTGGTTTTCGCTTTTTTAACGACCACTCGATCACCTCCATTATAAACGATGATCTCATCGCCGACCAGCTGGTCGTCAGCTTCCACCACTTTTGGATTGTCTCTAAAAATATACTTGTCTTCTTGAAAAAAAACTTCGGCTTCTCCGGCCACGCCCCACCGACCAATGTCCTTAATTTTGACTCCGCCATCAATAAACATGGAATGTAAGTTTCCGTCTTTATAAAGAAACTTTGCACGTGGCCCGGTGATGGTCATCGTGTCGACATCAATCACCACATCTTTTTTAAATAAAACAAAATTGCTGGCACCACTAAACAAAGCTTCATGACTGCGTATTTTCATACGTCGTCCACCACTCATTTTTTTGCGGCCACGAACATTGTTTTTAAGATTGATAATGTTGGTATTGAGGTTGGCATCAAAGCGATCGGCCCGCATGTGCAATGGTCCGCCGTCACCTTTCTGATCGGGAGGTCCCTTCAACTTCACCTCTTCAGGTCCATCAATGCTGCGATCATCCGTGCGATAATAAATCACTTCAGTTTTTAGAACATAGCCGTTGCTGGACGTGGTAACCGTGTCGCCAGAGATTTTTAATTTCTTTTGTCCCTCACCAACATACCCATGATTTCCGGTGGCGTTGTAAAAAACCTGATTTTCTCCGTAAAACTTCACCTTCACGGTATCGAGAGTGAATTCGTCACTGTTCATTTTCTTGCGGGCGACGTCAGCATCGAGTTCCCACATCTTTTTCTCGCCCTTGGCCTCAATCAGATGCGAGCCCCGCAAGACTTGCTCCACATCCTTTTCGGCGGTGGTCTCCACCGGCGACTCCCAATCCTTTTCAACCTGACGGTCTCCAGGCTGGGGCGCGAAAAACACCAGTTCAACGACAATTAGAATAAAGATAAGGCTTGCCAGCAGCCACTTCCACATATTGCATCCTAGGAGCTAAATTCCTGAAAATATCAGTCATTATAGACATATCATAATGGGACGACCAGGGAAAAGCCTTTAAGTTCAAGCACAAATGACCGATAGGAGGTCATGACTTGGTTTGTTCACCACGACGAGAAAATTCTAGGCCCCTTCACCACTGAAAAGATACTCCAAGACCTTAAGGATGGAGAGATCAGTTATGGCGCCTATATTTGGTCCAAAGGACAAGTCGAGTGGCTGCCTGTCGCCGACTGGGAAAACAACTTAGAAAAAATCTTAGCCCAAGCTGGCGGCGATCATAAAAAATGGAAACTTCGCACGCCTAAAAACGTGAACGAGGACCTGAGCTTTGACGAGGTGGTCGAAGAGCTGAAAGCCATGGATAATTTTCAAATGGTGGCCGTGGCTCCCCAGGATGCTAGCGATTGGACGCCGGTCTATTCATCCTACCCTTTTATGGAAGCCTTAAATCTTTCACGCCGCAACTTCCTACGCGCTCCCTTAATGGGATTGGCTAAAGTCACCCGTGACGGCTCGCGTTTTTCCTATGTCGTTAAAACGGCTACGGTGGGACAAGGCGGAGTCGGGGTTTATGGCCTAGGCCCAAACTTCGAACCCGGAACTCACGTGACGATCAAAGTAGAAAGTGAAGATCTTGAGGCGGCCATTAATGTTAATGGCACCGTCGTCTACAACACATCCCAAGGCTTTATCGGAATCCGCTTCGGAAAAATCCCCGCCGAATCCACAGCCGTAATCGTCGAATACATGAAGCGCTTCCAAAACTTCACCCCCAAAGAACAATCCGCCAAAGAAAAAGCCATAAAAGAAGACGCCAATATTCCCTCCAAAACTAAAAAACAGGCCTCTTAGAGGAACTTTTCTATTTTATAGATAGGGAATTTTAGTAGTCGTAGGCCAAATTAATCGATTTTACTCTTCAATAGTCTCAAGGCTTCAAAACAAATTAAACTTCCAAGTCGAGTGAGTTTGACTTCACTCAATGCTTCCAACCCCGATTCTAGACCTGTTTCAAACTCAGTTTTTTTCTTACACAAATGGTCACGTGAGATAGGGTTATTACTAAGTGAATTTGTATTTAAGAACGACCTTACTAACACAAGCATATACATCAATGCCACAATGGCATGCAAAGAAGCATATACCGGCCTCCTTACTTTCTTAATACCAGAATATATCTTCTTTCCCCAGTCTTCCTCCCTCACGGGAAGCATTCCTGCCTGTAAAAGAAAAAAACAGTTATGGCCCAACTCATGCGCTATTGAAATCGCAAGATCTATCTCACTGAACTGATTTGAAGGTCTCAAACTCATCATTATCAGACCAATAAAGTTATATTCTGAAGCACCCCCTCCAACAAAACGAGATTCTCCAGCTTTTTGGACAAAAACCAGATCGGAAATCACTGCTTTATACAAACGCCCCATCCAAGGCAAAGAATCACTTATCAGTCGCAAAGCCTCTTGAATTTCACTTGAATTTTCACTGTAAACCTTTGGATCGATTATGTGCACCCCAGAGAGTGGACCGAAAAAATATTCATTAAGACCAAATTTTTCAAAAAGCATTTCATATTGCGCAAAATATAAAAAGGAATCATTACAAACATCGCCGCAATCCAAAAGGTTTTTTATTTGCTCTGCACTTAGCTTCCTGTAGAAATCTTCGTTTCCGAAAATAGGTTTAAATGAAATCGTCTTGTCTTCATAAAAGGACTGGGCTTGTTCTTCTTTTTTTGATTTATAGGCTTTAAAGATTCGCTCCAAGTTTTCTACGCACCCGTCACCTATAATTAGAGAAGTTTCCACCTACTTTGTTTCCAAGACCACTTTTTCAAAGTTGACAGCTGCAAAAATATTCTCAACATCAATACTTTTTACTTTCTTGGTATAACTAAATATTGGGTACCCTTCACCCATAGGAATTGTATAGAATTCGTGCTTAAGTCGATTTGCCAATCTTCTTAATTTTTCTGCTTTGATCGCTTTAGATTTTGTAGTTTTGGCTTCCCTATAAAGTTTTTTCAACAAAGGGTCATCTGGATAGGCAATCAGATTTTTTTCCTCAGATCGAGAAATAAAACGTGCAACAGCAGAGACAGGATCTACAAAAGAGACACTAAAACCATTTTCTTTTAAGATCGCGTCCTTGTCTTCTCCAAATTGAATGACAACAGAACGTCCCTGAAAATCTACAAATAGACCTACATCTCTCAACTGCTTTTCGATGGCGACTATATGGGGTTTCTTTGGCGCTCCAGGGCGCCCATGAAATATTCCTTTAATGGGTTTGTCCTTAGAAGAAATATCTTTCAGATACTTTTCTACAATTTTTTTACTTTCCTCTGGATTAAAGACGTCGTCGGAACCTCCGTGACCAAGATATTTACTCGGAATTACAGAATAAAGAGGTTTGTTCTGAATATAGCCCTCATGAATCTCCTTTTTATTTAAAGCTAGTGCGATAGCTTTCCTAAAATGCTTATTTTTGGCCAATGGAGTCGAGTAGTTGAAATCAATAGTAAAAATTGCTTCGGGGATATTACCTAAAAGAGTTGTATACTTGGGATGCCTCCGAATACCACTCGACCCAGCAGCGGTAGCCAAGTCAATATTATTCTTTTCAGGGTCACCGTGATTGAAAAAATCTATCGTCAGAGGAAAAAGATTTTTCTCATTTTTTAGGACTTTATACTCTTTATGCTTCAGTCTCACTAAACTGTTTTTTTCTGACGACCACTCAACAAAATATTTTCCCGTTCCCTTTGGTAAACCCTTAAACGAAAATAAATCGGCTTCAAACTCCTCTATAGGGGCAACTGGGGGTACGGAATTCTCTAGCATATACAAAAAACCTGGACTATTTTTTTTCAACTTTACTGCTAATTTATCTTCCCCAATAACTTGAATGCCGGCACAAATCCCAGATCTAAACTTCTGTCCCTTAACCAGGTTGTTTACTCCGACGATGTCACCTAACCGATCCCTATAGTAATTCCCTTTGTCAGATAAAAAACTTTTTACCAATGCAAATTCTACGTCTTGAGGTCGAAGATGGCGTTCCTCTGAAAACTTTAATTCAATATCAATATCAAAAATAAATTGATTTTTTTTATAGTCCCAACTCCATTTTTTAATTATCCCAGGCTTTATTTGATAATTAGAATCAACTGATACCAGCTTTGAAAAAACCGCCGAAAAAAAGTTAGCTTGAACACCAAATGAAGCCTCATATTCCCAAGGTTTATCACCTAGTTTACCGGCTTGAAAACGCAGATGCCTTTGTAAACTTTGAGCTACGGGAGGTGTGCTTCTCCCATTGGAGAGGCCCATTGCTTCATTAGAGGCTAGAAAAAATACAAAACAGAAAACAAGCTTATTAAGCATTACAAACAAACTTTAGCGTAAATAAGTATCAGGATCATTCTCAATAACATTTGCCATCTGTAGTTCATCACAGTAGGCAATTGGATTATCAGAAATTTGTGAGATAATATCGTATACTATTTTTCCTACAACCTCATCACTTCGACTCAATTCACTTTCACTTTCTAAATGAAACAGCAATTCACAATTCTCCGACATCGAATAGTCTTCATAATTGTTTCTGTTATTCTTCTCTTCTTGCCAGTCCTGCTTCCATGTTGCTGAAGCTGCAACACCTTGTGAAACGGTGAAAACCCCGAGCACAACCGCCTTTATATATCGAAATAAATCCATAAATCCTCCGTGATTTTAACTATTTCACATGGCTTTATAAATCAAATCTATTTTTGGTTTTTCTAATTCTTATATAAAATTGAGTTCTAAATTAACGCCAAACTCCTTTCTTAATTTCTATAGTTAAGAGGGCGACTGGCATCAGTATTAGCAAAGCGATTTTAAATAGTTAGCTTTTTAGACACATTGTACTTAAATTCTTAAAAGATATTTGAGATGATATTAATTGGGAAATTTTAAACAAAAAACAGTTCCTGTGGAATCTGAGCGGATCAGCCGAATCTGTCCTTTTGCCTCTTTCACAAAATTTTGGACTTGGTAGAGGCCAAGGCCGGAATTGCCGTCTTTGCCGCTGGTGAAGCCTGATTCGAAAATTTTTGGGATTTCCTTTTCTGGAATTCCATTGCCGTGGTCTTTAATATCTATGATCACATAGTCTTTGGAAGAAACTAAGGTCACATGGATTCTTGGTCGATGGGGGAATGAGGCCTCAATTCCGTTGTTGATTAAATTAGACAGGGCTCTTCCGAGACCCACCTCATCGATTTTAATCCTTGATCCGCTCGTGTTATCTGTAAAGATTATTTGAGCCTCTACACTTTCAAACTCTGTGATCTTTTCCTCCACAAGGTTTTTAATAAATTCGCTTAAATCGACATCTTGTTGTTTTTGCATTTCTGTGATAGCCGACGGGTCTTTGACTGCTAGATCTTTTAAAATTCCGTCGATTCTATCAACGGCTTTATTCATAAGTTTGATAGCCTTCTCCGGATGAGTCCCTATTTGTTGTAAAGCACTTCGCAGAGCGCCTAATGGCGACTTTATGTCATGATTCACTTGTTGGCTTAAATTGTTAAGGGCTTCTAGGATTTCGACCTTTTTGAGTTCATCTTTTTGGCTATTGATCTGAATAATTAAATTTTGCAGTTCAGCTACAAGACGTTCAGTCTCACGGAAGCGAAGGCCCTTTTGATATCGCGATAAGTTTAATTTATCACTGTCCAAGCTTTTTTGGTTATCAATGTCACTAGCCAGATTTTCCACTGGATCAACGAACACCTTTGACGAGCTTATCAGCAAACGATTCACCAGAAAAAAGATCACAGCGCTTAAAAAAATCGATAAAATCAAAGATAATAGTAGGAAGGAATGTGGCAGGCGGTAGCTGTAAACCAAGGTTCCTCGGGTCACACCATCTTTTTCAAGCGTCTTTTCATCCGTATTTAAAGTTCCAAACAGATCAACACTGAAATGACCCGATTGGCGAATCTCGCTCTCCTTCAGATTGGTGCGGACTTTCAGCCATTCTCCATCCTGCTTCAAACCGACGGCCTCCACCGTTCCCGAGCTGACCAGAGCATTTAAATAACGGGTGATAAAGAACAAGTCCCCGATATCAAGAGCCTCAACAACAAAGACGGAATCAATCTCTAGTTTTTTATCAATGACAGTTTTGATCTGATTGGCCTGAAACCAATAAATGAAGACACTAAGAACAAAGAACAAAATAAGACTCAGCTGCGCCGCTGTTTTAATGGCATTTTTTCTTAGAATTTTCGATATCGATTCCAGTTTCAACTTACTTCCATCACATAAAAAAAGAGGCTTTGTTAGCCTCTTTTTAATAATTCAAAATTTGCATTCATCTTACAGTTCAGAATTAACACTTCTACCATTTGTGTTTAGCTCGGCGTTTTGGTCTTGCGGGACCTGAGCTGGTGCCGGTGCGTTTGGATCTGGAACACTGAATGGCTGTTCACACCACAAATGTCTTCCGTCAAAGGTCCCATCATCAATGTAAGAGGTAGCTGTCGGGTTTTCGGGATAAACTTTTACTGAGCTGAATCCATCATCCCAAGTTGCAGCAAATCGGTTTTCGGTTCCACGAGTTCCATTTGCTTCGTAGGTATGAGAAGCAGGGTTTGCTAACAGCTCTTCCGCCAATTGCTGGGGTTCACTAGCAGTACTTAATGTACGTGTATTTTTATATACTTTCACAGTAAAGCCACTTCGCTCTGACATAGTTCTATTGTCTTCATAGTTTGAATTACCTGGAATATAAAAAGAGGCGTCAAAATCGCTTTCTGTGTAATCTTGTTGGATAACAATAGTAAAATGCGGACTTCTAGTTGATAAATCGCCGGGAGTCTGAACTTCATAGCAAACCAGGCGCATTAGCCTTCCGGCATCCGGGTTTTCTTCAACCGCCTTGACGGTAACATTCAAACTTAAGATGAAAAAAAATACTGTGAGCGGTCTCATGATACTTCCTCTTTTATGATGATTCTGCACATTTACTTTTCAAAGTTAATGCCAAAATTCAAAAATGTTTAATTCCAACCATTTAAGATAGATGTTTTAATTTGATAACGCTAGATTGGTTGTACAACATTCATAGGTGTTTAAACTTTTTACACCTGATTAACTGAACTTGACGATCTTTCAGAACACTCCGTCTATTTTTCTCATTTAGAAACAACTTAATAAAGACTCTATGTAGGTGAGTAAAAACATACTATAATTTAGTTGTAGGGGGACGAATGAGATTTTTCCGCATTCTGCGGCTGCAAATCATTTTGATATTATGCTCAAACTTCGCCGCGGCTGAATTTGTCGCATGCCCGAGGGTTACATCCAGAAGCCCGTATGTAGGTCGGTTTTGCGGATCGAACATGTCCAGTAGTGGCGGTGAATTTATACCTTGTGTAGTGAAAGACTGGGCAACCACATTGCATGTGGCGATTCAATCTTCACTTCGAGAAGAGTGCGAAGTTGAACGCCAAGTCCGTAGTATTGAAAATGAGTACGCCTTGCAAGTCCGAGAGGCACATTTCGCACGAGCCGAACCACCGCCGGAGCCCCAATTTTCCGCAGAAGTCCAAAACGTAATGCATCGCCTTGACCCACAAAATTACGCACCTTCGGAACCTACACCTGAACCTCCAGGCTCAGGCCCATACCGTCAAGATAGTTGTTTAGGTGATACCGTTCAGTCGTTACTTGAAAATGAAGTTCGAAATAGTTGCGGGACACCGGCACAAGGAATTCGTGAACTGTGTACGTCATCACGAAATACGATTATTGGCGCTCGCGACACAATTAACGCCAGTATCGAAACTACAAGATTAGCTCAGGAAGCGTCTATTGCAGCACGAAACTCAGATGATGTCACATTTGAGCAAGCCTGCTCAGAGAGGGGTATCTCCGAAGAAGCTTGTAACACAGGCCCTGTGACGTTCATTCGATCTCAACTATCAGTTTTGCGAGAACAATTAGCAATTACAAGAGCAGCAAATGATTCTTGTGTTAATGCAATTACCTCACTTCAGGATGAAGGTTGTTTCGAAATATACGAGAGGGTTTTTAATGTTCCTGATAGACGAGATTTTATTGCAAAATACTGCACCAATGAAGGGCTTAATCGAAATATCGATGAATATATTGAGTATATGCAGAAGGATGATCCAGACACTCCCGTTAAAGTTCTTAGGGAACTTTCACAATTTCATATTCGCAACAGAGAGGTTGAAGCTGAGATGGCCGCTGAGTTTGATAAGCTTGCCAAAACACTTGAACAACTTGAAGCCATAAGAGCAGGCCGCCAGCCTGCAACAGAAAGAGGAGACTAATGTTGATGCGCCATAACCCATCTTCATTTTTCTTCTTTCTAATTATTTCTTTTACGTCTTTCGGTGGAGCGAATTGCTGGGCAGAAACTGTAGACCTTGCTATTCACCGAAGATGCGACCCTATTTACAAAGCACCTGGGTGTCTTCAGATAAACTCCAATAACATGGATTTTAAAGATCGGTTGGCTAGCAGTACTGGCATCAATATGGAGCGGTCGACTAGGGAAATGATTAAGTTTCGCGCCGTCACCGTTGATCTGGATGCAACTGGTGGAATTCGTGCGTTGGCCAGTTCTGTTGCCGGTGCAGTAAATGTTCAAGGAGATGTACCTGCGCCTATAAATAGTGGTGACTCAGGAGTTGAGACTGAGAATGGAAACACCAGCAATGGGCAAGCGCAGCAGGCGATGAACCAAGGGCAGCAGCAGCAAGGTATGGGTAACAATGGGGCCCAGGGGGCGTCTTTGAATCAGCCGGCTGTTAATGTGCAGAATCCGGGGTCGGGTGTGACCACTGTTGGTGGCATGATGTATTCCGATGAAGGGGATCCTGAACTTCAAGAAATCAAAGCTCCTGGAACAACGTCGCCCGGTGAAATGATGGCGCGTTTTGATCCTGAACAAGCGGCTATAAACGCTAACCGTGGGCTCGATACCGGCAACGGCTCGAGCGGCTCCGGTGGAGGCAGTGGTGGTCGCTCACCCAATGCTATGGGCGGCGGTGGCGTCGGTGCTGGTCAATTTGGACAAATCGATAATAGCCCAACACCCACACAAAGTGGTAGTGGTGGTGGAATCACAGGACAACTGAAAGCCCTAGCGGCCGCTCTTGGCCAAGGCGCTATGAATGTCGCCGGTTCGTTAGGACTCGGTGAAGGTGGCGGTGGTGGAACCGTAAACAGCTCTGGTCGACGAGTGGGCCCCAATGGAGAGCCCATTGCGAAAGCCGAAGGCCAAGCCGCGAAAGCGGCGAATAACGAACGCTTGCGAAACCTTTTAAAAGATCGCTTTGGGCGCTATATCAGTAGCTCTAAATCGATGGAGTTTGGGGCGGCGGATTCTTTGATGTTTCAGGGAATGTGTGGGCATTACTCAGCCTATGCGACTAAGAATCGTATACCCACCTATCATGATAAAAGCTGTACGATTGAAGAACAATAAGGTCTCAATCGCCATCTTTAGTCGTATTTACGATTTGGAAAAAATGTCCGACGTGTAGCGGCCGGAGTCCCACCTGGAGGACTTGTTGGGTAGCTACCACCCGCGCGATCAAGCACATCATCCAAATCGGCGAAGTCGTTGCACGCAGATCCGAAAATAGGGTCATGGTCGCAGCCAACCCCTTCGTTACCTTCTATATCTGAATCTCCAGAGACACCTTCGCTCGCTCCATAGGCTAAAAACTCAGAGACCGTATTCCACTCGCGGATATAAAGTCTAATTTCGTGTTTTGCTTCCGAACCACTATCAATACACCGAAAGACATAATGTTCGCGACCGGGAACAACAGGACTACCATCCAAATCATCTATCGGATCAACCGCATAAGGCAGATTTGAAATTGTAGTATCCACATACCCTCGATGAGAATGTGGATTACCCGCTCGTGTGTAATAATTTGAATGGAATGAATAATCTAGAACGGGACCGGTTGCATTTGATTGCAAATTAAAAACCTCATCATTAAACCCGACCGTGTTATCTTCTTCGTCTTTAGGAACGGCTCTTATAAAACCCTGGGGGTAGCCCGTTGCTGAGAAATTCCCCCAACTCCTTTGCAAATCCGGAGAAAGACACTGTTTAGGGTCCCCTCCCCAGTCTCGCTGCTCTTCAACAAATGTATCTCCTGCACCATCTTCATTCAAATCTTGGAAAGAAAAGAAAGTGTACTCACCAAAGCAACAGTTTTCTCCCCCAGCACTGGTTCGATCGTAAACACAAGTGGGCCCAGCAAGCGTTGTTTCATTGATAAGTTCAGGATGAGCGGTACAGCTCATTGGGGTACCCGAAGCATCAAAGGTATTGCAGCTAAGAAACTCAGGATCTTGCCCTCCTGTTCGATCATCTTCAACTATAACGACATCAGGACCCCTACCTGAAGATTCGTTCCAATGCCAAGCTGGTCTCCAAGAGACAGCGTCGCAAAGTCCCGGAGGAGCATTCAATTGTATTGGTAAATCAAATAGGTAAAGATCACCCTCTAGAATATCTAAAGTACATTCGGTAAGTGCATCACCACCAGTCGTTGGAACAAAACAATCACTTCCATACATACCCGTTTTGTGTAAATAGACGTCAAACTGCCCACCAGTATTTATGTTTATCCAAAAGCCGGTCTGCTCGATTTCTCCGATCGGTACGTCGTCAATGGGGTTGTCGCCATCGCCAACAGACGGGGCTGAACCGGTGCCGTCACTGTCGTCTTTTGAACAAGATGTCGATAAAGTGCTTAAGCCTAAAATCAACAGTATGTTTACAATATGGATCAAGATCATTTTCATTTGAAAACCCTTTCACTCTCGAGGGGTTACCTCTATCTATATATCGGTGCCTCGACTTTCTTATTTGAGTCTAGGCTGAAGAAATTCAAGATTTCCTTGAGAAAAATTCTCTGGCTTCCGAAAAATGATTATCACTAGAAACTGGCAAAACGTTTGTCTAGGTAAATTTCTTGGAGGACCGAATGGTTAAGAAGTTTTTTATAGGTTTAGGTCTAGTTCTTTTTATTGGTCTGACCGTTGGATCTTATTATTTTCAAAGAAGTTTGGAAGAGTTTCAGCATAAATCGAAATTGATCGGTGTTAAATCAGTTCTTCTTGGCTACCACAATATGATTGAAGGCTATAAAGCGGAAAACGATACCTACCCGACAAACCTCCAACAAATCCCGGGCCACCCCTTTGACAGCGAAACCACGCTGGAATATCAGTCTGATGGATCAAGTTACACGCTGACTGCGACCAACAAACAGGGTCTTAAAATGAAAATGAATGAAAAAAAAGAGTTCACTGAAATCGAGCCAATGTAAAATTGCCTTTATCTCGGCCATTGATAGATAAACAGACTCATCTTTTTTTAAGATTCACCCGATAACTTTAGAGAGATCTAAGTCTTGCGGGAGTGACGATAAAGTGCTCGATATCAAAAGAAAAATAAAAACCTTAGCCACACTGGGATGTTCAGAAACCGAAACTGAAGCCAGCAATCGCGTGACTATCTTTACAAATGTCATTGTTTTGGTCGGATGGGTTATGGGCACCTCACTTTGTATCCAGCTTCCGGCTTTAGGTATACCGTTTAAATTTTTGGGCGGAACGATTGGAAGTACTGTCTTAAGCGGAGTGATTCTCTACTTCAATTGGCGCCATCGTCGGTTTGCCGCTCGAATGACGGCTTTGGGATTTTCATTTTTCATCGCATGGAACTCTATTATCGTCTTTGGCGAAACCTTTAACGGACATTACATATTCTTTACCAGTTTGGTTTATGCGACCCTTGCGTTTTCTCGCAATGACAATCGATTCCGTATAGGAATCTTATTGCTAGTTCTATCAAATTTTTATTTAAAAGATGTTTGGCATTACTACGGTTTTCAGAATCTAACAGGAATGACCTCCACGGACCTTCCTTTTCGTATCCTATGGACCAACTCTGCATTATTCGCGATTTGGGTGGCGGTCATGGTATGGGTTGAAAAAACAAAGGCCGATCAGTATGAGAAAAGTCTCAACGAGGCTCTACAAACCATTCAAAAAAGTAAGAACAAAATTCAAGTGATTTTTGATAATATTAATCATGGTTTATTAATGGTTGGAGATGACCTAAAAGTCGATGAACAGTACTCAATCCACACCAAAAGCCTTTTCACACAGGTTGATCCAGCCAATAAAAATATCACACAATTTTTATCAGAGAACACCAACCTGACTGATGCACAGGTCGCTAATCTGCAAACGTCTTTGGACTTCTGCATCGGAGGAGATGACTTTAATTGGGATTTAAATTCTGCACACTTCCCTTCGTCTACTGAGGTTTTAACGGATCAAGGCCCCCGCTTTCTATCGCTGTCTTGGTCCCCGGTTTTTGATCATGGTGTCGTCAGTAATGTGATCGTTAGCATTGAAGACGTGACAGAGAAGAAGCTCAGCCAACAGAAGGCCGCTGATCAAAAAGCCACCGAAAAAGCTGTTGAAAGCTTAATTCATTCCATTGCCCAGGGCGGTCTGGCGTTAACACAACAATTTGTTGAAGACTTAAAAGTTATTCTCTCTCAGTTAAAACAAAGTCAAAACTCTGAACAAGAGCTTCTATTACAGGCCCTTCACAGCTTAAAGGGTGAAGCGGGTATTTTGAAACTTCAAGAGATGGCTGGTCTGATTCACAATTTAGAATCGACCATTCTTGAAGTCGGACTAAAAGACATTGAAAGCCAAACCTCCCTACAGAATTTTCAAAAAACCACGAACCAATTGATCAAAGCCTCCAAAAAACTCTTCGGCACTGTCAACTCTAACCAAGGCGCCGAGTGGTCGCTTGATCAGTATGTTGGTAGCTTAAAAGTTAAAGTACGACATCAGCTAAAGACATCTTCATCAAATCTCAATTTGCAGATGGTCTCTTTTGAGGACGGAGTCGGGCATTGGCCGCAGGCCTACCGAAAGCCGGTGCAAACAATCCTGCTCCACGCCTTTCAAAATGCTGTCGACCATGGCTATCTTTTGCCGAAATCCGAAGACGACATCAAATTAAAGCTAAAGACATTCGAATGCCAGGACTGGTTTCACATTGAAATTGAAGACTATGGCACTGGGCTCAACATCGAAGCGATTCAGAAAAAATATGAAAGTCTGCCAGCATCTATAAAGAGTACTCTTTCCAGTCCTAATGATATTCTATTTTTGGATAATTTTACCACAGCCAAAGAGGCGACCATGACCAGTGGTCGTGGCGTTGGTCTTTCAGCAATCAAAACTGAGGTTAAAGAGCTTGGGGGTCATATTAGTATCTCCAATTGCAAAGATCACATAGGCGCTCGGATCGCGTTAAAAATTCCTAAATCCCTAAAACACACAGAAAAGTTGAGTGCTTAAAAGCGATTGTCTTGATAGTTGTTCATGAGGATTTTTAAAGATGACCTTGAAAGCTCGGTTCAGCCGACAAGGTCTTGAATAAGAAGTTTTTATTCGCTAGGTTTCTTTTCTTTTGGAGTCACGGCAAAGTTTATCAGAGACGCGCCTGCCTCAGTGATCGTATACATCACCTTTTTAACCGTTAGAAAATCGATCTCTTTGTCGGCCTGCATGGTCACACGGCCCCAGGCATAGCGCTTGGCTCGCTCTTCTTCGCGTTCTTCTTCGCTCATGTCCGCCGGGTCTTTTTCACCACCGATGGCATCTTTCAAAGCGTTCTTTAAGCCCGATTCCATTTCGATTTTTTTGTCTTCAATGGCTTTCTTTAAACTTTCTTGCAAAGGCTCGATCAACCAATGCTCTTGTTCTTTAACAGTTTCAAAGTCAGCCACTGGGGTTTCATCCAAAAATATTTCATCTTGTGTCACAACCACGACATGGGCTGGCTTCAACTTCTTAACAGCGGTGGCTTCAGGCAAGGGCACCGATTTCTTCAATTGAATTTCTTCAACTCGATAGTTTTGCAGAAGGAAAACCGCCAAAACGGTAAACATATCAACCATCGCCGTTAATGAAAGAACGACGACAAGACTCTTCTTGCCTGCACTCATGTGTCCGCGACGGTTTCGTTTTCCTGGGGCATAAATTGCCATTATTCAGCTCCTCCTGTGGCGACAGATACAGCCGGAAACCCCGACTGTAATAAGAGGTCCATTCCCTGAATCAGAAGTTCGTACTTCAACTGCTCTTCAACAGTGATCACTGCATCAACCTTGTCTGGGTAGGCTTGCTTGATATCAGCTAGCTTGCTCGCCAGCTCCTCTTTGTCGTATTCACCATTGACCTTATCAATGTTGTATTTCTGCTTTCCGATAAGAACCCGATATCCAGTATCTTTAACGTCCAAACGAAAGGGAACATCCGCTCTGGGAGGTGGCGGAGGCGTTTCGTCTGTATTTTGTTTACCGTAAATCGAGCTCCCAAGCTTAATCATAGAGACCTGAGTCCAAACCGCGGTGATCAAGAGGAATGTGATCATCACACTCATCAAGTCAATAAAAGGCACTAAGTTTAAGTCAAAACTTGCCGCCCTCTTATTTCCTCCACCATCATCGATATTAGCCATAGTCCCTACCTAATCCTTACGATTTAATTTTATCACGGTTAGAAGCAACAAGGTTAATCAAACTCATGCTACTTTCTGTCATTTCATTCAAAATCAAAGAAATTCTGTGCTGAAAAATACCGTATGCGGCAATCGCCAAAACGGCCACCATTAATCCAAAAGCCGTACAGTTCAGGGCTTCGGAAATACCTTCTGAAAGAAGTTCGGCTTTTTTCGCATCATCAGCTGAAGACACACCTCGGAAGGCTGTAATCATCCCGATAATCGTTCCAACCAACCCGATCAGAGTTGAAAGGTTACCAAACACCGCCAAGAAAGATACCCATCCTTCAACTTTTGGTGTGTCACGAAGAACAGCGGCATCCATCGCCACTTGAATCTCTTCGTCTGGACGCTTGTTCATCACTTGAACCAATCCAGCCTTCAGAACATTTGTTAACGGTGATGGTTTACTGTCACAGTAAGCAATCGCTTGCTGAATGTCTCCACGAAGGATCATTCCAAACAAGTTCTCGTTAAAGTCCTTTTTATCTACACTGGCATCTTTTAATGCCATGATTTGTTTTACGATGACCACGAGCGTGAGTATTCCCACAACCGCGATAAAATACATCGCCGTCCCACCTTCTTCAAAAGCACGCAGTACAAAGTTCTGCGTCTCCTCATTGGCCATGACTTCTGTCATTGTTTCGGTTTCTTCCACCTGTTACCTCCCATTTTTATCACTTAGACTGAAAAGCTAAGGGATAAATTACGTTTACAACTTGGTTTCGCGGAGGTTCTGGGAACCTCCATGTTTTTAATCTGTTCAAAATACATCCGGCAACAGCCCGACTTTTCAGTGATGAATCGCCCCAGTTAACAGACGGACGTCCCACCACTCGACCTAGCTCTCCGATATCGAAGTTAAGCTTCAAGATACCTGAGAGGTTTGGATTTCTATTCAATTCGCGCTCGTAACAAGAACGAATCGCTCGTGAGTTATCAAAAAAGACTTTTCGAATCCCTTCCCGGTCGATCTGGCCACTGAACTCTTCGCCAGCTCCTCCAGGAATAATGGTCACGGCTTTTCTGTCACCTAAACCACCATCTCCGAATCCACCGGCGCCAAGG
Source organism: Bdellovibrionales bacterium (assembly GCA_964230555.1). Lineage (GTDB taxonomy): Bacteria > Bdellovibrionota > Bdellovibrionia > Bdellovibrionales > JAGQZY01 > JAGQZY01. Next base: position 27,033 of record CAXRIX010000075.1, read on the forward strand.
CCTTGGCCACCTTTTTTAAGACCTGAGACTCCGACGTTCGATTGCCCACTTCCACCAGCACCAGTGTCTTTAAATTTCGAGCCTAAACCCTTTCCAGGGCGATCTTCAGCAAATCCGGATTGACCGGTGGCCTGATCAGCAAGCCCCGCCAACTCTCCACTACCAGAGTAAGATTTATCCAACCGATCATTGCGTCCCGCAGTTCCAAAAGCACTAAAGATCCCTGACTTTTTTAACTTACGCTCGGACTGCGCCTGAGCCCCTTGTTTCTTGGCGGTCTTCACTGCTCCACCTTGCTTAACGGAAGTCACACGGTTGGTTTTCTTACCATCCTTTTTCCGCATCGCCATGGGGCTGGCGTCTCGGCCCGAACCACGAGCTCTGGCATTTTTACCAGCTTTCTTGGCCGTCTTTTTAACCCGCTTACGCGAAGTTTTTTTAGACATATCAATCTTAGCTTTTTTCTTCGGCTTTTCTTTCGTAAGTTTTACGATTTTCTTTTTAACCTTCTTAGGCGGCTTCTTCTTTGGCGGAGGAAGCTTGACCTTAGCACGCGGTGGTGGCTTCGGTGGATTGGTAATAATCAATGCCGTGCGGAACTCTTCCTCGTCTGGCATATCCAACTGATCCAATTTATTTAGAGCCACCCATAGTGACAAAATTCCTGAAAGGACAATGGCGAGCAAAACAGCTAAAAACCCATTGCTCGACAAATCCAAAAAGGGAACAATCACAGGCTTTGGTGCTTGCGAGGCGTAGCGAACAACGATTTCAACATCGCCACCCAACTGAATACGAGCCAGCTCACCTTGCTGTAAGGCCACACTTTGACCGGATCCTCGTCCAATATTAGCCAATTGACTAAACGGCGTCGCTTGCTGCTCACTGACCAAAGTTCCTTCCATACCAGGATAAAGCATGATCTGAACTTGGTTGTTAATATTAAGTAGAGGAGCCTTATTAACATTGGAAGCAATCAGGGGAACCACCACATCACACGACGGGTGAGTTCCTACTGTTACGGGTCCATTTTCACTAAAATGATGCGCGGAAATCACACGCTCTCGCCAGGCGACCAACACTTCAACTGTTGTCCCTTTAGTGGGACGAATAAATTCATTGATATTTTTATAGGCACTTGGTGGCGCAAATGTGTTTTTGCTCAGAGGTTTACCAGACCCAACGGCTGCGGTACCCGCCTCAGCCTGGATCGCTGCCGGCATTTTCTTGGGCTCTTCAATCACAACTGTGTCTTCGGCAACCGGAGCATCCAAAGTGGCGTGCTGGTCAGCCCCCTTGTCGGTGGGCTGACTTTCTACCGGCGAATCAACAATGGAAGTGGCCGTTGTTACTTCATCAGCAACACCCTCTTCTAAGTAGAATTCAATGGTAAATTCACCGACCACAACTTTGTCGCCAGACTGTATCTGAGCTTCAAGGATTTTATCACTATTTTTAAAGGTTCCTTTTTCGGAACCAAGATCACAGACTATGTACTTTTCGCCTCTTTTTTCTATTGAGGCATGGATAGGAGAGGCATCTCCGGCCAGAGTGATGTGGGCTTCGGTTTCTGAGGATCCAAGAACAATATGCTCTTGATTGATCTTCTTTTCATCAACCAGCTGTCCACCTTTATAAATTTTTAAAACCACTATCTGAGCCAAAACTTACTCCTTATCTGGTTTCTTCAGCTGAATTCGACTTCCTTCTTCAATCTCCGTGGCTGTTTCACGCATCTCTGGAAGAAAGTTTTCTCGTAAGCGGATCAATCGTTTGTAGTTGAATTGCTTTTTTTGCAACAAGTAAAGAAGGTCAGGCTTTTGGTTTTGCCCCTTGATCAACTGATCCTCAAAATTGATTGTTGTCCTTTTTGACTTGCCATCTGATTTCTTATTTTGGGCAAAGACTGGCAGTGCCATTAGACACGTGAGGATCACTGAAATAAATAGTTTCAAATAATACATCATTTTGCTGCCGCTACCTTACGCTGTAAATCTCGTACCTTTGCAACCACGTACTTGTCAGTCGGGTTTAAAAACTCAATCTTATTAACTATCTGACGAGCTTTCTCATAGTTTTTCATATATTCAACTAACAAGATAGCATAATTTAAATTGGTCGAGATATTTCTAGAATCTCTTGCTAATGCTTTTTCATAAACCTTTTTGGCTTCTTCGTACTGACCTTGAGTCCGTAAAATAATAGCGTAATTGTTAGCAACAATATCATTGTCACCCATTCGAGAATAGGAATCCTCGACTAGAGGCTCGGCCTCAACATAGTCCATGTATTTTACAAAAATACTGCCAAGATTGGCCTGTACAACCGGGTTTGAGCGATTGATCGAGTAGGCTTCTTTAAAGCTTACTAATGCAGACTCAAGGTCACCCTCTTGTAAAAGAATAACACCAATATTGTTGTAAAGCCCGGCCTCGCCTTTATGTTTTTCCAATGCTTTCTCAAACATAATTCGAGCGGCACCAAACTCTTTTTGATCCATGTGATAGATACCGAGAATCGCTAAAGCCCGTAGATCATACTCGTCTTTTGAAAGGATCTTTGCCGCCTCAGAGAGAAGTTCACGATACCTCTTGGCTTTGTATAGTTTGCGTAAGGTTGAGTAATCTCCACCGATCTTAGCCTGTCTTTCGGCTAGCTCTGCCTTCTCTTCCTCATCCAGATTGACGCCGACCTCTTCAGGCTCGTCGGATGTTTTGGAACCCGTCTGACAGGAGACCATCAAACCGAGGCAGAAAAATAGAATGAATATTTTTTTAAACATTTTCATTTTCTATATCCCCATCATGTCAACGATCTGACCCACATCATTGATCTCACCAGCATTTTTAAAGCCTTTTGGATCCAATCGATAAAGGGCCTGCGCACTTTCAATCATTGGGTCACCGTAGGCTTTTAGGTCAATTCCTTTGTTAAAAGCCGAGCGGTACGCCCCCACAGCTTTGTTGATGAATTCTGTCTCTTGTTGTTTTGCCATACCTTTAAACTGCTCGCGCACTTTCCCTTTGGCATACTCTTTCGGGATCGGAATGTTTCTGAAAGTCAGGCCAATGATCTCGTAAGACTCTGCCTCTGCAGCCAAGGCCGCTACAATCATCGGTCCGTAGTCATACTTGATCACTTTAGCCATATCTTTAATCAAACGCTTCTGAATGGCCTTCATCTTATTCAGACCTTGGGTGATCGAAGTATCCGTCCGCCCTAAACGAACTTTTCTCATTTCGCTCAGCATCTCACGCGACATTCTGTACTGAGACTGGGCGGCGTATTTTGAGCCCAGCTTACGTCCTCTTGAGGTGTTGTTTACAACTCGAATCACTTTTTGATGCCACTCGATAGCCTTACCAACGCGTCTTAACTTCGAATAAAAGTCGGCGATATAAAAGTGAGCTTTGATCATTCTCTCTAAATTCGGCGAGTTCGATTTAATAAATTGATCGTATTGATAAATAGCTTTTGAGTACAAGTTTTGGCGACGATACATTTCAGCCTTCGCCCATGCCGCCTCTTGTACGCCCTTATTTTTAGCCTTATCGAGGTTGGCGTATAAGTTGTAAACCCGGAAGGCGCGGCTGTAATCATTCAAAGCATCCCAAATAACGGCGGCGTTAAAAAGAGCATTGATGGCTTTCTGTCCCTGAGCATTTCGCCCATAGGACTCATAATAAACCGCAGCGTCTTTCAGTTGCCCCAATTTCTTATAGGTGGACCCTAAACTGTTTCTTGCGTCCTGCTTCAGACCGAGAATGGCTTTCTTTCCTGGCTTCGCAATCACTTGTTTGTACATTTTAATAGCCGCAAAGATAGCCCCAGCTTTCTCATAGTTCGAGGCCGCATTGAACAAGGCCGAATGGGCCTGATCCGAGCGAGGGTTCCCCTTAGCAAAGGCTTCAAAAGCTTTTGCTGCCTTTAAATTGTTACCGGATTTTGAAAACTTATCGGCAACAAGGAATCGCGCCTTCTGCAGATTGACCTCGAGGTCTTTTCCGAATTTAGACCGAGCAATTGTTGGGTTGGCCAAAAAGGCCTTTCCATCCGCTTGATACTTATCAAGGTCGTCACGCAGCCTGTGGATATCCATAATAATTTCTGCAGCAACAATGGCATCTTCAGAACGCGGACGCTCTTGTATGATTTGCTTCAATACTGCAATCGATTTATCAAACTCATTGTGAGCATAATAAATGGTTCCAAGACGTCGCTTGATCTCTAATGCTTTTTCACCTTTCGGGAAGTTTTTAAGATAAATAATAGCGGCTTTTTCAAAAGCTTGAACCCCTGGGCTAAAAGGAATTTTCGCCAACTTGTTAGGCAAATTCTTTTGCCGTGCTTCCATCACTTTGTTTGATGGCAAGCCTTTCTCTCGGGCTAACACGTTGTTGGTAACGGCTTTTTCAAAGTACTTACTCTTTTTATCGGTCAGCGCAACACGCTCATACTGCTGAGCCGCAGCGTCGTACTCTTGAAGATCGTACAAAAGCTCACCATAAAAGAAGAGCATTTCACTGTAATTTGGAGCTCCCTTAAAGTAAGTAAGGTACATCTTATAGGAACCAGCCGCTAACTTCTTTGAATAATCGGTACGAGCATTCAAAGCTTGCTGGTGCAAACGCAATGTTGAGTTTCTAAGAGTGCTTTCCTGAAGATCAAAGTTTTCTTTGATAACCGATGGATTGCCTTTATTGGCATCGGCCCATGCACTGCCAGCACCAAATTGGTCAAGCCAGGTCGCCAACTCTTTTCGGAATAGCTTCACCTTTCCAGTGGTTCCGTAATCCTGCACAATTTGATATTGAAACTTGGCAGCTTTCGGAGCTTCTGGATTCAGTGCGATCAATTGCTTAAAAAGATAAACAGAGGCGTTTAGGTTCCCTGAATAGGAGTACCGGTAAGCCAATTGCTCGATCATATCCAAGGTGCGCTGTTCAGAACGGGAAATATCGTAAAAATCGTCATAAGCTTGCTTGTAGCGACCGGTTTGCTCGTAGAAAGATACAAAATCACCGACGGCTTCTTTAGCAAGACGAATCTTATCGATGGCGCGAGTTCCTTCGACCGACTCTTCGGTTTCATTGCTTCGCGAGATTTTAATAACGTTAATCAATGTAGAAAGGGCTGTCTTATATTCACCCATTCTGTAGTAACACCAAGCCGCTTTATACAATGCAAAGCTGTAAAGCCTTGAACGTCTTCTTTTCACGACATTCTTGTATTCGGGCAATGCCTTCTGCCACTGCTCTTTTTCAAAGTAGTACTCACCCAACGCAAAATGCGACTCAGCCACATACACGCTCTTCGGGTATCTTCGAGTCAGCTGTTTGTAGTACTGCTCACCTTTTTTTAAGTTTCCAATTTCAAAGTTGTTATAGCCTAAGAAATAAAGGGCTTGTGGCACTTTGCGATCTTTTGGGAAGTCACGAACAAACCACTCGTAAAGACGGATCGCTCGCTTATGATAGTTTCTGACTTCACGTCGACTGGGTGGACGAGGTTTACGCTTACTCTTTCCAGAGTTGTAGGCTTCTAACTTCTTGTCGTAATCATCTTGCAGTCGGAAATCAATGATCTGAGCTTTTTCAACGTAACGCTCGCCCAGGCGAAGCCAAATCTCACCACGGCTTCGACTGCGCTTGTATTGTCTTGATAATTTATAAAGTCTTTTGATTTCTTCGTCGACCAGGCGGTTGTATTCAGCTTTTAGTGGATTGTCGTCGTAAACATAGAATTTGCTAGAGCTTGGAGGCTTGATTAGCCCCACGTTGCGAGAGCGCACCTGTTTTCTTTGCAGTTTTTTGGCCTCAGGAACTTCCGAGCGAAGCTTACGAAGAGTAAGATTACCCATTTGCTTACGCTTGCGCGGCGTCTGCGCCATAGCATCAGGACTGATTCCCAGCATCGACAGTATAAGTAATCCAACTAAAAGGTTTTTCATACTCAATCCCTTATTCACAAGCTTGAACACCAACGTAATGGTAGTTTCCTAGCTCATCCAACCAGTACTCACCTTGGAAAGGCCAGTACTCAAATCCATTTCCAATAAAGAAATCACGACTTTCCTCGTCCGTAATTTGCTTTTTCAAGACGCCTTTACCGGCGATCTCTTTTCGAATACTCTCTTTTTTCCCGCTCACCATTTCAAACTTAAGAAAGTCACTTTGCTCAAAAAAGTCCCGCAATTCAGATTTTAAACGTCGCAAGTGGTTTCGAGCCTGCTTCCCGATAACGTTTTTTGTACTTTTTAAACGCTTATCAATAACTCGTTTTGCGTACTTGCCTATGCCCGAGGTTTGCCACTCCACTGTCAGTCTTTGCACACGGGCAATTTCACTTTCCAGAGCTTTCACATAATTAAGATTTCTACGAACATCGGGACGACTGATAATTTCGTTAAGAACCAGTTTAGGCAAGCGAGTCGAATGCACCGGCTTTTCTTTGTTACGAACCGACTGATAGTTGGCCTCACCTTTCATTATCTCATCTAAATAGCTTCTTGAAGAGGCACTCGAAGAGAATCGGCGAATTCTTGAATTCACCGGCTTATAAATTCGATCAAATAGATTCAACACCTTACCCATCTCATCGTATCGACAGATGAATAAATAAACCATTCCACGCAACAAGAGAGACTCTGGCGCGTAGCGATCATCATAATAAGCGGAATGCAGGGTATGAAAGTTTGACAACGCCGAGCGGAAGTAACGACCGGATCTTAACATCGCCCAACTTTGTTCAAATAGCGAGTCATGCCACTGCCAAGTGTCCCGAGGAATCTGGCGATAATACTCGATCGCTTTATCCCATTTTTTGTTGGCATAATAAACTCGAGCCATCGAGATAAGACCATTCACTCGGTTTTCGTCGGTAACACCCTTATTCTTGCTAATTTCGTAGAGTTCGTTAAAAGCGGCCAGAGCTTTTCCACCTTGCTTGGCCTCCGAATACGCCAAGCCCATCTTATAAAGGGCCTTGGGGTAAACAAGACTTTTGGGGTCAACACGGCTAAAGATCTTCGCGGCTTGCCGAAAACGGTTCTCTTTCAAGCGAAGTTCACCAAGACGGTAGTAGAAAAGATCTTTTTTCTCGCTTGGAAAGTCCTTCACCTTGATTTTAGAAATCGTGTATTTCAGAAGCACATCACTATCCAGTGCGTTACTTAGAAACGATAATTTACTCAGACTCTGTCTCAGATATTTAGTGGTTCGACCGGTGCGAATTTCACCTGAGATCACATCATAAAAGACAAATGAAGCCACCTGATAAAGACCCATCTCCATCAGCATTAGACCCAAAATGTATTTAATTTGCGAACCTTCTCGACGATAGCGGCTGCTACGCGTGAGTGAGAAAAGAAGTTGTGAGGATTTTTCATACTCTTTTGCGATGGCTAGTTTTTTTGCTTTCGTCAAAAGATCGGTGTTGATCTTAGCTCGACGACGGCGACGCGCTCTCTTAACTTTTTTCGATTGGGCCACGGTGTAGATGGGCTCGTTGAGCTGAGTTTGAATCTCGCTGCTAAGGTCAGGTAATTCGCGGCTGTTGGCCTCAGCCAATGACGAGAATAGAAATATAGGAATGAGTAAAGCTGTGATTTTTCTCATCTGTACCTCGCTTCAGGAAAGAAGAAACTCAGTCCGACGTTCAAAAAGAGATTGTTGTATAAAGAATCATCTTCGCTTATGAGCGTGTTTGAGTTTCGGTTTCTCACCTCGGTGGTGGCTTGAATCATATGTAGTGAGAGGTCCCATCGAAACGCCATCCATTTAGTAATGGCAAATATTTGTCCGGTACCGAACTTCACCGTGTAAGAAGAGTCGACGGTGGCCACGTTGGCTCCCCCAGAAGAAGCGGCTATTCTAGGATCGGTCATTCCGAAGCCCAATGAGAAATACAAATCAAAAGGAATAATCTTTTCATTAAAGTAAGAGTATTTCCCGTAAATTGGCGTCCACTTGATATCAACTCCATAGTAGCTGTCAGTAGCCACAGAACCTTCAGTGGTCACTCCACGCTCCAAAAGCTCGTTGGTCACATCACGATTATCGTTCTGAATGAACGAGTACATAGCTTCGATGCCCCATTTCTCGGAGAAGTTAAAACCAAGTCGTGAATTCAAACCGTTTCCGACGAAAAAGGCATCGTTCAAGTTAGTTCCACCGGCGATGTAGAACTCAAATCGCTTAGTTTTCGGAAGATAGCGCTTTTGAATAACGGCGATGTTAGAAAAGGTTTCCAGCTCTTTTAGGTCTTCCACCTCTTTGGGCTGCGCTTCTTTTTCTTTCTGCTTAGCGCGACGAGCATTGCGACGAGCTTCTTGTTCGGCTCGTCTCTCATCTTGTTGGGCCTCTTCTTGGAACAGTCCTTCAATTTCATCGATTGAGGAATCCTTTTCCTGTGCGAAGGCAGTGGAATAGCAACTTAGAAGAATAACAAACATTATGTACTTCATAAAAAAACCTAACCCGGTAAGTCTCCCACCAGACTATAGAAAAGATGAGAATATTTGTAGACTTACCACGAATAACTGGACCAACACCGATGCCACACCTCGCGTTTTCCAGAACAACAATACTTATGTTACAAATTAATCTTAAATAAGGATGATGAGTGCTACTGAAAAGTGCATGTCGTAGTTCATTTGACGATCGAACTCACTTGGCAATTTGTCGGTGGCCTCAAAATCAGTGGCATTGTTAACGTTATCAAAAAGTGGAGTCTGCCCACCATCACTGCCAACAAAAAAGTTAACACCTTCATAGGCCATCAAACCAAGATCAGCACGAATTCCCCAGTTTTTTGAAAAATAGAATTTTTGTCCAATTCCCAAGTTTAAGGCTGGAACCGTTTCGCCACCGATATCAATCGCACCGACGCCGACAAGACCGTACAAAGACAGATTCATCACAAAATCTTTAAAAACAGATATTTTTCCGTAATAGGGAGTGATTTGATAGTTGGCAAAAAAGTGATACGTCGGTTGTGGAGCGTACTCCATGCGGATAAAACCCTGGTTCGTATCAGGATTGTCATCAATTAAATCCGACTGTGATAAAGCTTTACCGTTATTGCCAAGGCCATCGGTATAAAGTTGTCCTGTTAAAACAATTCCGTGAGTCTCGGTTAAATGATAGGCCAAGTGTCCACCAAATCGAGTGGTGTTGAAAAAGGGTTCGTTCATTGCGAAGCCAGCGGCTAAACCGAGCTCTACACGCCCCTTAGTCGGAACCAAACGCGATTTTACAGCTAAGGCATTGTCAAACACCGGTAAAACCGATTCACGAGCCAATTCTTCTTCTGGGAATTCAATGGTTACGGCAAACGCCTGCCAGCTAAAAAACAGAGAAACTAAGATGGATGCAAATTTCATTGTGACTCCCCACTAAAGTAGCCATGCTTGAGTATCAATTGGCAAAGATCACGGACGGCTCCATAACCTCCACTACGATTTGTGATATAATCACATGCCTTGTGAACTTCATCAACGGCTTCGGGAACAGTTGCTGAAAAACCAACCTGCTCTAAAAGCGGAATATCAAAGATATCATCACCGATATAGGCAATCTCTTCATCACCAAAACCAGACTCACGCTTCAACTTGTCATAGGCCGGACTTTTGTCCAATTGGTTCTCATAAAAGTAATCAATTTTAAGATGTTGCGCTCTCTCTTGAACGTCTCTTGATTGGCTTCCGGTGATGATGGCTGTCTTGTAGCTGTTGTGCCGAAGTAGGTTGATTCCGATACCATCACGGACTGAAAAAAATCTTTTCCAGCCTAAACTTGAGTCCAGTATGATTCTTGAGTCCGTTAGTATGCCATCGACATCCATTACTAACATTTTGATTTTTTTCAATTTATTGGTGTCGATGGACATGCGTACTCCCCTTCTTATTTCCCACTTTCTTAAACTTAAAGCACTCTGGCTTGAAAGTAAGCCATCCCTTTTGAAAATCTTTGTCGACCCCCAACCCAGGGTTTAAAACCACCTGTAAACGACGCTGACAAACGATCTCCAGATCTCGCGCTCTTGGCTGAGCGTGAACAATTTCCTCGTTGATGATCAATAAGGGCTGACCCATTGCAGGCGTCCCCGAAGAAACATTATGTTTCGGATCACTTTCTACCATCGGGGTCTTATTGTCTTCTAATTGTAAAGACTGGCATTGATAAATAGCAAATTGATTGAGAAAGGATTCGGTTCCACAAAGCTGGGTGGGCTTAACAACCTTTTTAGCGTCAACCGTCTGAGTTTCTACAGACGCACACGAAGCCATAAACAACATTAAAAAACCAAGAACGCTTTTCATTAAAGAAAATGATGTCCTACTAAAAGACTTTAGGCAATCGAATAGGCCATCAAAAAGAACAACCCGCTTAAGTTCTATCCAAAAGAATTAACGAATTTTTGCTTTGATTAAATCCTGCAGATGAATCAGACCTTCCGGCTTTTGATTTTCAGGGTTGACGACAAACAAAGACTGAATGGAAAACTGCTCCATAATAAATAAGGCTTTGACGGCCAACTCGTTGGGATCAATGGTTTTAGGTTGCGAAGACATGAGATCTTTTACAGAAGAGTCCAAAGGGTTTTTATTCTTTTCTAAATTTCTTCGAATATCCCCGTCGGTAATCACACCAATCAATTGCCCCTCAGAGTTGGTCACTCCGGCCACACCACGGACATCGCCACCGGTCATCGTTCCTACCACCGTGACCATGGTATCGGTGTCTTTAACCACCGGTAGACCGCCGTTGTCATGCATAATGTCTCGCACACGGGTTAAAAGTCGACGGCCTAATTTTCCACCGGGGTGAAATTCAGCAAAGTCCTCTTCTTTAAAACCTTTTTTCTTCAAGGCCGCCATCGCCAGAGCGTCTCCCAAAGCCAAGGTCGCTGTCGAGCTGGAGGTCGGCGCCAATTTTAAGGGACAGGCCTCTTCCTTTACTGAAATATCCAAAGTTACAGTCGAAGCCTTTGCGAGTTGGCTTTCTGGATTTCCGGTCATTGCAATAAGGGGAATTCCTTTGCGACTGGCAAATGTTATTAAATCATTTAATTCTTGGGAGCCCCCACCATAACTTATAACCAGTAAGCTGTCGTTTTCTGAGACCAAGCCCAAATCCCCATGCGAGCTTTCGGCTGGGTGTAAAAACACTGCGGGGGTGCCGGTTGAACTTAAAGTGGCCGCTATTTTACGGCCCACATGACCGGACTTTCCCATTCCTGCGACGACAAGTTTTCCTTCACAAGAACAAACCAAATCGACGGCTGTTTCAAATTTATCATCAAGCCGCTCAATCAGCTCAAGAATCGATTCTGCTTCAATTTTAAGAACCCGACGGGCCTCTTCAATACTACTCATAAATTCCTACATGGTGCTGGCTTGGTATTCTTTACTAGCCTTCTGCGAAGACACTTTTTTCGATCCGACTTCGCTCACTGATCTATTTTGCAAAGACGCCTTCACAAATTGCGTGAACAAAGGATGCGGATCCAAAGGCTTCGATTTGAATTCGGGATGAAATTGTACGCCAACAAAAAAAGTATGATCGGGAATTTCGATAATTTCTACCAAATCCCTTTCTTCACAAATTCCGGAAAGATCCATTCCGTTCTTTTCAAAAAGAGCGCGAAATTTATTGTTAAACTCGAAACGATGACGGTGACGCTCTTGAATCTTTGATTTCTTATAGGCCTTTTTAGCCATAGAACCTTTTTGTAGGGTACAAGGAAAAGCGCCCAAGCGCATTGTTCCACCCTTGTCGCCTTCCTTTTTCTGATCACTCATAAGATCGATAACAAAGTTGCGCTGGCCTTTTAAGTCTTCAGCAAACTCTCGACTGGAGGCATTTTTTAAGCCGCAAACATTTCGGGCGAACTCAACGGCCGCCAACTGCATTCCGTAACAGATTCCAAAAAATGGAATGTTATTCTCTCGTGCAAAACGAATGGCCACCATCTTGCCATCAACACCGCGCTCGCCAAAACCACCGGGAACTAAAATACCGTCGACTCCGGCGAGGTTTTTTGAAACATTCTTGTCGTTTATTTTTTCTGAATTGATATAGGTGATGTTAACTTTAGAATAACAGGAGATCCCACCAAGAACCAAAGCTTCGTTCAGAGATTTGTAGCTCTCTTTTAAATTGGTGTATTTCCCAACAATGCCGATATTCACTTCTTGATTCGGCGACTGAATGGTATTCACCATCTTCTGCCATCGAGCCATGTCAGGGCCTTTACTTTCTAACCCAAGACGATCAACGACTTTCTCATCAAAGCCTTCTTCGTGAAGCTTCAGAGGAACTTCGTAAATTGAACTGGCATCATAGGCCGCAATGACATTCTCTGGACGGATACTACAGAACAAACCAATTTTTGATTTGGTTTCATGGGGAATATTGTGCTCACTTCTACAGATTAAAACATCCGGCTGAATCCCAACCTCTCGCAACGCTTTAACAGAGTGCTGGGTGGGTTTACTTTTCAGTTCACCGGCAGCGGCAATATACGGAATGTAAGTGACGTGAATGTACAACGTGTTTTCCACACCTAAATCCACACGCATTTGTCGAATCGCTTCGATAAATGGAAGTCCTTCGATATCACCGATGGTTCCGCCAATTTCAACAATACATATTTCAGACCCCTGGGCCGCTTCAAAGATTCGTGATTTGATTTCATCGGTGATATGGGGAATCACCTGCACGGTGCCCCCCAAATAATCTCCACGCCGCTCTTTACGAATCACGCTCTCATAAATTTGGCCCGCTGTTGTTGAATTGGACTTATTTAAGTAGATGGAAGTAAAGCGTTCGTAGTGACCCAAGTCCAAATCGGTTTCGGCACCATCGTCGGTTACAAAAACTTCACCATGCTGAAAAGGTGACATGGTTCCAGGATCAACGTTGATATAAGGGTCACACTTCATAAGCGTCACTTTGTAGCCACGAGCTTCAAGCAGGGTTCCAAGGCTTGCAGCCGACAATCCCTTACCAATTGACGAAACCACACCGCCAGTTACAAAAATAAACTTTTGGGTTAGTGGTTTTTTGCGAGATTCGCGCGCCGACTTTTTCTTTTTTGACGCTTTCTTTTTCTTAGCCATGACTCTCCCTTAACTTTTTTTCAACAACGGCCACATCTTCGGGAGTGTCGACTCCCCAGCTTTCGTAATCCACTTTCAAAACTTTTATTTGGCCCCCTAAGTAGAGGGCGCGCAACTGTTCGAGTCCTTCCATCTTTTCGATGGGCTGAACAGGCGTCTCACAAAACTTCTTTAAGAATGATTTTTTATAACCATAGATCCCTATATGCTTCAAGCAGGCAGAGTACCCGTCTCCACTTTTTTCACGAGAGTAAGGTATGGGATAGCGACTGAAATACAGGGCGTGGTTTTTGTGATTCAAAACGATTTTGGCTGTGTTCATACTGTTGAGAGCGTCTTCATTCATAGCGCGCCCCAAAGTCAGCATATCCCAATCACTGTCTTGGATCATGGCCTCAGCCATTTGATCAACAAGAGCCCCGGTGATCAGTGGCTCGTCACCTTGAATGTTGATCACAAGATCCTCGGGCGAATCCTTACAGGCTTGGTAGACTCGGTCACTTCCAGAGGCCAATTCAGAATCCGTCATCACCACTTCAACGTCCCAAGACGCACAAGTATCAGCAATTCTTTGGTCATCGGTCGCTACTATTATTTTTTTTATGAGCTGACTTTGAGACACCCCTTCCACAACCCATTGAATCATGGGTTTTTGAAGAATCGGGGCAAGGGCCTTGCCTGGAAATCTTTGGGCCCCATACCGCACTGGTATTACTGCGATCACTTCAGCCATAAGCTCCTGTTTGAACAATCATCGAGGTATAACAACTCTGCCTATTGTTGTCATGATTTTTAGGCTTTTTTCGCCTCAAATCCAATTTTTCAGAACATGGCCAATGATATCGCTGATTCCCCATTTTTTAAGAGATGAGAGCGCATAAACCGGCACGCCAAGGTCTTTTTCTAACTTCATCGCTATGGACTTCCACTTTGAGCGAGAAAGTTTGTCCCCCTTGGTCAAGCCGACCACGATCTTTAAATCCATAGCGTTACAGAAGTCCAAAATCATGGACTCCTCTTCACTCCAACCACGGCGAACATCCATTAGCAAAATCAGGCCCCGTAAGTTTTTGCTATTCATCAAATAGGCCTCGATCATCTTCTCCCAGTCGCCGCGCTCTTTATGAGACCGAGCGGCATAACCATAACCCGGCATATCGACCAACCAGAATTTCTTTTCCACATCAAAAATATTAAGAAGACGGGTTTTTCCAGGCGTACCACTGACTTTTGCGACCTTCTGGCGAGCCAGAGTATTGATAAACGAGGATTTGCCACTATTGGAGCGACCCGCGATGGCCACCTCAGGCATTGATCCGGCTGGAAATTGCTCATAATGGCTAGCACTCTGAACAAACTGAACTTTTCCTCCCACTACTGTCTCCTTGATGGGATCCCTTGTACCTGATTTTCCTTGGAAAATAATCCGAAAACTTGGATTCCGGACATATTTTCATAACCCTCCCGTCGCTTCTGTCTGTTTTGAATGATTTCTCCGGTGGCACGAACATTGAAACTCTTATGCCAAAAAGGAGGTGCCCTATGGAAACCAAGCGGGTGCGAGACACACAAAACATTTTGATGGATCAAGCGTATTTGCTGCCCATCAACCAAAGCAGCCAAGACAGCTTTGAAGTCGGAGATTTTATTACTGTCGGTCGAGAACCAAGTAATTCTATTCAAATCAACGATCCCTTCATCTCGGGCCGCCATATGCGCATTGAAAAACGAACCCGAGGCTATTTGCTCCGTGATTTGCAAAGCCGCAATGGAACCTACCTGAATGGTACAGGAGTTATTGAGGCCTATTTGCAAAACAACGACAAAGTGATGGTGGGCGAAAGCCTTTTTGTCTTCTCAAAGCTTAAAGAGAGTCGCGATCCCCTGAAAAGTGACAACCAAAAGTGGAACCTCCAACTGCAAAGACTACCAGCCATTGCCAACACCGACTACACCGTCCTGGTTATCGGACCTTCGGGTTGCGGAAAAGAAATTATCAGTCAGTGGATCCATAGTAACTCGAACCGAAAAGACGCCCCCTACGTCACCATCAACTGCAGCGCCCTCAGTGAAAATCTTATTGAAAGTGAACTTTTTGGACACGTTCGCGGCTCTTTCACCGGAGCCACCGAGGATCGCAAAGGAGCTTTTGAGGCGGCTCGAGGGGGAACATTATTTCTAGACGAGATCGGTGACCTGCCTTTGTCTTTGCAACCAAAATTGCTTCGCGCCCTAGAGAACAAAGAGATTCGACCGGTGGGCAGCGATCGCAGCATCAAAACCGATGTGCGTATTATTGCCGCCACTCACAAAAACCTGAAACAAAAAGTCTTAAAAAAAGAATTTCGTGAGGATCTTTATCATCGCCTTAATATCTGTCGGGTTACGCCCCCTCCTTTGATTCAGAGAATGGAGGATTTTGAATCGCTCCTCTATCAATTCGCAAAAGAACAAAAAGTGGGTTTTTCCTTCCGAGCCATTGAAAAGTTAAAAAATCACAGTTGGCCAGGAAACATTCGTGAACTTAAAAATGTGATCACACGGGCGGCTGCCTATTTTCCTGGGAAACGTATTCAGGAGGAAGATCTTGAACAACTTATTGAACGCGAAGTCGATCCTCAAGAAGGCTTTATGGGATCGGAGTCTGATGAGCTACCTCCATTAAAAGAAATTGAACGCAATCTGATTCTTTCGAAGTTGCAAAAACACTTTGGCAACCAACGCAAAGTTGCTGAGGACCTGCAGATGCCGAAAAGCACTCTTAACGATAAATTGAAGGCCTATCGTATTGATCCAAAAAGCTTTAAAAAAAGGGGGCGGGTTTAATTACTTTTCTAAGACAACATGACGATAATAAACACCTATCACAACGTTACCTTGCAAGTACTCGTTGATACGGTGACGAATTATCTTTTTGACTTTCTCTTTGCCAATGGGACTTTGGAGCTCTTGCCATGTCACTTGCTCCAAAACCCTTTGCATTAAATCAATGATCTCAGATTCTTTGGCTTTGATTGCTACCGACAGCTCTTCATCACGTAAGACAAAAGAAAATTCAAATTCTCCATAAGAGGGAGAATCTCCTGAAGATCGCAAATTGATCACTGTTTTTGGAAACTGAATCGTGTGGGCTTGGGTTCTGTAGTCATCAAACAACGGAACTTGTACGCCCTCTACAGGATAGGAATAAATATCCTTAGTGAGCTCCTGAAAGCTGAGAGTATAAGGTAAATCAAAGCGGGGTAAAATTTTTCCCATGTAAATCAGGATTGCAAACGGAATTAAAACGTCTGTGATGCCTGCCGCGAGGTAATAACGTTTCTTGGTACTCTGTGGAAGATTGTTCCAAAATGTCTTGTAGGCGGATGGTACTTTTTCGTTCTCATCAACTTCTTCTGACAGATTTTCTTTGTTGATGACCACACCGCTGAAGTCTTGACTGCTAATCGACTCTATTTCCTTGCTGAATTCAGGGTCAGCTTCTGCGATCGCCTGATCGACGTCGACGCTAAGGGACTCTTCAACGTCACCCAGGGCGGCCGCTAAATCTTCATCGATATCGAGGATATCATTAGGATCGCTGTCCTTCTCCGGATTCTCTGCTTTCGTATCAGCACCGTCCTGGCCTGAGGCCTGGCCTTCGCCAGCGACGGATTCGTCGTTCTCATTTTCGGTGTTTTTATCGTCATCAGCCATTGTTCCTCTATTATTGTAGAATCCGATATTAAATTAAACCACTTTACAAAGACAAGACATTCGTCATGAACAAACCTGGACTAGACTCAAAAAATTCGACGAAAAATCCGAGAAGAACACTAGAACCTCCCTGATGGGAGCACTGAATAACATTTTTTGGTCGTCGATTCCCCATTCTAAAAAAACGACGCCCAACACTATAGGAGTGACAATGAAAGTTTTAATCCTAATTGGCTTATTACCCTTGTTTGCAGGTTGCATGCTTTTACCACAGCCGCCCGCCCCAGCATCACGTCGACTGCCCCCTGTGGTTTCGGACTTGGATAATTTAGAAATGCTTTTGCAATCTGAGCAACAGACCTCTTATGGCAGCACCTATCAGTCCGCCGGAGTTGAAAACCTACGTCTTGGAATGAATAAGAACAATGTTCAACGCTACCTTGGTCGCCCTGGATTGGTGGAAATCGCTGGAAATCCTAAGTATGGTTTTGAAAGATGGACCTACGAGACATCCGTTCCCACGCTTCGCGGCTACATGAAAGAACGGCGCGTGATCTACTTTGAAAAGGGTCAAGTTGTGGGATGGGAATCGAAATAATTAGGGGCTTTCAAAGTTTGAAAACATCTCGTCAAACGAGCCCTGATAAATTCCATCGTCTTCAAGGTCATCGAACCAATAGTGACCAATAACAAAAGCAATAGCCGAAGTGATTGCTATATCTATGCCAATGTTTACAAAAGAATTCATGTTGGGAATGAAACCCATTCCCACCTGCCCCCAGAACATCTCGCGGGCTAATTGGGGACTGACGTCAACTTGACGAGCGACCCCCTCAATTTCTTGTGTTTTCAGAGCGCGCCCCTCGACCATCATTTGCCGAAGGACTGCGGCTCGCAAAATCTGCATATTCAGTAAGCGCAGGCGTTGTCCCTGCACTCCTGAAGAAACCCGAAGACGCGTTAGAAAATCCACCCGTCGAGCCAGGGTTTGCTTTAAAACATCCTGAGCCTCTGGCTGATTTTTAACTGCCTCTAGAGTTCGGATCTCACTGCGAAAATTGCGAATAAGACTGCTTAAAAAGCTGTTGCGAGTTGGAGTCGCCAAAAGTTCGTGCAGTCGCATGTCCAAGCGCCCAGGCGCTAACGGCTCTGACAAAGACCGGCTCAACAAATAGGAAACGTCTGTCCAGCGTGTGAAACCCACCACATGATGGCTGTCGACTTCCCACCACCATTTTTTAAATGTTGATAAAAGCAAGGCTCGTCTTTGATAAAGACTTAAATCCTCCCATTGGCGTGTCTGTGTAAGATCGATTTGACGTTTGTAAACTTGATCCAAAGTTTTTGCGATGGATTCGAGGCGCACAAACTTAAAAGAATTGCTCTGCCGCGCCAACCATCCACGGGCCTGAGTGTTGGCAAAAATAGAATCAATCATCACCAGTTCTTCAACACTGCGATTGCTTTCGTTGTAGCGCGAGAAAAGTTCGTACCAACGGGCGGCATGTCCACCTAGACGATTTTGAATGTAAGGAATGTAATCGGCACTGTAAAGTCGTTGCTGATAAGCCATAACCTCAGAGCAGCGCTCTTGGGCAATCGCAATTTTAGAAAAATGGAAGACACCCCCGAAGACGAGAAAAATAAGAGCGATTTTAAGGGGTCTAAATTTGCGCCACATACTACTGAAAACACTATCAGCATTTACCGAAAAGCAGGAAAAAACTCCGCTTTTTTGTAAGCTTTTCAGTAAGCACTGATTTTCATTTTCTCATTGGTCAATGAGTGGGCCTGAACAAAGCCATCTTGGACAATTCTACCAAACTCATCTTCTTTGAAACTTTCAAAATAAAATGACAACTGGCCATCTTCCAGTCTTTTGATGTGGATGATTTGCTCAACGAAAGGCACTTTCAACGTGGATCTTTTATCTTTAGAAATTCTCGGCTTTTTCGTTAAGTAGCCATACTGGGTCACTGTCACATGACCCTCTTTTTGCGACACGGTTCGACTGGCACTGCTCTCAAGACCGAACTTCGCATGCATTTGCTGTCCGATACATTCGATCTTGTATTCTAACTCTTCCTCTAAACGCACCTGAAAAGTTTTGCATCTGGCAGAGTCTTCTGAAGCTTGCCCTTTAAGCTGAACCACGGTGTTTTTACCTTTTCGCCACGTGTTCTGCTCGGCTTTGACATCGATAATCTTGGTCGCCCCATTCGAGTTCGAAGCTTTCGCCGTCGTCGACGTTGTTTCGGTATTGACTTGTTTTTTGTGAACGACTTTGGTGGCTTTAACTTCGCTAGCTTTATTATTCGCTTTTTTCTCCACCGCCGCCGACGGGACTTGACTCTGAGACGTCACCTGAGTGTGTTGGTCAGCGGGCCGGCGTGGACGCCGATTAGCCATTGCTGGCGACGTGATCATGATGGTTACCAATATGATGATTGTATTTTTTAACATTGCCTTCTTTCTCCTTACACCCCACTACAATGCGATTCATGTGCCAAAACGAGACAGTTTTTTCGATTCGATTTTAAGAGATTTCAGGGGTTTAACTCAGAAAAAAGTCTTTGATATGTGTCAAAAAGTTTAACACCTGTGGATTGCGCTCCCAGCATCTGAAGATTGTTTACACCCTGAACAGGAAAACATGGAACAAAAATCAGAAGCGAAGCGCTCCGAAAGGCTAAAAGACGGATGGACTGTCTTCCGATAGTTCCTCAGCCTCAGTGACCCGGTAATAATTGTTGATCGTACTAGGGAAAGGATTGAATAAGCGATTGCCGTTGGCCAAGGTGCCATCGCTAAAAACGGCATGGATCGGAGCCGATCGGTCGACTCGACAAGACAAATTGCTTGGTACACCTGTGACCACTCCTTCAGTGACTTCCACACCACGAAGCCGTTCGAAATCACACAAAGGCATTCCGGCAATTTCATGATAGCGCTGTCCTGTGCAGACATTCAAAAAACAATCCACCTGAACAGCTTGCACATCGTCAACATCAAGAATAAAAATATTGTCTTCTTCAGCCGCATCTATATTACCGGCCACACGGTTTCGGCTATTGGGATTGATGTCAGAGCGGTAGGCTGCAATCAGTCCATTGGCAAAAACATCGCGAACCAAATAGATATTTCCATCTGTCCCGAGGATCACCTCGTCTCGTCCAATATTTCTTAAAACACCTTGGGTCTCCACGGTGACAGTTGCAACAGGTCGAATCAGATCACTGCTTGCCACCCGAAAACTGGTTGCAGTTCGAGAACAGAACAAACGACAGCTTGTGTAGGTGTGGTTCACAGTGTGTTCATCACCCTGTTGAGCACCAACTCCGACATAAATAAGCTCGTCGCCGGTGTCGACCAGGGCCGTCTCGGCTATTTCGACACTGGTAAAACTAAAGAAAAAACCTACAATACAAACGACTCTAATTAACCCATTCATCATCATTACCTCACCCCTCTCTATTGAAAGAAGCATGCCAGAGCCGCGACAGTGGTCTTTTCTGGCCAGATCCATCTAAATCAAAAAAAAGAGCCGTTCGGGTATGTAATCTTTTTAAGGAAGCTGAAAACCCCTATCAATAAGACCAAAACGAATGTATCTTTTGCAATATGAGTGACATTATTGGCGCAGGTGGATGGGTGAAACGGGTTTTTCTTATATCTTTAGTATTACAATTTTATGGATCAATGGCTTCGGCAGGCAATCAAGAACCCTTTGATTTAGGCTGCCTGTCTTGGGAGCAGGTCACTCAGGAATACGATCTGTCACTTTTAAACACCAAAGACAAAACTGATCTGCGCCGATCTCACCAAGCGGCTCGTAACTACCTTTCTAACACCGAACACATTTATCACATTCTTGATGAACAAGAGCGCAGACACGAGCAACTGATTCTATGTGCACTCATTGAAGAGGCCACCTGGGGCTTTGAAAAAAACTGTGCTCATGATTCTGGCGAAGACTTTTTCAGCGCCGAATTGATCGACACTTGTCAATCGATGCGATTTCAAGAAAGCCCAAGTGGCATACCTCTATAAAAAGAGGGATTGCTTCAGGCTTTTCTAGTGAGCTTCTGACCAGTTGTCGCCCCATTCAACATTCACCTTAAGCTTTACTTCAAGTTTGACGTTGTTCTCCATAATTTCTTTTATCTGAGCTGCCGACTCCTCGATGCCTTTTTCAGGAAGCTCGAAAATCAGTTCATCATGAACCTGCAACAGCATATCATTGGGATAGTCCTCGTAAAGTTCCAGCATCGCCATTTTCACAAGGTCACTGGCTGTTCCTTGAATCGGCGCATTGATTGCCGCTCTCTCGCCAAAACTTCGTTGCATGGGGTTTTTTGAACGCAGTTCTGGAAGGTAGCGGCGCCGACCGAATAGAGTCTCGACATAGCCTTGGTCTTTGGCTTTCTCTACGATCTCATCCATGTAGGTCTTCACTCCGGCAAACTTTTTGAAATAGTTTTCGATAATCTCTTTGGATTCTTTGCGTGGGATTTGTAAGGTCTCAGCCAAACCGTAGACTCCCTGTCCGTAAGCTATTCCAAAATTGACGGCCTTGGCCATGCGACGCTGTCCAGAATCAATTTTATCAAGGGGCGTATCGAAAATCTCACTGGCCGTCCAAGAGTGAATATCCCGGTCATTGTTAAATGCTTCAAGCAAGCCTGGGTCTTTTGTGATGTGAGCAAGAACGCGCAATTCAATTTGGCTATAATCTGCTGAAAGCATCTTATAACCTTTGGGAACCACAAACGCTTCTCGCACTTGCTTGCCGCGCTCAGTTCGAATTGGAATATTCTGTAAATTGGGATGATTGCTAGAAAGCCGCCCCGTGGTCGTTAAAGCTTGATTGAAAACCGTGTGCACCCGCTCGGTTCTTTCATTCACCAATTCTGGCAACGCATCGACGTAAGTTGACTTTAATTTCGACAACTCTCGAAAGTCTAAAATCTTTTGAGCGATCGGACTTTCTTCAACTAATTTTTCCAAAACGTCTGTCGCCGTTGAATAACCGGTCTTTGTTTTTTTACCTTTGGTAAGACCCATTTTATCAAATAAGATGACAGAAAGCTGCTTGGGACTGGCGACATTGAACTCTTCGCCGGAAATGTCTTTAATCTCTTTTTCTAACGCTGCTATTTCTTTTTCTAAGGCCTTGGACTCTTTGGCTAACAGTTTGGTGTCAAGACAAACACCTTTAGCTTCCATGGAGGCCAATACCTCTACAAGCGGCAGATCCACTGTCTGCAATATGGGAAGCATCTTCTGTTCTTTTAGTTTATCGATGACGATATCTCGGGTTTCTTCTAAAGCTGCCACAATGTCTACAGGTTCTGGAAAGTCTGGAAGAGTGTTGCCGACATACTGCTGATAGACCTCATTCAAATTTTTAATAGAACCGGCTTTTAATAAATAAGCCGAAAGCATCAAGTCAGCGGTGACTTCTCCGTGAGTGATTCCAAGATCACGCCACACACTTTTCACATCAAAACCCTGCCACTTTAGATTCTTACCGTTTAAGATTTCACCGATCTTGTGGAGGTCGTCGTCGACCACAAAACATTCGTTTCCTTTAACTACGAAAAAAATCCGCGAGTCTTTCCAAACCATAATTTCATCGCGATCACTTAATAAGTCGTTCAACTTCAAAGCATCGCAGTTTTTCACAGTGAGGCTCTTCTTGCGTTTTTCAACAGCTTTCGCCGAAGACTTTTGGCTTCCCGTAGAAGCTCCTAAAAGATTCTTTTTGAAGGAACTGAATTCCAGTTCATCGAGGACCTCAGACAATTTGTCGGTATTGATCGGCTTCAAGCTGATATCATTAAGGTCCTTAACTAAATCGAGGTCTTGAACAATTTCAACCAACTGTTTAGACAGGTAGGCCTCTTCCTTGAACTCTTTCAACTTCTTGACGTGTGAAGGCGTTTTAACACTGTCGATATTTTCATAAATCCCATCCAAAGTTTGGAATTGGCTAAGAAGCTTTTGCGCTCCCTTCGGCCCAATCCCTTTGACACCAGGGATGTTGTCGGAAGAGTCTCCACAAATTGCCAAATAATCGATAAATTGATCGGGGTGAACCCCCCATTTATCAACCACACCTTGAACATTGTACTTTACGTCCTTCATGGTGTCGTAGAGTGTGACTTTATCATTAATGAGCTGGGCAAAATCTTTATCACCACTGACGATGACAACTTCAAGTTTGTTGTCGAGACCGTATTTCACCAACGAACCAATCACATCGTCGGCCTCATAGTTTTCCTTGCCTATACCCGGAATTCCCATCAGCTCCGTCAGTTTATGAATATAGGGAATCTGAGGCACCAGCTCTTCAGGAGTTTCACCACGATTGGCTTTGTAATCCTCGTAAAGATCTTTGCGAAAAGAAGGTTTAGGCTGATCGTAGCAATAGACCATATAATCCGGCTGCACATCTTTTAGCAACTTCACCGACATCGACAAAAACCCGTAGATCGCATTGGTCGGCAGGCCAGCAGAATTGTTAAGCATTCGAACGGCGTAGAAGGCTCGAAAAAACATGGAGCTCACATCGACTAAATAAAGCTTTTTCATAGGTTTTCCTCTCGACTGTCCTACTGAATTAGCATGATGTTGCGATGGAGCCAATACAAGTGCACCGCCCTAGAGCGAGAGAGGCTGAAAATAAATTGTTCGTGCTGATTTTATTCTGAAAATACGAAAATAAGATCGCCTTCTCGGACGTAATCAAACTGGTCCGTCGCCTGACGCTCTATATAGGTGAGTTTTTCAGCTTGATGGATTTGGAATTCCAGTTTTCGCGCCTTCTCTTCTAAATCCGTCATCCGATCTTGCATATCCTCTTGGCCTCGCTGCAAGCTCCAATAGCGCCACAGGCTGCCATCGAAAACCAACATCACAAAGGTCAAAAGAACACCAAAAAGGAAAACCCGCATCGGGCTATGGAGCAATCTGTGAAAAAAAACACGCCAGCGTGAAAACATACTTCATCTTAATCAGAAGACTTGTTTTTCTCAACACTTCCCCGCCAAGGTCTAGTATCAAAGGCTGCTAATTTTCCCAATTTTCAAAACGGACTGACTCTCGCTTTTCAGCATCGCATAACAAGCCGCGGTCCGTTGCTCAATCAACAGCCCCGTCGTTGGCTTAGTTCATGAGATCAAGCTTAGCAAATCGGGCTTTGTCACCCAACTCTTCTTCAATACGCAAAAGCTGATTGTATTTGGCAATTCTCTCACTTCGGCACAGACTTCCGGTTTTTATTTGTGAGCACTTCATAGCGACCGCCAGGTCGGCAATTGTGGTATCTTCGGTTTCACCACTTCGGTGCGACATCACCGTTTGAAATCCTGATTCCTGGGCAAAGTTCACAGCCTTTTGAGTTTCACTAAGACTTCCAATCTGGTTGACCTTAACGAGCAGCGCATTGGCACATTTTTTCTCAACACCGGTCTTTAGACGATCATAATTGGTGACAAACAAATCGTCCCCCACCAATTGGGTTGTCGCTCCAAGTTCTTGAGTTAAGTGAGCCCACCCTTCCCAGTCATCTTCAGCCAAGCCATCTTCAATAGAAATCAATGGAGCTTTTTCTTTCCAAGACTCGTAGATTTTTGCGATGTCTCCGGCTGATTTTTTTGAACCTTCCCACTGGTAGGCGCCATCTTTAAAAAATTCGGTGGCTGCCACATCCAAGGCGATATAAACGTTTGAGCCCAACTGGTATCCGGCTTTTTCAACAGCTCGGCATAAATAATCCAAAGCCTCTTCGTTGGTTTTAAGTTTGGGGGCAAACCCACCTTCATCACCCACCGCGACTGTCAGACCCTTTTCAGAAAGGAGCTTTTTTAAAGTGTGAAAGATTTCACTGCCCGCTTGCAACGATTGTCGAAATGTGTCCAAGCGAGGAACGACCATAAATTCTTGCACATCCAACCCATTGTCGGCATGAGCCCCACCGTTTAACACATTCATTAACGGAATCGGCAACTGCAGGGCCGAATCTCCCCCAAGCCAGCGATAAAATGGTTTTTCCTGTTCAACAGCCGCCGCCTTAGCACAGGCCAACGAGACACCCAAGATGGCATTCGCACCCAGCGAGGTTTTATTTTTCGTGCCGTCGAGATCAATCAAAGCTTGGTCGATTTTCTGCCACTCCTGAACATCCATACCATTGAGCTTCTGCTTGATCGTTGTATTAACGTTGTCCACCGCTTGAGAAACACCCTTGCCAAGAAAACGAGAGGCATCTCCATCGCGCAGCTCACAGGCTTCATGGGCCCCGGTTGACGCTCCCGAGGGTACGGCGGCTCGTGCCCAAGCCCCCGACTGAGTTTTAACTTCCACTTCGACGGTTGGAAAACCGCGGCTGTCGAGAATTTCTCTTGCATGGATATTGTTGAGATTGGACATCAGAGACTCCTTAGCTGGGGAACTCGATCAAATAAGTAGAGCCTTCGCCTTGCCGACTTGAAACCGAGATCTGACCACGATGCTGCTTTATGATTTCTTGGGTTCGTTTTAAATTATAATCGGCCTCTTGATCAAAGATTTTTTCTAATTTTTCATCCGAAAAGCCAAGGCCACTGTCTGAGATTTCGATTTGAACTTTCGAACCCGTCGATCGTGTCACGACTTTGACTTCGGCATCTTTGCTACTGTTGGCGACCGAACTTTGAAAGATTTCACCCAAAGCTTTTGCAAAACTTGGCTCATCGATTAAGACCTCGCGGTCCAAATGCAGATTGCGATCGATCTTCAAAGACTTTTCTTCAAACGACAAACCTTCCAACACATTATCGATCAGTTCGTTAAGGTTGGTTGGTGTTTTAGGCACCTCTTCTGATTCTTTGATCGTATTTTGCTCAACAGTCATATGAAACGCATTTTGCATCGCTAAAATCGAATCACAGGCACTTTCAACCATTTTGGGAAATTCTTTTTGCACAAACTCCCAATCCACACGGCGCATGGCTTCTCGCACCGAGGCTTTGCGAGCGGTTGGGCTGACCAGTGTGATAATCTGTTGCGCACGCGTGAAGTAATCATACATTTTGTAGAAATCGTTTTTAATTTTATAAAACGATTGGTCAAATTCCTCTTGTTTTTTAATCCAAGATTCCAAACGCTTTTCGACTTCAACGGCCACCATTTTCTCGAAGGCCTCGCTGGCGATATGCTGAGGACTTCCTGAAACGGGAGCGGCCTGGGTGATATGGCTTTGGTGCTCCTGCAAGCTTTGCATCACGGAATGAACGATCTCAGGATGGAATTGGCGACGCTTTTTTTCTTGCTCATCAAAAAGGCTTTCTTGATCGTCATACCAAACCACATCGTAAGAAAGATCTCCGACCTGGGTGATTTTAGCCGGTGGCATCCCCATGTACCGAGGCAAACCTTCAACAGCTCCCATCAAATAAGCCATGACATTGCCAGCTCCGGGCTGACGCAAGAATTGGAAGGTCAATTGGTGATCGCTGTGTTTCTCTAAGGACAGTTCCGGGTGAGGTGTTAAAAAGTAAGATAAAAAGCGGTCCGGCTGAGCAAAGATTTCTTTAGGAGACTCGACCATTTTTAAAACACTATCGAGGACTCCCCAAGCGCGAAGCTCGAAATTGTTCTGACCCACTTCTCGAAAAAACTGACTGCGGTTTGAAACGTTCAGAAAGTCGGCCACTGAATCTAGAAAGGCTTCCATTTCCGGAACATCAACCTTACTTGATGGGTCTTTGAATAGCTCCACAGGCGTATCGAATTGCTCGAAGAAACGCTCCAATTGAACGCCTTGACGCTCAACATAAACTAGAACTGAATAGGAGACCTTACAGCTGACCTGCATGGTCTTTGTTTAACGCTCTATAG
Organism: Bdellovibrionales bacterium; assembly: GCA_964230555.1. GTDB lineage: Bacteria > Bdellovibrionota > Bdellovibrionia > Bdellovibrionales > JAGQZY01 > JAGQZY01. The sequence goes on from CAXRIX010000075.1 coordinate 53,734, forward strand.
GTAAATAAAACAAGTAATGTTTTACCCTTGAGTCAATGACTGAATCAGTCATTGTGCCTAAAATACATGCAACCTTCAGCGGTGCGGTCGAATTTCACAGACTGCTAAACAAAAACCAATGAGTTCTTAGCCTTATCTCACCGAAAAAACTAGCAAAACTTATAAATGACGGCAAATGACCAATGCTGACAAAGCTCAGCCTAAAATTTTGTGAATTTTTGTAAACATTTGCCTTAAGAGGCCTTTTTCTTTGGCTTTTTGGAGTTCAGAAATTTTGAACGCGGAAACGGGATCCGGTTTTCCTCAATCTCACTCATAAAACTGGGAAGCTCACCGGTGGGCTGAAGCTCACCCTTTAAAGTTCCATCCGGCTGCAACTTCAAGCTTGGGATATTGTAAATGTCTTTGATGACGTAGTTGCCTTTTTCATCGGTTCCGAAAACTTCAGAAATGCTCATCACCTTTCGAGAACCATCTCGCAAACGTGAGATTTGCAAAACCAAATCGATCGCCGATCCAATGGAATGTTGCAACGCCCGTTCACTGACACCCCCGGCACCCAAGGCTAGAGATTCCAAGCGAACCAAAGCATCCTCTGCGGAATTGGAGTGGATGGTTCCAAGACAACCTTTGTGTCCCGTATTCATCGCTTGAATCAATTCAAAGGCTTCCGCACCTCGAACCTCTCCGACAATGATTCGGTCGGGTCGCAGACGCAAGCTTGATTTAAGAAGATCATAAATCGTCACTTCACCCTTGCCAACCGCATCGGCTTGCTTGGTTTCAAAACGCACTACATGTTCATAATGAATTGTTAACTCAGAAGCATCTTCAATAACAATAACCCGCTGACCATTGGGAATCCGTCCACACAGAAGACCAAGAAGAGTGGTTTTACCAGAACCGGTCCCTCCACTGACCAAAATGTTTTTTCCCAAATACATGCAAAGCTCCAAAAATTGAGCTCCATCGGGAGTGATCGCTCCCCACCCTATGTACTTTTTAAAATCAACTTCCACTTGTGAGAATTTTCGAATGGCGACTGTTGGCCCAGACTGAGCACAGGGCCGAATAACGGCGTGAATTCTTGAACCATCAGGCAAGCGTGCATCCAAACGCGGATCTTCGGTTGTAATTCTGCGCTCGACATAGTTAGCAATCGCAGTGATCCCTGCTAACAATTCCTCTTCCGAGCTAAACTTAGCATCGGTTTTGTAAAGCTTCCCCTTGGTCTCAACAAACACCTCTTCGTGTCCATTAATCAGAACCTCGGTGACCGCGGCATCTTCTAGGTATTTTACAACCGGAGAGAAATAGTTATGGAGAGCGTCCTTAAAGGCTTCATCGCGTCCTTTCGACATCGATTACCTCACTCAGACGCCGGGCGACGCAGTTTGATGTTTTCTAATGGCGACTCAAGCGGAACATCCGAAGCGTAGACGACGATTTGACCTTTGGCCTTTGTTTCGGGACATTGAAAATCAAACAAGCCTTCTTTGCGTGGTTCGATTTCAAAAACCACTTCATCCCCAAAGTAAGTGCCATGATGTTGCGAGAAAGCATCCATCATAAAACTCACATTCTTTTGCTTTTTATCAACGTTAACAACATGAACCCGGTAGCGCTGCCCACGCTTCACTTGAATCCGTCTGGGTTGATAGCCTTCTTTGGTATGTATAATAACCAAATCCTGCATCGCCTCTTGTCGGTCTGTTACCATATCGAGAACGCTTTTCTTTTCTTCTTTATAAATTTGCTTTTGTTTCTCCAGCTCGACCATGTCTTGTTGCCGGCGCGAAAAGTCAATCATCCAATCGCCATAGGCAACTGTTGTTAACGTCATACTGAATAAAACAAATACTAAAGCTTTCATTGCACAGTCCTTAGTGAATCACCTTTGCCGTATGAAACCCGACAAGTTCTTTTGCCACCACCATCGCCAAGTGACTCAATTGATCTTGGTTATAAGTGCTGAGCTGGTTCATTAAATCTTGGTAGTTTCCAAGATTGGAATTCACAACACCTAAGATTTCTGCCAATGGCATTGGGTCTTCCTCTATCTTTTTAAACTCTTGTTGCCAGTCTTTTTCTAAAACTGGATCAATCACCCCTAAGTGGTAAAGAGCATCAAAAACCTTTTGTAAATCACCTTGCAGTAGCATCCTGCCTCCTACATAAACTTGTTCATAGAGCTATTCGGTGTTTTCGTTAAAAGGTTTAAATATGAGACACAAAACTCGACTTTTATCCTTTTTCTTGGGGCTTTGGGCGAGGTCGGCGTGCCAGTAGAAGGCTCCCAGTGAAACCCGGGCTCCTGCCCTTGCGGGGGTCGCGCCCCTGGCGCGAACGCGTCACGCTCCCCCGAGGTTCCACTGCCGGCCTTCTGATGGCGCCCTACTCCTACTTGGAATCCCAAGAAAAAGATAAAGCGTCTCCTATTATTTAAAGCACTTAGTTTTTGCTCTTGATTTAGGGAAGGAGTCGATTGCTAAAGCATTACGGAATTGACAATACTTTTTCGAATTGGCGTCCCTCTGTTGGGTGGGCTTTAGACTTTTCGGTTCCCACTTGGTGAATTATCAGTTTGGAATTCTTTGAAAACTTCGGGCTTG
>CAXRIX010000076.1:0-5398 GCA_964230555.1 Bdellovibrionales bacterium
ATGTTGTTCACACAGGATTCGGCAAACTGAATCTGACGGTCCTGATCGGGCTGCATATTTCGTGATTTTACAAATTGTTGGGTGCGACGTTGGAAACATTCATCGGTGACTTTTGAAAAAGCATCCTCATAGCTGTTGCCTTTGTATTTCAATTTTCCAATATCTCCGGCGTGAATCATGCAGATATTTTTAAGCTTCTGAGGTGTTCGCTGTTGCACCGCCATTTCTGAGGCTGGCATTCGCGAAGTCATTGGTGTGAATTGAACCGCTTTGGCTTGAAAGCCGATGATAACATATAAGGTAATCATTAAAAGTTTTCTAATCATGGGTCCCCCCTGGGTTTGTCTTTACACCCTTATATAGGGCAAGATTAAGGCCAAGTGCCAGATCAGCAATATCTTGTAACTTATTGTTTTTATTTATGAATCCCTTTGTATCATTGTGAGACAAGGTGTTTATCCTGTTGGAAAGTGCCCTTGAGTGTCACTTTCTAGGCCCGCCGATGCTTTTGTGGTAACCAGGGGAATGCAGTGGTTTTATGAATGGCAAAAACAAGAATCCCCAAAGTTGTCAGAAGAGGCCGTTAACTGTGTGCAGTGTCGGGTGGTGAAGGCGACCTCCGCACCTCATCCCTACAACCCAGAGACCAAATGCTGTGAGTTTTCTCCGTTTGTTAGCTGTTTTGCCTTGGGCCGCCTGATCCAACAGGGAGCCGACTTGTCGGTTCTTTACCGTCAATCGGAGAATCATTTGGTCGCCACCCAATTGGGACTGATTCACAGTCATAGTCATCGCCAAACCTCCCACAGCCTTTGCCAGTTTTTTGATCGAAAAAGCAAAGCCTGCCAAATTTGGAGTCAGCGTCCTGCAATCTGCTTTTTCTTCTTTTGTGTGACTGAGAAGAAAGGCCAATGGAACGCCCTAGAGCATAAGGTTTTAGAAAAAGAAGCTGAGCTTTTACAGCGCTGGTTTTTTGAACAAGGTGGCAGCGAGCAGGATTGGGCTCGTTGGGGACTGATCATGGAGCCGCAGCCAGTTATCGATATTCCAGAGTCGTTGGTTTTTGACAATTGGAATGAGGCCCGTTCCTGGTATCTGCAGAGCTATGAGTGGTTGAATTCACAGCAGAGATAGCCCTCTGAGGCGAAGTGTGGTAGGTCCTCTGACATGGATAAAAGAGCCGAACAGAGACAGCAAGAGATTATTGCCGAGTTTGAAAACCTTGGAGGCTGGGAGCAGCGTTACAAGTATATTATTAAAATAGGCAAAGATCTGCCACAGCAAAGTGATGATTTTTACAATGACAAATTTCTTGTTAAAGGCTGTCAGTCGCAAGTCTGGCTGCATGCTTCGTTAAACGATTCTGGCGAAGTCGAGTTGCGAGCCGATAGCGATGCCATGATTGTTAAAGGACTGGTGAGTTTGCTACTGCGCGCTTATTCTGGGTTAAAGCCCTCTGAAATTTTATCGGCGCCCCCAAAGTTTATCGAAGACCTCGGCTTTAAGGAGTCTCTCTCTCCCAGCCGAGCCAACGGGTTTTTATCAATGGTGAAGCAAATTATGCTGTATGCACAAGCGTTTCAGCTGACCTCAAAGAGTTGAGTGAATACGAGCCGTGTCGTCGTTGTCATCCAAAGCATCTAAAAATTCGTAGACTTCTTTTTTCTGGTCCTCGCTAAGGTCTTCCGTTTTGTTTTTGGGAAGGTAAGACAATTCACTGGTTTTGATATCCCAACCACGATCTTGAAGAGACTTTTGAACCTTGTCTAGCTCATCGGGTTCTGTATAAAACGCGTACAAGACCTCTTCACCGTCCGTTTTTTCAACGTCGTTGGCGCCGGCTTCGATGGCTTCTTCTTCAGGGTCGATCTCTTTGCCCTCGGGGGCACTGCCTTCAATCAATCCAATGCGCTCGAACATCCAGGCCACACTGCCTTGCTCACCCATCTGACCTTTGTGCTTTTTAAAAATGTAACGAATGTCAGGCGCGGTACGAGCCCGATTGTCCGTTTGGCATTCAACCAACACTCCCACTTGGTGGGGGGCGTATCCTTCGTACATAACCTCTTCGATGACTTTTCCATCATCCAGTTCGCCGGTTCCTTTTTTAATGGCGCGTTCAATGGTGTCTTTGGGAACGGACTCGGCTCGAGCACTGTTAATGGCCAATCGAAGTCGCGAGTTGGCCTCGGGGTCTCCACCTCCGAGTTTTGCGGCCACTGAGATCTCTTTGGCCAGCTTTGAAATTTGCGCCCCTTTCTTCGCGGCGTTGGCTTCTTTGAACGGGTTTTTCCAACTCTTTCCCATATAACGTCCTTTCCAAAGGGCCAATTTAATGGGGTCGGTAAATTCTGTCTACTGGTGCCAACCAATGCCCAGATGCGCCATTCGGAGAAAAGGTTGCTCGTTGATCCTCCATTCAATAGGTCAGAGGCATGGTTTTAAATGCAATCGATGTCAGGGAAAAACTGGGGTGTCTTGATTCGACGCTGCAACAGCTTTTAGTTGGCCACAGTTTTCCTGTGCCCGATCAGCCCGGCCGCGACGTGCCGGTGTATTGTCTGCATCGTCTCCCGGGGCGCATGGCTTTATCGACGGCTGTCGGCCGTCAAAAGCTGCTCCATGATTTGGCCAATATCGAGCTGCAGGCCATGGAATTGGGCTTAAGAACTCTGATTGAATTTCCCGACGCCCACCCCGATCTGCGTGAGCAGTTGGCCCAGATCGTTCGGGAAGAGGCCAAACACTTGCAAATGTGTTTGCAGTCCCTCGAAACTCTAGGCGGTCACTGGGGGCAGTGGCCGGTGCACTTGGGACTTTGGGATGCCACTCACGGCAAGGATAGCCTTCTTGAAAGATTGTTTATCGTCCACCGGTACCTTGAAGGCTCGGGCCTTGATTCGGGTGACTCGCTTTTACGCCGTTTGAGTGGTGTTTCTTGTAAAGTTGTTAAGCAAACAGTCAAGACGATCGTTGACGAGGAGGTTGGGCATGTCCTTTTTGGAAGTCGATGGTTCGCTCACTATGCCAAGCAACAGAATGTCGATAGTTTTAAGTTCTTTGATCGCTTAACTCAAAAACTTTTGGTGCGCCATCCTCGCAAAGACAAGGTCAGTGTTTCCCTTCGTCAGGCCGCTGGTTTTAGTGAATTGGAGATCGAAAATTTACAAAAAAATAAACAGCGGCTGAGTTTACGATAAATTAAAGAACTCGTTCGTTGTGTTTCATTAGGCGCCACTGTCCAACGGGTAGATTGCCTAGCTTAAGTTGTCCAATTCGGATCCGTTTAAGGGACGTCACCTGCAAGTCGACAGTTTCGCACATACGGCGAATCTGCCTTTTTTTACCTTCTCTTAAAATAAAGCGTAATTTGTTATTTCCCTCTTGGGTGACAATGGCTTTTTTAAGTTTTTTACCGTCAAGACTGATGCCAAATTCTAACTTTTTTATTTTCTGCGGTGTGATCTCACCTTTTGTGAAAACAATGTATTCCTTTTCAACTTCCGAGTCGGGGGCAATAATCTGTTTTGCGAGTTTGCCGTTTTGAGTCAGTACCAACAAACCTGTGGAATCAATGTCCAAGCGACCGGCGGGGGCAAAACCTTGATACTGAATGCGAGGAGCCGTTTTGCCACCGTAAAAATTCTTTGGAGTCGCCAAGCGAATGGCTGGTTTGTACTCGCCCTCCGCTTGCGCGGATACGTACCCCAAAGGTTTATTAATGATAATCGTCAGTTTCTTTTTTAAGTGTTTTTGAACCTTTTCATCGACTTCCACTTTATCAGTTGGTGAGACCCGGTAGGCGAGGTCCTTTAAAACTTCGCCATTCACTTTTACCCAGCCCTTGTTTATGAGTTCTTCAGCCTCGCGACGAGAGCAAAGGCCACGGTCGGCGAGATACTTATTGATGCGCTTTAAATTAGCTGGCATGGGGATCCTTAATAGTATCGAAGAAAGACTGTACTTTCTTGGTATCCGGATTGACGAGTTTGGCTTGGACCTGCATTTTTACAATTCGCTGATCGCCCTCTTGCACGCACTGGATGTGATAGAAGTTACCATATTCAAACAGCGATGGCGACTCACTAATCAAATAGCGGTCTTTGGTTTTTTCTAAAATTAAAAGCTGCGAGTTTTTTTCAACCACGGATTCAACTTGCTTTTGAAAATCCACCAGGTCACCTGAAAAGTTTTTTGTCCACTGAAAATCAGAAGGCGCCTTGGGTCGCGTTCGGCGCGCCCAAAAGTGGCTGAATAAATAGGTCAGCAAGGTGACCATGAAAAAGAAAAAACTCATAAACATCTTAGACACTTATCGGAAATAGTGTCTCATTAATAAACACGTCTTCAGGCCGGGAACAGTCAACTGTTAAGTAAAATGCCGCCATCGATATTGAGAAGAGCCCCTGTCATCCACTGGGCCTCTGGCTGGCAAAAATGGAAGGCCATGCTGGCAATATCCATGGGCTTTCCGGTGCGTCCCAGAGGTTGCGCCTTCTGGACTTGGCGGTAAATCTCTTGGTCCTCAATCTTGGTACTGTCGACATAAGAGTGAATCGGAGTATCAATGATCCCAGGGCACAAGGCATTGGCGCGGACCCCGTGCTGCGCACCTTCAATGGCGAGAGACTGGGTCCAGTTGTTCATCGCCGCTTTCGAAGCTGAGTAGGCTGCCGTGTTGGCGATCGGACGAACTCCCAAAGTCGAGGAGATATTTAAAACACAGCCGTTCTGGCGTTTTAAAGAATGCCAACAAAGGCGGGTCAGGCGAACGGCTCCCATTAAATTGGTTTGCAGCTGATTCTCCCAAACACTGTCTTCGTCATCATCAATAGCCTGAGGTTGAAAAATGCCGGCGTTGTTGATCAAGGCATCGACCGGCATTGTGGCCACCTGATCTTTAAGATTATAAATGGCTTTAGCGTCTGATAGATCACAGGGGAGGGCGCGACAGTTGGGCCACTGAGCCTCCAGCTCTTTCAGTTTGTCGGCGCTCCGGGCAATCATTGTGACGGCCCAACCTTTTTCACTGAAGGTTTGAGTGATAGCTTTCCCAATTCCGGAGCTGGCTCCGGTGACGATGACTTGTTTCATGTAGCCGGGTTATCATAAAAATAGGACCTGGTATCTAAATGCTGTGCGTGGCCAATGGGTTTGCCAGTAAAATCCCAGCGATTGATGTAAAAATGTCACGAAATTTCTAGGAAGCTTTTTTATGGGTGCCCAAAGTGGCGTTATGAAAGATCCCAGCCTCAATAAAGATTTTCAACAGGTAGCCGTCGACTTTACCGGCGCGGGCATCTTTGATCAAGATTTCCAGAGCTCGTGAGGCGGGGAGGGATTTTTTATAGGGACGATCAAATGCTGTCAGTGCGTCGTAGATGTCAGCGATTGTCAT
>CAXRIX010000077.1:0-2131 GCA_964230555.1 Bdellovibrionales bacterium
ATTTCGCGCGAAGTCACGACTCGTTCTATCTATAATGTGTTTTAAAATGAAGGGTCTTGTAAAGCCATGCAAGTTGAAATTGTGACGCATAGTATTTTTGGAGGCGAGCAAAGCTTATGAAAGCACTGCAAGAACTGGGAAAAAACCAGGTTGAGATATTATTTACCGACATTGATGACACCTTGACTAATGAAGGGCGTCTCCACGCCAAAAGTTATGATTCGCTTTGGAAGCTCCACGACATGGGAATTTCTGTGGTACCCATCACCGGGCGACCGGCCGGGTGGTGTGAGATGATTGCCAGACAATGGCCCGTCGCCGCCGTAATTGGCGAAAACGGTGCCTTTTATTTTTCTTACGATCAAAATAGCAAAAAAATGAAGCGCTTCTTTGTTCAGCAAGAAAGTGAACGAAAAATTAACAGACAAAAGCTCGATGCCATCGAGAAAGAAATTCTAAGGCTTGTCCCCGGCGCTGCTTTAGCCAGTGATCAATTTACGCGCCTCTTTGACCTGGCTATCGATTTTTGCGAAGACGTCCCACCTTTAGCAAAAGAGCAAATCCAGGCCATTAAAAAAATTTTCGAAAAGCATGGGGCCACAGCAAAAATATCATCAATTCACGTCAATGGTTGGTTTGGAGATTACAATAAAGCCAGCACCTGCCTCACTTACCTGAAAAAGGAAACATCGGTCGATCCATCGCAAATGCAGTCGGCCTGTTGCTTCTGTGGAGATTCCCCCAATGATGAGCCCCTGTTTCAACAGTTTGAACTGTCGTTTGGGGTTGCAAACATCAAAGAGTTCGCCGACCAACTCAAACACGAACCTCAGTATGTGAGTCAAAAAAAAGGGGGCTTCGGCTTTGCCGAAATTGCAGAACGAATCATGGCAACTCGCAGTTCCTAAAAATAAAAAAGGCCCTTTGAACAAAGGGCCTTTAACAAGTTTTGATTTATTAAAATTAATTTCGCTTCGACTTACTATCTTTGCTATCACCAAGATCCGCAAGAGCAGCAAATGGGTTGTTGAAAGGATTTTTAGGTCGAGGCGGTCTCTTACCACCATCTTTTCGACCACCGCCAGATCTTTTTCCAGCTCCCTTGCCCTGACCTTTTCCAGCTCCTTTGCCTCTCTTAGGTCCGCCGCCTTTACCAGATCGGTTGTCGTCCCTTTTACCGCCCGCCTTTGAGGCCTTAGGTGCCGTTAACTTCATGCTGAGTGAAATCTGACTCTTCTCGGTATCCACATCAAGTACCTTAACCTGTACCTGATCTCCAGGATTAACCACTTTTCTCGGGTCATCGACAAACTGATTAGAGATTTCAGAAATATGAACGAGGCCATCCTGATGGACACCGATATCAACAAAGGCACCAAAGTTAGTCACATTAGTCACGATACCATTGCAAATCATATCTTTTTTCAGGTCGGAAACTTCGTTGATATCTTCTCTAAAAGAAAAAACTTTGTAGGGATCACGCGGATCTCTTCCCGGCTCCTCAAGTTCTTTAACAATATCGTCAAAGGTAAATTCACCGATAAGCTCAGCCCACTTGGTTCTCAACTCAAGAAGCTTCTTTGCTCCAGCGCCCACTAAATCAGAAACACTGACTCCGAGATCTCCCGCCATTTCTCGTACAGCTTGATATCGCTCTGGATGGACACCGGTCTTATCGAGAAATACCTTTCCCTCTTGAATTCTCAAGAATCCAGCAGATTGCTCAAATACTTTTGACGAAAAGCGGGTTACGTTCATCAACTCATCTCTTTGTGTGAAGAGACCATTTGTCCTGCGATAGTCGACGATATTCTTAGCCAAAGCGGGACCAATTCCAGAAACGTAGCTGAGAAGTGATGCCGAAGAGGTATTCAAATCAACACCGACCTTATTCACACTACTTTCAACCACTTCTGTGAGTTTCTTTTTTAACAGACTTTGCGAGACATCGTGCTGATACTGACCAACACCAATGCTCTTCGGTTCAATTTTAACCAATTCCGCCAATGGATCTTGAAGTCTTCGGGCAATTGAAATGGCGCCACGAACTGTAAGATCGAGATCGGGGAACTCTTCTCTTGCGACTTCTGATGCCGAGTACACACTCGCTCCAGATTCACTAATAAGAATG
>CAXRIX010000078.1:0-128458 GCA_964230555.1 Bdellovibrionales bacterium
AGTGGCTCGCATTTTGCGAGCTAAAAACAAATGGGTTTCCGTTCAGACAAATGGTCACCCATTCACACAAATAGTCCTTCATTTATTGCTCAATAAAATCTTCCTCAATCCCAATGTTATCGTCGTCGCCATCAGACAATACGCCTGACTCGACAAGTTCGACATTAAGACCCAAACTCTGCAATTCTTTAACAAGTACGTTAAAGGATTCAGGCAATCCAGGCTCGAGAATGTTTTCACCCTTAACAATGCTCTCGTACATTCGCGTTCGTCCAGCAACGTCATCTGACTTCACTGTTAAGAACTCTTGTAGAGAGTAGGCGGCACCATAAGCTTCGATAGCCCAGACCTCCATCTCCCCGAGACGCTGACCACCGAATTGGGCTTTACCACCCAATGGCTGCTGCGAAACAAGTGAGTAAGGACCGATAGAACGTGCGTGAATTTTTTCTTCAACCAAGTGGTGAAGCTTCAGCATGTACATGATTCCAACCGTTACAGGGTTCTCGAAAGCCTCTCCTGTACGACCATCGAACAGAACCATCTGTCCTGATGTCGGCATGTGGGCTTTCTTCAAAAGATCTTTTACTTGAGATTCTTTGGCACCATCAAAAACGTGAGAGGCCAAGTGAATCCCTTTATCAACGGCTCTAATCATCTTCTTTAATGAAGCTTCGTCAGCGCCGTCGATTTGTCTGGATAGTTCAGGGTCATCGAAAGTGTCCTTCATGGCCTGACGAGCATTTTCTTCGTTCCAGTTATCCAATTGCTCTTGCAATTGCACACCCAAGTAACGAGCGGCCAATCCCAAGTGGATTTCTAGAACCTGTCCAATATTCATCCGCGATGGAACCCCAAGTGGGTTTAACACCATATCAACAGGTGTTCCATCTGCCAGGTAAGGCATACTTTCGGCAGGTAAGATTTTAGAAACAACACCTTTGTTTCCGTGACGTCCAGCAAACTTATCTCCAACCTGAAGTTTACGTTTAATCGCAACGTAAACCTTAACCATTTTGATCACTCCAGGAGGAAGCTCATCACCTTTGGTTAGGCGATCGACTTTCTCGTCGAAGACCAATTTAATGGCATCCAGTTGGTTTCGAGCTTTATCAACAACACGTGAGACTTGATATTCGATCTCTGATTCCATGGGAATATAAGAAAGAAGTTCAAAGGCGATCGACTCAAGATCTTCACCAGCGATGACTTGACCTTTTTCCAATAGCTTTTCAGAGCCGTCTTCATTAAGAAGTGCGCCCGTTGTTTTCTTGCCGACAAGAATGTTTTTCAAGTCCTCAAGAGCGTTGTTTTTAATAACGTTTTGCTCAACATCAAAATCTTTTTCAATTTTCTTTTTCTTTTGCTCAATGATCGATTGCAAACGGGTGTCGCGATCGACACCTTCGCGGCTATAAACCTGAGCGTCGATAACGGTTCCAGAAACACCAGAAGGAACACGTAAAGAGGTATCCTTCACGTCACCCGCTTTCTCACCAAAGATCGCTCTTAAGAGTTTTTCTTCCGGAGACAGCTGAGTTTCACCTTTTGGAGTGACTTTACCGACCAATATATTTCCAGGTCGAACTTCGGCACCAATTCGAATAACACCGGACTCATCCAGATCTTTCAGGGCCTCTTCACCCACGTTGGCGATATCACGAGTGATTTCTTCTTTTCCAAGCTTCGTATCACGCGCCACACACTCGAACTCTTCGACGTGAATGGAGGTGTAAACGTCATCACGGATCAGACGCTCAGAGATAAGAATAGAATCCTCAAAGTTGTAACCCATCCAAGGTGTGAACGCGACCAGGATATTTTGCCCAATCGCCAACTCACCAAATTCTGTGGAAGGACCATCAGCAATGATGTCGGTCTTCTTCACACGGTCACCTTTTTCAACAATTGGTTTTTGGTTGAAACAGGTATTTTGGTTGGTTCTTTGATATTTTGTTAAGTTGTAGATATCGACGTTGGCACCAAGACCTCCGCCTTTGGCTAAACGACGAACGACGATACGAGAGGCATCAACCTCTTCAACAATTCCGTCGTTCATGGCTACAACTGAAGTTCCAGAGTCACGAGCGACAAGCTTTTCAACTCCCGTTCCTACAAGAGGAGAGTGAGAGCGCAAGCACGGAACCGCCTGCCGTTGCATGTTCGATCCCATCAAGGCACGGTTGGCATCATCGTGCTCAAGGAAAGGAATCAATGAGGCGGCAATTGAAACCAACTGCGACGGCGAAACATCCATAGAGGACACTTTTTCAGCCGGAGTCATCTGGTACTCACCATTACGACGGGTGGTGAGCTGCTCCACCTTAAGAGATTCAGCACCTTCACGTGTCGCCGGAGCGATATAATGGTCCGTCTCTTCTAAGGCCGAGAGATAAAGAACTTCTCCATCGGTTTCCTTTTCCTCAACTTTTACATACGGAGTTTCAATAAATCCATGGTTGTTAATTCGAGCATAGGTCGCCAATGAAGCAATCAAACCAATGTTTGGTCCCTCTGGAGTCTCGATTGGACAAATTCGACCATAATGCGTGGGATGAACGTCACGAACCTCAAACCCAGCGCGCGAACGCTCAAGTCCACCTGGGCCGAGAGCGGATAAACGACGCTTGTGGGTGATTTCTGAAAGTGGGTTGGTTTGGTCCATAAACTGAGACAACTGAGAAGATCCAAAAAATTCCTTCACAACAGCATTCACAGGTTTTGCATTCACAAGATCGTGAGGCATCATGGTTTCAACATCTTGCAGAGACATTCTTTCACGAATGGCGCGTTCCATACGAACCAAACCGATTCGGTATTGGTTTTCTAGAAGCTCACCCACAGAACGCACACGACGGTTACCAAGGTGATCGATATCATCGACATTCCCTTTACCGTTACGTAGGTTCAGCAAAGTGCGAGCCACTTCCATGATGTCTTTTTCTGTTAGAGTCCGATGCTCAACAGGACACTCATCGAAAGGAATGTTGAAGCGGTGATTGATTTTTAATCGGCCCACTTCAGAAAGATCGTAAGTTTCAGGATCGAAAAACAAGCGCTGAAAAAAGTTGGTGGCCGCTTCGATGGTTGGTGGCTCGCCAGGACGCTGTCTTTTGTAGATTTCGATGATGGCTTCTTCTTTGGTTTCCACTTTATCAACTAACAAGGTGTTGCGAAGATAAGGTCCCACAGCCAATCCATCAAAAAAGATAAGATTTATAGTTTTAAGCTTCATTGCGTTCACCGCTTCAAGGACTTCTGGAGTCACTTCAGTGTTTGTATCAGCAATGATTTCGCCGGTGGATTCATTAACGATCGGAGCGGCCACCACTTTACCCATAAGGTCATCAGCCGTGAGCTTCAGTTCGTTAATTCCAAGTTCTTTAACTTTGCGAACAGCGGCTCGAGTGATTCGACGCCCAGCCTTTACAATGGCTTCTCCGCTGTTGGGATCCACGATATCCACGATGGCTCTTTGACCCGCGACTTTTTCGACGTCGAAAGGTCGAAGGTACTCACCGTTTTTGCCAATTTTTACGGCATCAATATCATGGTAATATTCTAGAATCTGTTGAGTGTCATAACCCAAGGCTTTGAGAACGATGGTGGCTGGCAATTTACGGCGACGATCAATACGAACGTGCAGAAGATCTTTTTGATCAAATTCAAAATCCAACCAAGATCCACGGTAAGGAATCACACGAGCGGAATAAATGTATTTTCCACTGGTTGAGCCTTTTCCTGAGTCGTGATCAAAAAAGACACCGGGTGAACGGTGCAACTGGGAGACAACAACGCGCTCGGTTCCGTTGACGATAAAAGAACCATTTTTTGTCATTAACGGAATTTCACCGAGATAGACTTCTTGCTCTTTAACATCACGAATGCTGCGAGCTTCGGTTTCTTCATCGACATCAAAGACGATCAAGCGAAGGGTCACTTTTACAGGTGAGGCATAGGTCATCCCTCTTTGACGACACTCCTCCACATCATATTTGGGAGGCTCGAGCACATAACTGACGAACTCCAAGCTTGATGTGTTGTTAAAATCGCTAATCGGAAAAACAGACTTAAAAACTCCATTAAGCCCATCTTCACCACGACGATCAGAATCTACATTTTTTTGCAAAAAGGCTTCATAAGAGCTTTTCTGCATCTCAATAAGATTTGGAATATCGATAGCGACGTTGTTTTGAGAAAATGATTTCCGTAAACGGACATTCGAAGCGGTCACCGGACTGGTTGCCATTCGCTCTCCCTCTTTCAGTGACAAACCCCGTTTTGGCGGGTGTTCGTCCATTTTTTAAGCCAGGGTCCTTTGCGCACGAGCACCCGAGCCTAAATCCACATTAATCCACAAGCACATAAAGGGAAGACCCTTCAAAGACCTTCCCTTTTTGCCAAGTCTTGTTCCGAATTCCTGTTTTCGGCTCCTGCCGCGTATTTTAACGCGGCGATCGCCTTTTTTCGGGATTCAGACCAATTCTCGGCCTTTCATCTTACTAAAAATTATCAAAAATCAAAGTCTTACTTAACTTCAACTTTTGCACCAGCTTTTTCTAGAGCTTCCTTGATTTTATCAGCTTCTTCTTTAGGAACTCCTTCTTTAACTGGCTTTGGGGCACCTTCAACCAAGTCTTTGGCTTCTTTTAGGCCAAGACCAGTGATGGTACGAACTTCTTTAATAACGTTGATTTTCTTGTCTCCAGCAGAAGCCAAGATAACGTCAAATTCAGTTTTCTCTTCAGCAGCAGCACCACCAGCAGCAGCACCACCAGCAGCAACAGCCACAGGAGCGGCAGCAGAAACGCCCCACTTTTCTTCTAGTTCATTTACAAGGTCAGCGATTTCCATTACTGACATGTTCTAAAGAAAATCAATTACTGCATCTTTATTTAAAGCCATTTTAATACTCCGTTTATTCTTTAATATTTAAGTTCAAATTCAATTATTCGCCTTTAGTGTCTTTATAGGCATTCATCACATTCAAGAAACCACTTGGCACAGCGTTCATGACGCGAACCGCACTGGTTGCTGGAGCCATAAATACACTGAGTAGTTTCGCTCTAAGCTCATCTTTTCCAGGTAGCGTGGCAAGATATTGAATCTTACCCTCATCCAACTTAGCGCCTTCCATAACACCTGTTTTTACCTTTAAGGCCTCAACCTCTTTGCTAAACTCAGTAAGAGCTTTGGCAGAAGCTGAAGGATCTTCATAGGCAAAAACAAAGGCATTTGTGCCAACAAACTCACCATCAAGGGCTTTATCCGTATCTGGATGATCTTTTAGAGCCAATTTGGCGAGAGTGTTTCTAACCACCTTCATCTCAGAGTCGATATTACGAAGGCCTTTGCGCAAGTTTGTTACCTGCTCAACGTCCATTCCAGTAAAATCAACGAGAAAAGTGGCTTTCGCACGAGAAAGGTTGCTGGATAGCTGGCTGATTCGCTCCGCTTTTTGCGCGCGTGTTAGCATTGGCAATCCTCCTTTCAGTCCCGTTTTGGCGATTCAGAAATTTTGCGGAGGCCTTCATTGCTCACGGAGCATCCGGCTTTCCCACAATCTCAATAGGCCCTATGGTTTAAACCCGCTCACCGGGCACCTATCGTCTTCGATCGCGATTAATCCATGGAGGCTCACCGCTTGCGGGGTGAGCTACCAAAGATTAAGTCATTTTAAAGCTGCTGGTATCAACAGAGACACCAGGGCCCATGCTTGAAGAAACATCCACTTTTCTGAAGTAAACTCCCTTAGAAGAGGAAGGCTTGGCTTTAGAAAGGGCATGAATCAAGCTCATGAAGTTGTCTTTTAATTTATCAGAACCCATGGATTTCTTACCGATTCCGGCATGAACAATTCCAGCTTTTTCAACTCGGAAGGAACACTTTCCTTTTTTCTCAGCCGAAACTGCGTCACCAACGTTCATGGTAACAGTACCCACCTTAGGGTTTGGCATCAGACCACGTGGGCCTAAAATCTTCGCCACTTTCGAGACTGTCGCCATCATGTCTGGTGTTGCAATGGCCTTGTCAAAATCAAGCCAGCCGCCTTTGATTTTCTCAACCAAATCGTCGGCTCCAACAAAATCCGCTCCAGCTTCTTGAGCTTCTTTTTCTTTTGGTCCTTTTGCGAAAACCAAAACACGAACGTCTTTACCGACGCCATGGGGAAGAGAAACGGATCCACGCACTTGCTGATCACTTTGCTTCGGGTCAACACCCAAGCGAATTGCAACATCAACGTTTTCGTCAAACTTAGCCGTTGAAGTTTCTGTTACAAGTTGGAAAGCTTCGGCCACACCATAACGATTGGTACGATCGACTTTTTCTTTATTACTTTTTGTTCGTTTTGATAGCTTACCCATTTTCTAATCCTTTACCCAACGACTTCAATGCCCATGCTTTTGCAAGTTCCAACAACTTGATTGATAGCACTTTCAACAGTGACACAATTCAAGTCAGGTAGTTTGGTCTCAGCAATCTTTTTAACTTCGTCCATTTTAATTTTTGCTACTTTGTCTTTTTGAGGCATTTTTGAACCACTTTTCAATTTGCAAGCCTCTTTGATCATGACTGACGTTGGAGGTGTTTTGGTGATGAAAGTGAATGAACGATCTTGATAGACAGTAATAACCACAGGAATAATTGTATTTCCCGCTTTTTGCGTTTTCGCATTGAACTGCTTACAAAAATCCATGATATTCACACCATGCTGACCAAGAGCGGGACCAACAGGAGGCGCTGGATTTGCTTTACCAGCAGGAATTTGCAGCTTAATCATTCCGGTGACTTTTTTAGCCATTTTAGAACTCCAATTTTTTTCGACAATGAAATGACCGATATAGTCGATAAAGTCCAGTGGATCAAGGGCGATTTAGGAATTCTCTTATATTTTTCAGAAACTTGAGGGGCCAGAAAAACTGTTCTTTTTCCCGCGCGCTGTGCGCGTCATTTTTACCGGGTTATTTTATTCAAATCAGTCCCCAGGTAAACTCTTTCTTGGATGTAACCCTTTTTATTTCGATCTGACGGAGCTTCCATGAAAAAAATTTTAGTGACGGGTGGCGCCGGCTACATCGGCAGTCATACTTGCAAAGCTCTGCATAGGAAAGGCTTTCTTCCGGTCAGCTACGATAATTTATGCCGCGGCCATCGATCGGCGGTCCGCTGGGGCCCCCTGATTGAGGGCGACCTCCACGATCACGCCAAACTGACCGAAGTTTTGAAAACTGAGAATATCGATGCGGTCCTGCATTTTGCCGCCTTCGCCTACATTCAAGAGTCTGTGGAAAATCCACAGATGTACTTTCAAAACAATGTTGAAGGCAGCATTCTGTTGTTTGAGGCCATGGCTCAAGCTGGGGTAAAAAAAATAATTTTTTCAAGCACTTGCGCCACCTACGGGGAGTCAAAACAGGCCCTCATCGACGAAAACCATCCGCAAAACCCCATCAACCCTTATGGCCTCAGCAAACTGATGGTGGAAACAATTCTTCAGAAATATAAGGAACTGGGTGTTATGGATTTTTGTGCTCTTCGATATTTTAACGGAGCCGGTGCTGACCCCGAATTGGAAATCGGCGAAACCCACAACCCCGAACCCCACCTTATCCCCAGTCTGATTCAAAAAGTTTTAGACGGCGAACCTCTGACCATCAATGGCAAGAGCTATCCAACGGCCGACGGCACTTGCGTTCGAGACTTTATTCATGTTGCAGACCTGGCCAACGCCCACGTTTTAGCCCTGGAGGCTTTATTGGAGCAACGCCATCAACGGAGTTTCTATAATTTGGGGAGCCAACAAGGCTATTCTCTTCTAGAAATTGCGGCTGCCATTGGCGAAAGCCTTGGAACTTCTCCCACTCTGGAATTTCACCCACCGCGCTCAGGCGACCCCGCCCGCCTGGTGGGTGATGCGCAACGTTTCAAGGAAGAATTCCACTGGCAACCAAAACACTCTGATTTAAACACCATGATCGACACCGCCGTCCGTTGGCAAAAAAGACTTAGAGAAGAGACAGGGCTATGATTGTTTCCAGTCTTCAAAAAGAGTGCGGATGCTCCCCTTGGGGGGAGGACTGGGCCATAAAGGAATCCATTGAGCCAAGAAATGGCCTTTGGTTTTTTTTCTAAAAAATACTTCGTGATCCCACTCAAGCTCTCCGAAGGCGAGAAGCTCATCGATATATTGGTGATGTCCCGCCGAATAAGCGAGACGAGCAGCGACTTCATACTCAAAAATATTCGTACTCTCTAACTTCCCGGCTCCATACATTGGAATGAACCAGCCACCGAAAAGACATAAAAAACCAATGGTGAGGCCGATACAAGCAAAGGTCAACTCTCGCAAACGACGAGGCTTAGCGCCTTGTTCTTGCAGCATCTCGCAAATGCGTTGTCGATGATGAAGCTCTTCGTCGCGAATCTTTTTAATTTCCTTTTTCTCAATCGCACTGGTCACAAACAAGGATTTATAATGACCCGTATAAGCGTAAGCTGCGGCCAGCTCACCAGCGTGAGCATTTTGCAGCACTCGCACAAACTGGCTCTGCGCCTCAGTTTGAGACAGTTTTGGAAAATGAGTCAACTGGCTGGGCTTAAACATGTCTCTTTATAGCACGACGATTTCAATTTAAGTATTTTTTAGTTCTTTCTTGGATTTCTAACCTTTCGTTTGTGACTTTGATTTCAAATCAGAAATTCCCCTATCTCGTCGTCATCGATGGACTGAATGGTCACAGGAGCCGCCCCTTGGTAGAGGTTTTCACAGCTTTGCAGCGCCACTCGAACCTCCCTTGTTATTAAGCGATCTCAGCAACTGACCGAACAATTTTTATGTCTACTTTAAAAGTTTTTCTCACCACTGTTGTATTCGCTAGTTTTCAACTTTTTACTTTTCAAGCTCATGCCTTTGAAGCCTGGTGGCAATGCTCCAGTCGAATCGGCGGAGACTGGACTTTCGGCCGCGCCCCTTATTCCTGCCTAGTCGATCATATGCAAACCCAATCGACGGTTAAGAATCAATATGGGCCCATCCTTTTTGAGGACGCACGATCTCGAAACACCGAGCGTGGACGCTACATGAACGAACTGAACGCTGTTGCTAAAGAGATGGCGCGATTTTATTTACAAAAAAGAAAGCCGCAAGCCAGTGAAGCTGAAATTCAAGCTTTTACAAAAGGTCTTTTGACACTTATGCACCAAGAAACTGTGTGGTCCCATTTTCGTGTCGGCACCGACAATCGCGTGCGCTACATGCGTGGAGACAGTGGCCACGGTCACGGACTGATGCAAGTCGATGATCGCTCGCACCAGTCGGCTCTGTTGAGTGGCAAAGGCGTCGACCTGGCCCACAATATGGTTTACGGGTTGGATATTTTTTACGATGCTTGGCAACGGGCTCCGTCGCAAAGCTGTGTCAGTAGCTCGTCCAACTATACGGCGCGAACTCGCTCGGCATGGGCGGCTTACAATGGTGGGCCCGCACGCATCTGTCGATGGGCCAATCCGTCGAGCCCCTTTGCTCACCATGACGAACAGTTTTTAAGTAAATTGCGCAACCAGACCTTTAAAAGTTGGATCAGTTCAGAGACTCACAAAACTGATCTTAATATTTCTTGTCTGGTTGACGGCTCACGCCCCTGCGCCAACACCGGATCTGGCCCTGTTGTGCCGTCGGAGAATGAGGCTTATCAAATTGGCGATCTTTTCTGTCGATGGGGACAGTCGCTTTACTGTGTTGAGAGATTGAACGACCTTAAGTGCTTGGAGCTGGCTGACAACAGATCCTATCCCGTGCGTGGATCTCTTGACGAAGACCAAGTCGGCAACCGCCCTGTGGTGATCGCCGATCGTAATCAGCTTTGTGGTGAAAACGTGCAGGGACTTTTTGAAGTAAGCCAGCAGGTGGAACTTTTAAAAAATATCAACGTTCGCAAAACACCCGGTGGAGAGCTTTTAACAACCGCCAGCAGCGGCTTGCAGACGCGAGTTCTTGACTTTGCGGTGACAAGCTCTTCGGATCAAAAGCGCTATTACAAAATTAACAGTGACGGCACTGAAGGCTACGTCTACGCCGGTGACAAACAAAGCTTTTTGGAGTGGGTCACCGATGTCGAGGAACCGGTTGAACCAGAATCTTTGATTGCGCGCGTGGGAGACGACATTGAAGTGGTTGCTCCCTTTGGAATCAATTTACGAACATCACCCGGTGGCCGACTGCTTGTGCGTGTTCCTAATAGCGAGACTGTAGAGGTTGTTGATCGGATCGTCCAAGGCAGTAAAAACTATCTTTACTACAAAGTGCAGTACCAAAACAGCGTTGGCTACATTTACTCGGGCTACCTTGATGATATGGAAACGGTTCCGCAATGGACTGTTGTCGTTAAAAGTTCCAACTTTTTGGCTCTTAATAGCAGCGTGCCATTCCGCTTTTTAAAGGCCTGCCCCAGCGACAGTTGTGATTTCACCTCGTCGGCTCTTCGCAGCGGCAGTGAACTTGATCAAGTGGAAGTTCTTGCAAGCCAAGGCCCTTGGGTGCGTGTTGCTAACACTGACAAGACCAAACAAGGCTGGATTCTGCTGTCTGACCTTCAGGAACAAAACTAGGGAGTTGTCTTGAACCGTAAGATTTTTGGATCAACATTTGTCATTCTTTTGATAGGTCTTTGGTTTTTTTCTGATCGCGTTTCAGAAAATCAAAACCAAGGACACTCTGATCAAAGGGTCCTTCGGCGGGTTGCAAACACAAAACCAAAAACGGCCAAAAAAACCAAGCCAACTCCTCAAGCAACAGCGTCGACTTCAGCCCCCACGCAAGCACCCGCAGCCCCCACGCAAGCACCCGCAGCCTCAATGCCGCAGTCTGCAGTGAAGGCTGAGGATCGCCTGCAGCAACTTGAAGACTGCTACCAGACAGAGGGACAGTGCGGTTTTGATCTATCAGATCCAAAGGCAGAGCACTTTGCCATTGGTCAGGAAATCAAAAAAGAACTTTTAAAAATTCAGTTTCAAGCTCAGAAATACAAACTGCAATCCCCTGAGTTTGCGGAGATCGCCCGTCACCACTTAAAAAACCCGGATGGACACGTAAAAGCGGCCGCCTTGCACCTGATGTCGACCCAAGAGATCAGCGCAGAGAACCTGGATAGCATCCTCAACGAAATTATTCTGTATCACGACGCTCACCTTATCCAACATGCGATGCTAGAGCTGACCCGTTATTTGGGACAAGCTTACGATCAAAAAATACATCATGGATTAAGTCGCGCCTTGGCGCAGGGAGCTCCTTTTGTAAGCCTGGAGATCGCTAAAGGACTTCAACCTTTTATAAACTCTGCTAGTTTCGGTATTTATAGCCATCTGATGACTCAATTGGGCGCCGGATCAAAAACGCGGAGCCTTTTAAAAGTCAGCTTAGAGGAATTTGAGAGAAGACAATCGGCCGGTTAATAGACGGCCGAGTATAATTAATTCTTTTCGACCTGGATGAAATCCAACTCAACAGGCGTGGGCCGACCAAAGATGGAGACGGAAACTTTCACTTTCGCTTTCTCGTCGTTAATTTCTTCCACAGTTCCATTAAAGTTCGCGAATGGTCCATCGATAACGGTCACGGACTCACCCACTTCAAAGGTCACATGAGGACGGGCTTTTTCAGTTCCTTCAACCATTTGTTTGGTGACTTTTTCAACTTCATGCTGAGGAACAGGCTGAGGTTTTTGGCCTCCGATAAAACCTGTGACTTTGGCTGCACTTTTTACCAAATGCCAAGTGGTGTCTGTCATCACCATGTTGACAAAAATGTAACCGGGGAAAAACTTGCGTGCTCGTGTTTGTTTTTTACCCTTAATCAATTGCACGACGTTTTCAGAGGGCACAAGGATGTCTCCAAAATACTCCTGCATATTTTTAGTTGTAATACGCTCTTCGATGGCCGTTTTGGCGACGTTTTCACAACTGGTTTGAGTATTAACAATGTACCACTTTTTTTCTTGTTCCACTTCGCTCTCCCTAGCTCCACTCAATGATGAACTGAATCACCTGACTTGAGAAGAAATCAAAAAGTCCAAGGAGCACCCCAGACATGAGCATAAAAATACAAACAAAGATTGTCATCGCTGTCGTGTCTTTTTTAGACGGCCAAACCACTTTACTGACCTCGACGATCACTTCGTTGGCCCAACCTTTTACTTTCTTAGAGGAGTAACAGTAGATGAGAAAAACAATTCCACAGGCCACTGGCAACAAGTTGCTGATCAACTCCGAGTCCATCACTCGTGCATAGGGGCCCCAGGAGCTTGAAAGTAACGTATTGAGGACTTGAACTGTGTAACCAACCAAAAAGGCCCCACAGACAAAACTGACAAACATGATTTTACCAATTAATTTTTCCATCCAATACGCTTCCTCTAAGGTTCGCAGTTGTTGGTTTTAAGACCCGACAACGGCGTCTTTTTTTTAAAATGGCAGGGCAGGAGGGACTCGAACCCCCAACCAACGGATTTGGAGTCCGTTACTCTACCAATTGAGCCACTACCCTACACATAAGCTAGTATTCCTAACAAAAAAAGGCCCCCATGACTAGAGACCTTTTTACAAAATCGCAGTAATTCTGGAGAATTACTCTACGATTTCGGTAACGACGCCGGCACCAACGGTACGGCCACCTTCACGAATGGCAAACTTAAGACCTTTTTCCATGGCGATAGGAGCAATTAGCTCAACGCTCATTTCAATGTGGTCACCAGGCATAACCATTTCAGTTCCTTCTTTCAAAGAACAAACACCAGTGACATCAGTTGTACGGAAGTAGAACTGAGGACGGTAGTTAGTGAAGAATGGAGTGTGTCGTCCACCTTCTTCTTTAGTAAGGATATAAGACTCGCATTTGAATTTTTTGTGAGGAGTGATTGTTCCAGGCTTGGCAAGAACTTGTCCACGCTCAACATCTTTTTTCTTAGTACCACGAAGAAGACAACCAGCGTTATCTCCCGCCATACCTTCATCAAGAAGCTTACGGAACATTTCGATACCAGTCACAGTTGTTTTAGTGGTTGGCTTGATTCCGACGATTTCGATCTCTTCACCGACTTTTACGATACCACGCTCGATACGACCAGTAACAACAGTACCACGACCAGAGATAGAGAAAACGTCCTCGATAGGCATCAAGAAGGTCTTATCAACATCACGCTCAGGCTCAGGAACTGTGGCATCGACAGCGTCCATTAACTTCATGATCGCTTGAGTACCCATTTCGCTGTCTTCACCCTCAAGAGCTTTAAGAGCCGAACCACGAACGATTGGGATATCATCACCAGGGAACTCGTATTTGTTAAGAAGCTCACGAATCTCAAGCTCAACAAGCTCAAGAAGTTCTTCGTCGTCCACTTGGTCACATTTGTTAAGGAAAACAACGAGAGCTGGAACACCAACCTGACGAGCCAAAAGAATGTGCTCGCGAGTTTGAGGCATAGGTCCGTCAGCAGCAGAAACCACAAGGATTCCACCGTCCATCTGAGCCGCTCCGGTGATCATGTTTTTCACATAATCGGCGTGTCCGGGGCAATCAACGTGAGCATAGTGACGTTTCTCAGTCTCGTACTCAACGTGAGCGGTCGAGATCGTGATTCCACGCTCTCTCTCTTCAGGGGCTTTATCGATCATGTCGTAATCCATGGCCTGCCCACCACCGTTCACAGATAGAGTTTTGGTGATTGCAGCCGTCAAAGTTGTTTTACCATGGTCAACGTGGCCAACAGTACCGATATTCACATGGGGTTTTCCCCGATTAAACTTCTCTTTAGCCATTCAAAGCCTCCTGAAAATTATTTATTTTGTATTTCATGTTTAATTAAACGCCTTTACCAATGTAATCAATAAAAAAATCCACTTGCAGAGCCATAAAATGGTGCTGATGGAGAGAATCGAACTCTCGACCTCGCCCTTACCAAGGGCGTGCTCTACCACTGAGCCACATCAGCAGGTTCCTCTCCAAAGAGACTTTTTTTAAAATTTGGAGCGGGAGACGGGTCTCGAACCCGCAACATTCAGCTTGGAAGGCTGACACTCTACCAATTGAGTTACTCCCGCTCGTGTTGTCTTTTCCTTTTTGACTCCCCTTGCTTTACACCCCCACAGGTGCTTCTAGCAAATGGTCCGTCAAAATGGCCGAAGCCAAAAATCCACCTTAAAAAATGGTGGAGGAGAGAGGATTCGAACCTCTGAAGGCTAAGCCAGCAGATTTACAGTCTGCCCTCGTTGACCGCTTGAGTACTCCTCCTCGAACCAATAAGACTCTATTACTTAGAGCTTCAAGGCAAATTGTTTGATCCATCTACCCGAAATTTCGACCCAAGTTATGGAACCCGATGTCAAAATTTGGTGCTGAATGAGGGACTCGAACCCCCAACCTACTGATTACAAATCAGTTGCTCTACCAATTGAGCTAATTCAGCCTGTCGATTTCGATCAGACTGACGGGTTTAAAAAAAAGGGCTGATTAAGTCAATATGAAAAGGCATTTAGGTTGATCTAAATGTAGCGATGCCGGGTGTACTCGTAAGCACAGAGTGCAAAAGCCACCGAGGCGTTGTAGCTGGAGCCTGACTCCACTTGCGGAATGCTTACGAATTGGTCACAAAATTTTTCAGTGGAAGACCGCATTCCCTTGCCCTCAGCGCCAACCACTAAAACCGTTTTGCCTCCGGGCTTTTGCTGGGGCAACTGAATATCGCCCTTTTCACGCAAACCATGAACCCAATAACCTTGATCCTTGAACCATTGCAACTGTGACCCAAAATGGCAGGATTCAACAGCCACATGCTCGGCCCCACCCGAGGCCACTTTGCAAACCACAGGGGTCAGATCGACCCGTCGATTTTTAGGAATGAAAATACCATCGACCCCCAATAGCCAACTGCTGCGGAGAATGGCGCCCATATTCTGCGGGTCGGTGATGCCATCAAGAAAAACCACCAAGCTTTCGTTTTTTTCGGCCGCTTGATCCTGCCAACGTGGTCGCTCGTTTAATAAAACGGCAATGCCCTGATGACCTTCCGCTAAGGCATTAAAAAATTTTTTTCCTCGAACTTTTGTTTTCAGTTTCTTTTTTTGGCAGAGATTGGCCAGGGATTGCCAATCTTTTTCTTTGCCTTCCATAAAGTTCACTTCAACGACCCACTGAGAGTTCACCTTGACGGCTTCTTCGCAAGAATGAATTCCGACGACGGTTCTGTCTTCACCACTGCTTCGACTCAAAAGGCACCGTCCATTAATTCTTTCGATTTTGTAAGCGCTTCTTCTAAAGGAACTTTGTATTTGTCTTTTGATTTACGCACAAACAGCTCGACTTCATTGTTGTCAAAGCCACGCTTACCCACGACAACGCGGATCGGGAAACCTAAAAGGTCGGCATCTTTAAACTTGATTCCTGGTCGTTCTTTGCGGTCATCGACAAAAACATCAAACCCCATACGTTCCATGGACGAACGATAGACGTCCAGCCAATCGACAATGGCTTGATCGTCGGGATCTAGCAAACACACGTGGATGTGAAAGGGGGCCACACTTTTGGGCCAACACATTCCATCGTCGTCATGGCTTTGCTCGATGATGGCTTGCAGACTGCGGGTGACGCCGATACCGTAACACCCCATTTCCACAGTTTGTGCCTTTCCATCTTCATCAAGATATTTTAAACCCATGGCCTTTGAGTACTTTTGACCAAGATAGAAAATATGACCCACTTCAATCCCACGCTTGGCGGCTAATTTTTTGCCACAATCGGGACACGGATCTCCGCTTTCGACCTGAGAAATATCAGCATCAAGGGTGACTTTAAAATCTCTTTCGGGCACCACATTCTTTAAATGGAAATTGTCTTTATTAGCGCCAACTACAAAGGAATTCAATTGCTTGAGGGCTGGGTCTTGAACGATGGTCACGTCCAACCCCACCGGCCCACAGCTACCGGGACTGGCACCGGTGAGCTTACGAACCTCTTCGTCATTCAAAGGTTCCACATCAGAAGTCGCCTGCAAAACTGTTTTGGCTTTGATCAAGTTAACCTCGCGGTGCCCCGGCAGTAACAAGGTGGCCTCTTTCCACTTGCCGGCTTGATTCTGATATTTTACGAAAAAAGTTTTTACCAATTGCGAGGCGGGAGTTTTTAAAGACTTTTCTAAGTCTTCGATAGATCGGAGCCCCGGAGTGGCAAACTCCAGCATCGGCTCATCGGTCCAAACCGACGTTGTTTCAGGCAATACAAGGGGAGCCACTTCTGAGTTGGCCGAGTAGCCACAGGCCTCGCACAACAAAACATGGTCCATCCCATGTTCGGCCACCACTTGGAACTCATTGGAAAGATCACCACCGATGGCGCCAGAATCGGCTTTAACGACGGTATAATCCACCCCGAGTCGCTTGAAAATGGCATGGTAGGCGCGTTTCATGGCTTCGTAGGACTCCATGGCTGCATTGCGATCAAGATCAAAAGAGTAGGCATCTTTCATTATGAACTCACGGCCGCGCATGAGCCCAAAGCGAGGTCTGATTTCATCACGATACTTGGTCTGAATCTGGTAGGCGTTGGTCGGTAGGTCACGATAACTTTTAATGTCGTTTCTCATAAAGTCGACCACCACTTCTTCGTGGGTGGCTCCCAAACAAAAATCGTGGTCATTCTTGTTTTTAAACTTTAGTAACTCTCCCATTTTCGGCCAACGTCCGGACTCTTTCCAAAGCGACGCTGGCTGCACCATCGGCATCAAAATTTCATGACTCCCCTCTTTCCCCAACTCCTCGCGTAAGATTTGTTCGAATTTTCTAATCGAGCGTAAAAAAAGATAACCGTAGGAGAAAATACCGGGAGCGATTTTCTTTATCATACCTCCTCGGACGAAAAGGCGGTGGCTTTCCATTTCGGCATCGGCGGGGTTTTCTCTGAGAGTTTTAAGGGTGACTTGTGACCATCTCATTTTGATATTCCTTATTGAAATTTTAAGATCCCTAAACTAGCAAGTTCAACGCTAAGTCTCAATCAAAGAATTGCTTAGCTTGATTGGTAAAACCTATGAAAAAAGTGCTTCAAAAGGAGACTTAACATCAAGCTTTTTGTAAAAATTCCCGATACATAGACGTGGTTACGTTCGTGCAATTTATTAAATTTAACAGACCTTTGCGTTGTCTCTTTCGATTTCCAACATCGACATCGGTGTTCTTGGCCCCCTTAATCTTTGCTTTTGTTTTATTTCACCACCCAGCGATGGCACAAATGGATACCGACTTTTCCGGCGGTGGAGCGGTTCGCGTCGGCGATTCCACTTCGACTTGTGACAGCGCAACCGCGGGCGCCATCCGTTATGATGCTGATGGCACCAACCTTGTCGGGTTCTGTGACGGATCGACGTGGCTCGACTTTGTGACCTCTTCGGTGTCGGGGGTGGTTAATAACGGAAATAGTTTTGCTGCGCCGATGATAATCGGAACCAATGACGCCAATATTCTGCAGTTTGAAACTGGCGGCACAACACACGTGACCATCGACACCGCTGGTAATGTTGGAGTCGGTACCACCTCTCCTGGCCAGGCCTTAGATGTGCGAGGATTCAATAGTCTACCTGCGTCTTCTGGCAGCACCCAAAATGGAGCCCTGAGGGTCTCTTCAACCGGTACCACCATGACCTTAGACGCCGGTGTTCACAGTGGCTCAGGGGCCTGGATTCAAGCCACCCAGCGCAACCTTTTGAATAACTCATTTAACTTATTACTGAATCCGAATGGCGGAGATGTTGGAATTGGCACTACAGATCCAGCTGGAAGACTTGAAGTTCAAAGCGCTACAAATGATGACACCAGCTCCGCTCTGATCCTTAAAAATTCGTCGGCCAATAATATTTTGAACGCTCGCAGTGACGGAAAACTTATCGTTGGCAATGTGAGCGATCCTCACGACGGCCTGGTGGCAATTGGTCATGCCTCATCCCCGACTTATCCCTCGATCGGAACTTGGGGAGGCGCCGTCCATATTCTTCCCAGTGGTGGTATCAACGGCAATACCGCTTCAATCACTTTTGGTGCAAATGCTTCTGGCGGCGTTGAAAAAAGAGCTGAGGCCGGATTGTACGTACAATCGAGCGATGCGTACGGAACGCGGATGCACCTTGCCACCACCAACAGTTATGCCACCGGTTCACAGGCCCGTTTGTCGATCATGGAGGATGGGAAGGTGGGAATTGGCACTTCAACTCCAGCCGTCGAACTTGATGTGGGCACAGGCTCGATCAATGCAGCCGAAATTTGTGATGAAAACAATGCCAACTGTTTAGACCTTTCAGCCGGCGCTGGAGGGGGTGGCTACAGTGCTGGTGACACAATTTTATTTGCCGACGGAACCGGAGCCAATCCAGGATTGGCTTTCAACTCGGATCCGGACACTGGAATTTTCACTCAAGGCAGTGGCGAAATTCGTTATTCAATTAACGGAGGAAATATTGCCACCTTAGACGGTGGCGGCTTTGTGTCTTGGGGCGGATTGATGGCCGACAATGGTGATGCCACAACCCCTGATTTTCGCTTTGGGCTTGATCCGAATACGGGAATGTTTTCACCGGCACCTGACACAATCGGCTTTTCAACGGGCGGCAACGAAGCTCTAACAATAGCCTCTTCCGGTTATGTTGGTGTCAATGAACCTTCGCCCACAAAAACTTTACAGGTGGGAGGAGATTTTGGTGCTAGCTCGGTTGAGGTGTATAATGCCTCTGCTGGTGCCAGCCTGACCGCCATGGGTGCCGCAGCGGATGCTTACAACTATTCGTACCTGAATCTAGCGAACACCGCGAACAGTAATCAATGGAGTCTTGCCTATAGAAATGGAACCACGATTGGAGCTGACGCCAACAAGTTAATGTTCAATTATTTTGATGGTAGTACCTATAATGACTTTTTAACATTGGACCCCAGCGGGAACATTGGGATTGGAACCACAGCTCCTTGGGCTCTATTGCAAATAGAAGACTCAGGTGATGCGCCTCTTATCGCGTTTACCAGCCCAAGTAATCTTAATGGTGGATTGATTATTGGTTCTGATGCAACTTCAGCGTACATCGACCAAGTCGAGAATGAACCGCTCTTTATAATGACAAATGATACCACTCGCATGACAATTCTTGCCGGTGGTGATGTTGGAATTGGCACTTCGAGCCCCAGTTATAAACTGCACGTGAATGGCTCAGTGGCCGGAGTTGGCGCCTACAACAACCTTTCTGACCGACGCCTGAAGCGTGATATCGCGTCGGTGGAAAATGCTTTGGACAAATTACTGCAGATTAATGGGGTGCTCTACAATTGGCGACGAGACGACTATCAAGACTACGATTTCCCGTCTGGCCATGACATGGGGGTCATAGCCCAAGATGTGCAAAAGGTTTTCCCGGAAGCGGTCTCGCAAAGCGACCAAGGTCTTTTGTCGGTGGCTTATAGTAAGCTGATTGCTCCGATCATTGAAGCGATTCGTGAATTGAATTCTCGACTACAAAAAACTGAAAAAACTTTGCAATTAGAAGTTTCCGAATTAAAGGCTTCTCAGCAATTGAATGCAACTCAAAAAGACGCCGAGATCCAAAAACTTAAAAAAGATCTTGAACAAAAGAATGAGAAAATAAACCTTTTGTTAGAGCGAATTGAGATTATTGAGAAGCGACTTTCAGAAGGCGATAAAAATTAAATCGAAAAAAATAATGCTGTCTTTTTTAGAGTACAATTGTTCTAAACCTCATCCCAGAGCTCCTTGTCTTGGGGGAAAAATCTTATTTTGACAGGACCACACTGTGCTTTTTTTATTCAAATTAAAAATCACAAATAATTCGTCTCGATATTGGACTTTAGGTCAAGACTTTACCTAAATAAACCGATAGTTACACGTGGAGACGTTGAGCGGTTTTATTAAAATGTTAAAGATTTCAAAGGCACAGTCGTTTTTCAAAAAACCGACAGGTCCACTTTTCTTTTTTCTTGTTTTCACCTTATTTTTTAATCCAAACTCTTTCGCGCAAGTCGACACCGACTTTTCGGGTGGTGGTGCCGTGCGTGTTGGTGACTCCACATCAACCTGTGATTCTTCAACGGCTGGTGCCATCCGCTACGATGCTGATGGAACCAATTTGGTTGGGTTTTGTAATGGTTCGACTTGGCTCGATTTTGTCACGTCTTCCGTATCCGGCGTCGTGAACAACGGCAATAGCTTTTCTGCACCGATGATTATTGGAACCAACGACGCCAATGTTTTACAGTTTGAAACGGGCGGTTCCAATCGAGTGACTATTGATACTTCCGGGAATGTTGGGATAGGCACAGACAGCCCCAGTGAAAAATTAGAAATTTTGCGAAATTTTGCAGGAATATCTGACTCCTTGAAACTTACCAACACCAGCGCTTCGGATAGTCGTGGGTCTGGAGTCTTGTTCCACAGCGGAGCTGTCGACTCGGCTCGCTTGGCCTCAACTCGTGGATCCAACGATGCTTCAGGAGACCTTCATTTCTTCACTCGACAATCAAATGCTTTGGTGGAGTCTTTGTCGATTGTTGGTGCTAGTGGTTTTGTTGGTATTGGCACGACCAGTCCGGCGGTTTCATTGGACGTCAATACAGGATCTATCAATGCAGCGGAAATTTGTGACGAAAACAACGCCAACTGTTTGGACCTGTCAGCCGGTGTTGCCGGAGACAATCTTGGTAGTCATCTTGCAACCACTTTTCTTAATATGGATGGAAATAATATTCGCCATCTTGGAATTGGAGATGCCGCCAGTCCCGGTTTGACATTTAGCTCTGACCTTAACACCGGTCTCTGGGCGCCAGCCGGTGACACTATCGCGGCCTCGACCGGAGGGGTTGAACGCTTCAGGATCGACTCATCCGGCAATGTCGGGATCGGCACTGGAAACCCTACCGACTTGCTTCACATGTACGGCAGTAGCCCCAACTCCATAGGAATGACCATTGAAAACAATAGTTCGGGTGCCAACTCCTATGCTGGAACGCTCTACACGGGTTCGACCGCTAACAATTACCTGTGGACGGGTATTGGAAATGCCGGCTCCGGCTACCCTGGTGAGGCCTTTATTGAGGCCGGTGGCGGAGCCGCGGCACTGAACATCGGTTACTCTCCTCCCTTGAAACTATTGACTGGCACAACGGAAAGAATGCGAATCGACACCTCAGGCCGGGTTGGGATTGGAACAACCGCGACCACCAGTTTGTTGGAAGTTTATCGCAATGAAGATGTTGATCACTCCGATGGCGGTATTGTGGCGACCAATGCCAATGCTGGAACAGCTTCAGCCATTGGAATGGGACTCGTCAACGACGAGGGCCCTATTGGTGGTATTACGGCCGGTAGCTCCAACTATTCCAATGCCCTTTATCAGTCTCGACTGTCTCTGTATTCCAATGATTCGCTTTCCACCGGTGTGAATATAATCGCACCCCGAGCCGACGCCGACATTCGATTTGTGACAGGTGGCTTAGGTTCAGGCAATGAGAGAGTTCGAATCGATGCCTCCGGAAATGTTGGTATTGGAACAACTTCGCCCGCTGTTGAGTTGGATGTTAACACCGGGTCAATCAATGCGGCTGAAATTTGTGATGAGAACAATGCCAACTGCTTGGACTTATCGGCGGGCGCTGGTGGTGGTGGTTACAGTGCTGGCGACACAATTTTATTTGCCGACGGAACCGGGGCGAATCCAGGTCTCGCTTTTAACTCGGATCCAGACACAGGGATATACACTCAGGGTAGCGGTGAAATCCGGTACACGATCAATGGAGGAAACACGGCCACCTTGGATGGTAATGGCTTCGTCTCTTGGGGCGGACTGATGGCTGACAATGGAGACGCTACGAATCCCGATTTTCGTTTTGGACTCGATACAAATACCGGAATGTTTTCGCCAAGCGCTGATGCCATTGCTTTTTCCAATGGCGGTACAGAGACATTTCGAATTGATTCCGCTGGTGATGTTTGGATTGGGAGTGCCAACCCTAACGTAGAACTTGATGTTAATGGTACAATCAAATCCAACTATATTGATGTTAGCTCAACCTCCAGCCCCCCCGGCTTCCAATATACCTATAATAACTTTTCCCATGAATTTGATGGCGGAGGAATAGGACCTGACGAAACAATTGTATACGGGTTTAATTCTGAGATAAATAACATCAGTATTGATTTTCAGGATTATGTCATCACAGGGCAATTTACCAATCGACTGACCGCTGGTTTGGCCGCGGGTCAAGTCGCAGTGGATGCTCTCAGTTTCATAAGTACAGGAATGAGTACTTACGAAACCACAGGGGTCGCATCAACAGTGAGTGGCTCCGGTAATATCAATCAAGCCTATGGACTCAAATCCAGAATTCTTAATTCCAACACGTTGGACTCCTACGGGCTTTACATTGGAACGATCAACGGCGGTGACCAATGGGGAGTTTATCAATCGGGTGCTGACGACACCAACTATTTCGCCGGCAATATTGGTATTGGCACAGCCACACCAGAGGTGGAGTTGGATGTTCACACCGGCTCGATCAATGCGGCTGAAATTTGTGACGAGAACAACGCTAATTGCTTAGATCTTTCGGCCGGAGTCGGTGGAGGCAGTGGCGATATTTCTAACGGCGGTAATACCAACGGAGCGGATATTACTATTGGTACCAACGATGCTTACGATTTGAACTTAGAAGCCAGTGGTTCAACTGTTGCGACTGTCTCAAGCGATGGCGAGTTTATTGTTGGATCTCCTAACGCGATGTTTAGTGGTACCAAAAAGTTAAGAGTTGAATCCAATCCCTGGGATGCGTCAGGTGATTTTGCACACATTAATAACGAAATGTATAAAAACGGTAACGCCCACTTCGGAAAAATTATAGGGATTCGCAATCAAATTCGGGGTGACTCTGGTAACAGTCAGGATGAGCAAATCGCAACCTACAATATGATCACCACTTGGGCGAACAGTCTGAATTCAGGGATGGGGACCTACAATGAACTGGAAAGCAAAGCTGGGAGTACCACTGACATGACCGGCTCCCTATCCAACTTAACAGTGGATGGCGGTACAGTACAAAATTACTATGGCTTTCGAGCCATGGCTTCAAATTCGGCCACCCTAACTAACGCCTACGGTCTTTATATCGACGACCTTCCTGGCACCACAACCTACGGGATTTACCAGGATGGCTCTTCAGATGATAACTACTTTTCAGGAAATGTTGGAGTTGGAACAAATGCTCCTTCAGCAAAGTTGGAAGTGGTGGGAGAGGTTCGCCCCGTGGATAGTTCCGGCAACAATCGACTTTGGGGTCAAGGTCGCCCGGGGGTTGCTCGGTACGGGACATCCGGCGTCGAAGCCGGGCTTTGTACCAATGGTGGTGTTTCGTTTGGCTTGAGCTACAGTGCTGTGAATTGGGAAGGCTCAGCCTCGGCTTGTCCTCAAGGGACCTGGGTTTGTACAGCTGCTGAGAAAGGGACTGCCACTTGCAATACGGCCCGTCCTGACCATGTTTCCAACGATGGAACTGACTGCACTGGGAGCTTTGTAAACTATCCATCCAATAATCATCAAGGTTGGGTCGCTGATATCGGTGGCTACGTCAATTCCGGTTATACAATTTCAGAAAATGGCACAACAGACAACGGGCTGTTTCCATGTAATGCGCAACCCGTTTGGTGTTGTAGTGAATAAAGACTAAGTGTCCCACTGCTCTAAAGCACTGTCATACCCGTAGAATAAGATAATTAAAGCTCGGACTCCGGATTTGGTGTCGCCGTTTTCTGACTTCAAGCGCATTTTATTGTTCAGGTCAGGAAGATCGTCAGCCCAGTAGCCACCATCGTTTATCAAGTTTTCGTACATCAAGTTGGCGACTGGTTTTTTCACGCGCACGCAACCA
This sequence comes from Bdellovibrionales bacterium, assembly GCA_964230555.1. GTDB lineage: Bacteria > Bdellovibrionota > Bdellovibrionia > Bdellovibrionales > JAGQZY01 > JAGQZY01. The sequence continues at coordinate 23,956 of CAXRIX010000078.1, forward strand.
TGGGAGTCTTGATGTTTTCCAAGCAAACTGTACTTGTTAGTGCTGGTTCCGTGCACGGCCAGTCCAGACCATTTTCCCCATGGGTAAATAAGATCAAAGTAAAGCGAGTGCCACATACCGGTGCCATACCGTTTAACATCTGATTTTGAATGATTGATGCGATAGATCCCCGTCGGTGTATCGACATAAGGCTGCGGGTCCGCCGCTTTATGGCTGGCGCCACTGGATACGGGAATAAGGTCTCGCATAATTCCATGGCCGTTAATCATGGTACCGTCTAAAGCTTTGATCGTGGTTGCGAAAGCGGGCTGTCCGTTATTGCCAGAGACATCGCTGCGGATACCGACAACCTGCCCCGCTTTTCTTACAAAAAGTTTTTGATTGGCTTCGGTGCGCTCAATGACCTTCATGTGCTGAGCAGGAATTGGATCAGCCATATTTTGGCGACCTTCGTAATCAACATTGATAATAAGATAAACGTCAAATTCCTCTTCCATTGTTGGAGTAATATAGGAGGCCACTGTCTCCCAAGACATTTTGTAGTTAAAGAAACTCACCAGGTGTTTCATGTACTGGCGCCCCGACATTTCAAAATATTCTTTTTCAGATAAGGTCACCATCTCACCGGCGTCGTTGACCTCTAAAATCACGCGACCATCGACGAACTTTGGACCACCGGTCTCAAGCTTGACTTGTGCTGATGAAAAAGAAAATTGAACTAATATAGCAACTGCCAAAAGAATTCGGCTCATAGGCTCCCCCCAAGAAATGATTCGTATGGACCCGTCGAGACAGGCCTCTCCCTTGCCCCTATGTGCCTGGATTGCTCGGGGAATGCAAACGAAAAGCCCTAACCGACTGAAGTTCCTAATCTTTGCAAAGTCTTTATGAGAGAAATTGAAAGATTTATACGAGACTCCAACACAGCCAAGCGGCGAAATTCAGATTCTGAATTCTTTGACCAAGGGCTTCGAGTTGACTGCGGTAAGAAATCGGAATTTTTCTTGAGACCTTTTATTTTTAGTATAAATTGGTCTCCATGAAACTTCGTAAAGCCGTCTACGCCGGTAGCTTTGATCCTCTTACCAACGGCCATGTTTGGGTTATCCAGCGGGCTGTCACTTTGTTTGACGAACTGACTATCGCTATTGGAGTTAATCCTGACAAAAATTACTTTCTTTCTGCCGAAGAAAGAAAAGAAAATATTCAAGACCTTATCGATCAGGAGAATTGGTCGTCTTGTAAAGTTGATGTGACTATTATTAAAAATCAATATTTGGCTCGCTTTGCAGAATCGAAGAATGCTTCATGCCTGATTCGAGGTATCCGCTCGGAGGCTGACTTTAGTTATGAGTATGCAATGGCCCAAGCCAATCGCGCCTTAGCTCCGTCGATTGACAGTATCTACTTAATGCCCCCACCGAGCTTGGCTCAAGTCAGTTCTTCCCTCGTCAAAAGCATGATTGGACCCGATGGCTGGCAAGACCTGATTCGGCAATACCTTCCTGACGCCGTTTATGAGTCGATTTTAAAAAAGAATCGCAACGCCTAAAGACTGCATTCACTTGCAATTCTTATAAATAGGACGACTGTCAGTTAGGGTTGCCAAATTTAAAAAAAACACTTATGTTCAAATTCATATGAACAAAAATGAAGATATTGAAATTGCTATGTTTCCCATTCCCAACGTGGTGACGTTTCCCCAAGCTGTAGTTCCCCTGCACGTTTTCGAACCTCGCTATCGAAAATTGATTACCGATAGCCTCGAACAGAATCGTCGCATTGGAGTGTGCCATATCGTTCGCCTTCTTCACGAAGCTGAAAAGCCATCCACCTTGGAAGAGAAGCTAAAATCCAATCAAGACACCTATGAGCCTCAGTCTATTTTTTCGGCTGGCTTCTGTGAGCTTAAAGAAACCACTGAAGACGGTCGAATGATGATCGAGGTCAAAATGGATGGACGCTATGAACTACAAGAACGAATTCAAGAAGTCCCCTACCAAATTTATCGGTGTCGAGAATACACCGATGACACCAGCGATGAATCCAAGGCAAAAGAAAAGCGCGAAGCGATTGATCGGTTTTTATTGAAGTTCGCTGACCAGAAAGACAGCGAGAAAGTTCAGAAAATGATCGAAGCGCCTTCTTGGCAAGGACTATCGATGCAAGACTACAGTTTTCAATTATTTAATATGCTGCATTTTGATGCTGAAATTTCGCAGACAATTTTAGAGATGAAATCCAGCGAAGAACGTCTTGATTTCGCCTGTCGCGTACTCAATATACCGACCTAGAAAAGTTCGACTATTCTAGGTCAATTCCAAACGACTTAATTTTGCGATGCAAATACGAACGCTCAAGACCTATGGCTTCTGCTGTTTTCGAAATATTACCATTGTTCTCGTTGATTTTCTTGATGATGTACTCTTTTTCGAACATCGATCGGGCCTCTCGAAAACTGCCAGCATCGGAAAAGACGGAGCCCGCGTCTTTTTGATTGAGACCCGCGAATGTTAAGTCGTGAACATCGACGACGTCTTCCTCTGTCAGAATGTAAATACGCTCAATGAAGTTTTTTATCTCTCGCACATTTCCGGGCCAATCATGTTTGACTAACTCCTTCATGGCCTTAGCTGAAAACTTCTTTTCAGGATAGCCGCCACTGAGGCAGGATTTTTCAGAGAAATGACAAACCAAGGGTTCAATATCTTCCCGTCGATCTCGCATCGGGGGAATATTGAAAGGCACGACATGCAGGCGGTAGTAAAGGTCTTCACGGAATTGTCCTTTGGACACCATATCCTGCAGGTCTTGGGTGGTGGCAGCAATCACTCGCACATCCAATTCCAATTGTCGACTGCCACCAACGCGCTGAATTTTATGATCTTCTAAATATTTGACCAATTTGGCTTGAACCGCCATCGGAAGTTTATCAACATCATCAAGGAACAAAGTCCCTTTGTCAGCATGGTCAAAAGAGCCTTTGCGCTCATCGCCATTGCCAATAACAGCCCCTTGCTCGTAACCAAACAACTCACCTTCAATCAGGTCTTCAGTATTGTGGGCACATTTAAAATCAACAAACGACTGACCGGCACGAGGGCTGAGGTAATGAATGTTCATAGCAACAAGTTCTTTGCCAACACCCTGCTCGCCTTTAACCAAAACCCAGGAGTTGGTCGGAGCAATGCGAGAAATCAATTCTTTTATTTTCTTTGCCTCATTGGAATTACCAATGATCGCCATATTTTGCCGTAGCTTATTGAGCAAGGATTTTTTCTCTGTACGGATAGTTCGAACATCGATCAGGTTTTTCAAAAGAATCGTGATCTTGTCCATCGATATGGGCTTTTCGACAAAGTCCCAGGCTCCTAATTTGGTGGCCTCAACAGCGGTCTCAATGGTTCCATGGCCAGACATCATAATCACATCGGGCCGATTCGGTTGCGGCGATAGTTCTCTTAACAGGTCCATCCCATCACGATCACCGGGCATCCAAATATCCAAAAGGACAATATCAGGTTGAAAACGTTCGATTTTCTGGAGTCCCACCTCAGCGTTTTCTGCAGAATCGACGACAAACCCTTCGTCAGCCAGCGATGCGCAAAGAACTTCACGGATCGGGGCTTCATCATCAATCACCAAAATCTTTTCTGTTTTATATTCCAAAATGACTCCTGGTTTTTTTTGGTTCTACACTAGGCTCTCAACCTTGCAAAGTCCTTTATAACTCACTTTAGCCTCGACTGTAAGGCAGCTCAATACGGGCGACAAGCCCCACAGGCTGATTTCTTTCCAACTTCACGTAGCCACCGTGGTCTTCGACGATCTTTTTCACAATGGTAAGGCCAAGACCCGAGCCTCCTGGACGCTTCGAGTAATACGGCTCAAACATTCGACGCATCTCCTCATCAGAGACCGCCTTGCCGTTGTCGATCACACTGATGGTGACTAAATTATTACTTTCATCCGACTCAACCTCAATACGAATTTCTGGCTTGGCGGCCTCGGAGGTGGCGTTAACAGCATTCTCAACTAGATTGAATACCGCTCGCTTCAACTGTTCAGGGTCAAAATAGCAAGGTTTTAAGTGATTATCGAGGGCACCAACGAAACGAATTTTTCGGTGGGCGTGCTCATAAAAGGCAATCACTTTTTCTATCATTTCATTGAGATCACCAAGGCGAGCATGGGTCTCGGGAAGGCGAGCAAATTGGCTGAACTCATTGATGAGATATTTTAATGAATCTGTTTGCTCGATAATCATGTTGGTGCAAGAGGTGAAGGCGGGGTCATCGATCTCTTTTGAAAACTTTTTCTGCAACCGTTGTGCCGACAGCTTAATGGGAGTCAGGGGGTTTTTGACCTCATGAGCGATTCGTCTGGCCACTTCTTTCCAAGCTGCGGCTCTTTGCCCTTGCACGACATCAGTTAAGTCGTCAAACGCCACCACCTTACCAAGATCCTGACCCCGGTCATTATAGAGAGTCGAAATTTTTAACATCGACGGGATACTGGTATTTTTACGATCGATGATGATCTCTTTCTCAATGGTATTGAGCTTGTGGGTTTTCATTTTACTAACCATCTGGCGATACAATCGAAAGTACTTTTCGTCTAAAACTTCTTGGGCATTTTTATTGATGTAATCTTTGGTGTTAATCTGCAAAAGTTTGGAGGCCTTTTCATTGATCATTGTGATGCGATCACTTGAGTCTAAAGAAATAACACCGGTGTTGACGTTCGACAAAACCACATGCATGTAACGTCGGCGCTGATCCAGTTCCTGCAAAGTGGCCTTTAAGCTATCATTGGCTTCGCTGGTTTCACTTCGATATCGCTCGAGTGCATCGACCATGACATTAAAATGCTGAGCCAAGGTGTCGACTTCCGTCTCGCCCGCATCGAGCTCCACTTTTTGATAATTGCCTTCAGCAATTTTTTGCGTGGCCTGCCCTAAGGTCTCTAGAGAATGAGACAGATGTTTTGAAATATAAACGCCAAACCAGACCGAACAGAATAAAATCATCAAGGTCATTAACACCAGAACGATAACGTAGATCGATTTTAAAGGATACTCTAAGGGATTCACTCCCTTCATTTCTTCGTAGGCTAAAGAAACATCGTTCATTTTTGAAATAACAGAGACTGGAATAAATGTTGAAATAGCCACCAAGCCTCGCTCATCACCCATTGGCACCATCACTCGTACCAAATTGCCTTGGTTCAATGTGTTGATCGCACTTTTTTCTAATCCATCACTGATGACTCGCTTTAGAAGATCCATGGAGGGCGGCGGTATTATCGGTACTGTGGCGTCATCAACAATAGAGATCAACCGCTCACTTTCAAGGTCAGGATAATACTCGACAACGTCCAGGCTTTGCTCTTTTCTAAAATCGATCAACACTTTCTTTTTTTCATCGCTGCCTCCGGCCTCACGCAGACGTTCAGCGAGAATAAAAGCGGCATTAAAATTCTTCTTTTTTGCGGTCGAATAGTACTCATCCTGAATCACCACCGCACTTTTTAGAACACCTTGCATTTTGTCACTGAACCATCGATCAAAGCTTGAGTTGATATAAAACAAGGAGATTACGAACATCAGAGCCGTTGGTACCAAACTGAAAACTAAGAAAGTGGCGATGAGTCGCGATTTTAAAGAATTACCAATCCAACCTTTGCGGTTGTCGACAAAAGCCTTAAATAAATTTCGAAGAATAAAAAAGGAAAGAAGTAAAAGAAGTATAAGGTTAAAATTGATGAGCCCAAAAAAGAAAATGGATTGGTTGAGAGGGAGTTGCTCACCAAAACTAAAAATTTTGATTTCAAACCAGGCTAAAATACAGAAAACAATGGCAAGAACGATCGACAGAGTGATTTCTCTGTTTTTCTTTCTTGCCTCCAGTCTTTTTATCTTCATCGCCTATAGTTTAAGGATGGATTCTATGACTTGCAACATATCTAAGGCGACTTGTGCCGCCTCTTCGCCTTTGTTGCCTTTGGCGCCGCCACAACGCGACTCAGCTTGTGAGCGATTCTCAGTGGTCAGAACCCCGAAGGCGACCGGCTTGTTGTATTGCAGTTGTAACTGAGAGCAGCCTCTTTCTACCGCATTGCAGACATAATCGTAATGGCTGGTCTCGCCACGAATCACGATACCGAGGGCCACGACAGCATCGCAATCGCCTTTTTCAAGAAGATTTTTAACCGCCAAAGGGATTTCTACAGCTCCAGGAACGTACACCCGTGCATAAGGTTGCATATCGTGCTTGGCCAACTGTTCAATGGCACCCGACTCTAATTTTAAAGTTAATTCCTCGTTAAACTTCGCCGTAACAATGGCCACTTTTTTTTGTGAACTCACACCTGGCTTTGCTTGTATTACACTCATAATTTCACCTAGTTTAAGACTCGTTCAGATTCTTCTGTCACTGGCACTGATTCTTCACCGGTGGAAGTGACCGACACTATTTCAAGGCCAAAGCCTTTAAGACCAATATTTTTCGGCGGCATTCTTGAAACCAAATTGATTTTGCCAACACCAAGAGCGCGCAGAATTTGCGCGCCAATACCATACTCACGAGGGTCCATTTTTCTTGGCTTCGGCTTTTTGCCAAAGGAATTCACCTGGTCAGCAATAATTGAGCTCATTCCCTCTTTACGAAGATAGACAAAGACTCCACTGTCCTGCTTGGCCAACTGTTCTAATATTCCGTGAATTCTTGACTGCGAGTCGTAATTTCCGCCGCGCAAAACATCACCAAGTACATTTTCGACCTGGACTCTGACAAAGGTGGGCTCGTCCTTTTTAATCTGGCCTTTCTGAATCACAATATTTTCAGAACCATCCATGACATTCTTAAACACTTTAACGCGAAAGTCTGAACTGAAAGGATTGGGAAGAGGTTCGTCAGCGACTTCCTTGATGAAGGTTTCGTTTTCAAGACGATAAGAAATAAGATCTTCAATCGTACCAATCTTTAAATCAAATTTTTTAGCAAACTCGCGCAAATCAGCAAGCCGGGCCATGGTGCCGTCTTCTTTCATGATCTCACAAATAACAGCCGCTGGATTTAAACCCGCGAGTTTGGCAAGGTCGACACTGCCTTCAGTATGCCCCGCTCTTTTGAGCACCCCACCGTTTTGCGCGCGAATAGGAAACACATGTCCGGGCATAATCACATCCTGCGGCTCCGCACTGGGACTGGCGGCAACCCGAATCGTGTGGGCTCGATCAGCGGCCGAGATTCCTGTAGAAACCCCCTTAGAGGCTTCGATACTGACTGTAAAGGCTGTCTTGTTTGGAGAGTTGTTGGTGCGATTACCAACCATTAATGGAATTCCTAACTTTTCAATCTGGTTGGCGGTTAAAGCCAAGCAAATCAAACCGCGGGCCTCCTTAGCCATAAAATTGATCATTGCCGGGGTGACGAAGTCAGCGGCCAGTACAATATCTCCCTCATTCTCTCGATCCTCATCATCGACCAAAATGACCATTCGTCCATTTCGAATATCTTCTATGAGTTCTCTAGCACTATGCATTTATTGCTCCTTGGGATTTCAACAGCCCCTTCATGTAATAATCCGTCTCTATATTTACTTTTGACGATTCATTGATCTCTTCAAAATTGGTCTTACGTAAAGTTTCTGGAATAAGACAGACCTGGAAAACATTATCTTTAATACTATTGACCGTTAACGAAACACCATTGATAGCCACACTTGATTTTTCCCATATCAATTTAGAAAAGCTTGCAGGAACTTCGAAATCCAACAATAGACACTCACCGGCCCACTGTTTTTTTACTAAAGTTGTCGTCGTGTCGACGTGTCCTGACACCAGGTGACCGTGGATTCGATCGCCAAACTTCAATGATCTTTCTAAATTTAGAGTCTGAGACTCCAACTGCTGCGGATTCCAGTTTGTTATTTGTAAGGTTTCAAAGCCAATCGTAAAGGTAATTGTTTCGGAATCAAAGGCTTCAACAGTTAAGCAGACGCCATTGCAAGCAACACTGTCGCCGATACTGAGGTCATCAAAATCTCGCGGTCGCCCCACCACAATCTGAATCGATTGGTCCTTGGGAAGAACCTGCAAGATTGTTGCTTTGTCTTCTATAATTCCAGTGAACAAGAGTCGTTCCTCCAACAGCCTGAATTTGCTGGGAGAATATGGTTTTTGATTCCCATTGTCAATAAGCGTCGAAAAGCTTTTTTAAAGTGATTTCAATAACTTAACTTCTAGATCTCGAGAAAGTTGGCCAAAGATTTAATATCAACGGCACAATGACCACCGGTATTGGGACGCCAGTAGGTCATGGCGCGGGTTTTTTGCAGGTTCATTACAAACGATTCGACACCCTCAAAAAGACCAAATTCATCACGGGTACCGGCGGTGATATAAAATTTTGGACGCGATTCAAAAGCCACTCGCTTTACTTTTTCAAGTGGACTGAACTGGAGCCATTCATCCACATTAACAAACATGCTGCGACCCAAACCAATGACTGTGAAGATTGATTTGGGCTGAGCTCCGGTTCGATAGGCAAAGTTCATAAACTTATGCCAACGATCAAAAGGGCTGATTTTAAAAAGTGGAGGACATAAGGCTGCGACTTTTTGAAAATGCCGAGGCATCTCAAGAGCCACGGTCAAGGCATTCAAAGCGCCCATGGAGTTACCAATCAACCAGCGTTGTTTTGGGTGACCCACTTTTTTTTCAATAACCGGAAAAACTTCATTCTGAAACCTTTCCATCAACCCAGTATTGTTCTTCGTCATTTTTTTACTAATAACCCAGGTTTCACCAAAAGAGACCGTTATCACTAGGGGGACTTTCGCTAACTGTTTTTGCCAAATATTTTGCAATAGACCTGTGTAGCCTTTGCCATCACTCCAAAAATTTTCATCACCTCCCCGCCCGTGAAAGCTATAGAGAAAGGCGGTGGTATCGGTGGTTGGAGTTAAGTGAACGCAGTACTTCCAATCTTCGCCACCCTGATAGCACTTTTTTTCTGGAGCTACGAATGGAACTTTAAGGGTGCCAAAGCTGCGAACGAGGAGTCCTTTGTATGTGACAAAGCAAGCCAAAATTATGACGTAGGCATAAAACAAGTATTTGATGGCTTTCCACATGAAAATAGTTTAGCCACTTTTGCGAGGAATGCAATCAGAGGTTCTGGGCCTTAGGAAAATTTCAGACCCAGATCATGCCCTGACACCTTGACCGTGTCTCCCTTGTTGATCTCACCGGAGAGCAACTTTTTAGAGAGTACGTTGACAATTTCTTTCTGAATCACTCGCTTCAATGGCCGCGCTCCAAAAGTGGGGTCGTAGCCCTTTTTGGCAAGATATTCGACCGCGGCATCATCGAGTTCGATATTGATTTCTTGTTCCGCCAGTCTCTGGGTAAAGCGTTTCAACTGAATTTTCACAATACCATGAAGATTTTCTTGGCTGAGCTTTTTAAACACCACCCGCTCGTCAATTCGGTTTAAAAACTCTGGACGAAAATAACTGGCAAGAGTTTCATCGATCTTTTCTTCAATCTGGTCGTCCGTGAGCTTATCATCCATAATAAATTCCGATCCTACATTGGAGGTCATGATGATAATTGTATTTTTAAAGTCAACGGTGCGACCCTGACCATCGGTCAATCGACCTTCATCAAAGACCTGCAACAGGATATTGAAGACGTCCTTGTGAGCTTTTTCGACCTCATCGAGTAAAACCACAGAATAGGGGCGGCGCCGGACGGCCTCAGTCAACTGACCGCCTTCATCGTAACCAACGTATCCCGGAGGAGCTCCGATCAAGCGGGAGACCGAATGCTTTTCCATGTACTCACTCATATCAATGCGAACAATATTCTCCTCAGTATCAAACATGAATTCTGCCAAAGCTTTAACGACTTCGGTTTTTCCGACACCGGTTGGGCCTAGGAAAAGAAAGGATCCAATGGGTTTATTAGGATCTGACAAGGCGGAGCGTGATCGACGAATCGCATCGGAAACCACTTCAAGAGCTTGGTCTTGTCCAACCACTCGGCCCCCGAGCAGCTTTTCCATTTCAAGAAGTTTCTCAGTCTCACTTTTGATCATCTTGTCGACAGGAATACCGGTCCAGCTGGAGACCACCTGCGAAATCAACTCGGGATCAACAATCTCGCGCAGTAGTTTATTATCATCATCCTCTTTTTCTTTTTCAGATGAGGCTTGATCAAGGCTTTCTTTTTCCTTTTCTAAATTTGGTAGCTCGCCATATTTTAGTTGCGCGGCTTTTTCGAGGTTACCTTCACGCTCGGCAATTTCAATCTGCGCTTTGGTTTCTTCAATTCTCTTTTTAACCTCTTTTAATCCTTCAATGCTCTGACGCTCTTTGTTCCACTGGTGTTCAAGGGTTTCTAACTGAGCTTGCAGTTCCTTAATTTCACTTTCTAGCTCACTCAGGCGTTTGGGGTTGGAGTTTTCATTTTTTAGAGCCTGCTCTTCAATCTGTAGTTGCATGATATCACGCTGGACGCGGTCAATTTCGACCGGCACGGATTTGATCTCCATACTCAATTTACTGGCGGCTTCGTCAACCAGATCAATGGCCTTGTCTGGCAAGAAACGGTTGGCAATGTAACGGTCAGACAATTGAGCCGCTGCGATCAAAGCCGCATCGGTGATTTTCACACCGTGATGAACTTCATACTTGTCTTTTAGGCCCCTAAGAATAGTGATGGTGTCTTGGACTGAAGGTTCGCCAACAAAAACGGTTTGGAACCGTCTTTCAAGGGCTTTGTCTTTTTCTATATATTCACGATACTCATCAAGAGTTGTGGCTCCGATACAGCGTAACTCTCCCCGCGCCAATGCCGGCTTTAGTAACTGCCCAGCATCCATGGCGCCGTCGGACTTACCAGCACCGACAAGAGTATGGAGCTCATCAATAAATAGAATGATCTCACCATTCGCATTTTGAACTTCTTTGATGACGCCTTTTAAACGCTCTTCAAATTCTCCGCGGTATTTGGCACCCGCCACCAACGAGCCCATGTCAAGACTGAGGATTTTCTTATCGTTTAAGACTTCTGGCACATCTTTGCTAATAATCCGCAAGGCCAGTCCCTCGGCGATGGCGGTTTTACCAACGCCCGGCTCACCAATTAATACAGGATTGTTCTTTTTACGGCGGGCGAGAACTTGAATGGTGCGACGAATCTCTTCATTGCGACCGATCACGGGGTCTAGCTTTCCTTCGCCGGCCAACTGGGTCAAATCTCGTGTGTATTTCTCAAGAACTTTGTAGTCACCGTCAGGGTTTTCACTCTGTATGGTCTCTCCACCTCTTAATTCAGTGTAGGCTTCCATCACTTTCTTTTCTTCGATATTAAGCTTTTTATACAATTGATTGAGTTCGCGATCTCCCATTTTTAGGGAACAAACAAAAAAATGTTCAACAGAAATAAAACCATCGCCAAGTTCGCCAGCCAAACCTTCACTAAATTTAAACAGAGATTGTAAGCGTTGACTGGCCAATAGGTTCGACTGTCCCGCCGTCACTTTCGGCATTCCATCAAGCCGACCTTTTAACGCCGCAATCAGCTCACTGCGGTTGGCGCCAATCGCCTTTAACAGATCAGAAATCCGATGAGTCGGCTCAGAGAAAATTTGAGCCAGTAAATGCTCGGGCTCTACCGAAGAGTGAGACAACTTTTCTGCCGTCTTGGCTGCCTTCTGCATTGTTTGTTTTGCTGGAACTGTCATTTTTTCTATATCGTTCATGCTGTCCTCAAAGTGGTTTACAACTTCATTCTATATACTTAAGATGGGGCCGATTTCGGAGTTGTCAATGTCACAAAATGGTCAAAATCCAGGGGCCTTTACGCCCAAACGAATCCGTCGAACGATCAAACTCGATCGAGTCCAGGCCTCTGATTTCAATAACTTACCATTAACCTATGCCTGTGAGCACTGCTCTTTTTTTGATCCCGAAAAAGACCGGTGCCTGATGGGAATGCCCACAGCTCCGCATCGTCTCAGCCAACAACACAAAACCTTTGATCTGACCGGTCACATGGCGTTTTGCCGCTTTTTAGAGATTGATTAGTGAGTCATACTCTGACCTTAATTTTGCTATTGATTTGTGTTCTCTTGGTTGTCGGCCTTGCCATCATCATTCTTTATTTAAAAAAAGACGCCGGCGAGCCTTCCGAAGGTTTGCAGTTTGAAAGTCAGCAAGGCTCTATATATTACAAAGTTTATGGAAAAAAAGGGCCGGCGGTTGTTTTAGTCCATGGTCTTGGGGCCTCCACCTACTGTTGGCGAAACATTGCCCCCGAACTTGCGTCAAAGTATCAAGTGATCTGCATTGACTTGTGGGGTTTTGGAGCCAGTTCAAAAAAAATGTTAGCGCCGATGACTCTTGATTCACAAGCGGATGTGATTATCGAACTCATGGACTATTTAAAAATCAAAGACTTTCACCTGGTTGGACACTCGATGGGTGCGGAGATTGGTTTATGGCTCAAGCATAACAATAACAGAGTTAAAAAATGTGTTGCCATTACACCTTCAGCTCACCCCAGCTTGGTTTCAGACTGGTTGCGACGCTTTGCCTGGATCGCCAAACTCACCCCTTTGGTGCTGACCGCTGCTGCCATTAAAAGGATTTTAGTTCGTTCTTTAAAAGATCCGGGGCAGATTTCAGAGGAGATGATTCAATCCTATTACCGTCCCTATACTGATCCCGCCGCGCATGTGAGTTTTGCCTCGGCCCTCAATATTATTAGCGATTGGCGAGTTTGGGATTGTCTCGATCAACTGGATAAAGATGTTTATGTCATTTTTGCGGATCATGACCAGGTTATTAACCGCAGGCTCACCAAAATGATGATTGATAAATTCGCCACTAAAAACATTGTGGTGCACCCGTGGGCTGGACATTTGCCCATGGAAGATGACCCACAGTGGTTGGTCGAGCAACTGTTTTTGACGCTAAAACAATAAAAAAACCTCCTATCGACTTTAGATTTGTTGGATTCTTGCTACTTTTTTCCAAGACCTTCCACTTGAAATCAAGACCTATGCCTTAAGACGTCGGCCTAGAATATAGACGTAAAGTCCTATTCCAGACTCAAGTCTCGTCAAGAAGCCAACACAACTCCCGAATAGTGGGGTGTTAAAAGTGACAAAAGTTTTTTAAAAAAAACGGGAGGAAACAATATGTCTATGCGAGTTGCTACAAATATGTCGGCGATCAATGCTCACCGAACGATGCAAAAGAATAACCTGGCGATCCAAAGCAGTTTCGAAAAACTGTCTTCTGGTAGCCGAATCAACAAAGCTGCGGACGATGCTGCTGGTCTAGCCATTTCTGAAGGCTTGAAAGCGCAAATTCGTTCAGCCAGCCAAGCTAAAAGAAACACCAACGATGCGATCTCTTTAGTGCAAACTGCTGAAGGTGGTTTAAACGAAATTGGAAACATCGTTATCCGTCTTCGCGAGTTGGGAATCCAGGCCGCTTCTGATACCGTTGGAGCTGACGAAAGAGGCTTCATCAACGCAGAGGTTGCTCAACTTAAAGAAGAAATGCAACGAATCGCCGAAACAACAAAATGGGGAACGACCAACTTACTTGATGGATCAACTCCACAGTTTGATTTTCAAGTGGGAATCTTCAACAGTGACTCATCTGATCGAATCAGCTGGGATGGCGGAGCGAATGTCGCAACGATCGATGCTCTTGGTTTGTCCGCACTTGATTTCTCAGACAAAGTCGGAGCACAAAACGGCTTGGCTGAGCTTGATGCAGCACAAACTGAAGTGAACAGAATCCGCGCCAACATTGGTGCTGTTCAGAACCGTTTCAACTCCACTGTTTCGAATCTATCGAGCATGGAAGAGAACCTTTCTGCTGCGAACAGTCGAATTCGCGATACAGACATCGCTGCTGAGACTGCAAACTTAACTAGTAATCAAATTTTAATGCAGGCAAATACCGCAACATTAGCTCAGGCTAATCAGAAGAATCAACTTGCTTTGCAACTTCTAGGATAAACTTTATTGCCCGTTTCAGGGGGGATCATGGGGGTCCCTCCTGTTTTTTTGTCTGGGTAAATAAGACCAACTGTTCGATTTAAGCCAAAATGACCTGCCGGTATTCTGTGGCGGGCGCGTTAAATCGGTTTCCTTTTGACAATTTTAGCCACCTATCGAAAATAAGCCTTTCGCAAATGTAAATCCGACGGGGGATTTCTATAATATGGCTAAGAAGAAGAAAACCACACGCAAAAAAGTGATCAAAAAGAAGGCACCAGGTCGTAAGAAGAAGACCAACAAGAAAAAGGCGCCTGGACGCAAGAAAAAGGCTCCAAAAAAGAAAGCGTCTCGCAAGAAGGCTTCAAAAAAAGTCTCCAAAAAGAAGGCGAAAAAGAAAACGACCCGCAAAAAAGCCAAAAAAAAGGTAAAGAAAAAGGCGAAGAAAAAAGCCACCAAGAAAGCTTCTAAAAAGAAAGCTAAGAAGAAAGCCACATCTAAAAAGAAGGCTAAGAAAAAAGCGGCTAAAAAGGCGAAGAAAAAAACCTCTAAGAAAAAAGCTAAAAAGAAGGTTTCGAAAAAGAAAGCCAGTAAAAAAGCGACGCCTAAAAAAACAACCAAAAAGAAGGCGGCTCCAAAAAAGAAAAAAGATGAGAAAAAAGAAGTGGCTAAGGCCAACGATGAGGCCGCTAGTGGTGGTTTAACCAAACCCGCAGTCCCCTCCTTTGAGGACATCTTGTCTTCAGACACTGATGAAAAGCCAATCCTTGGAGCCAACCCGTTTAAAGTTGAAGAAGACAAAGATAAGCAACGCTCTTTCTTTGACGACGAAGACGATTTGAGTGACATGGAAGAGCTTCGTGGCGATATGGACAGCCTGGGTAGCACTGAAGATTCCGATGAGTTTGAAGAAGCTGAAGAAGACGAACAGGACGATGATGATCTGTTTGATGATCCTGAGCTCAACCCCTTCGACGATCTTGATGATGACAACGATTTTGACGAAGATGACGAAGGCTCCTACTTCTAGCCTTCATAAACCCAAAAAGCCCGTCCCATTTTTCAACAAACCACCAGTCATTGGTGGTTTTTTTTATCCACTCCCCCATTAAATATCTCAACCTTAGAACCCGACCCTAATCGACGTACCGTTTGGGTTTTAATAAATACGTGCTATTCGATGCAGAGTTCGCCTTGGCTGTGGAACAGGGCCGTCAACCAACCTTGTGATTCATTGATCTCTTTTTGACGTTGAGTGAATTCGGGGATAATCGCTCCACCTTGCTTTTTAAGGTTGAATGTTAGTCCTAGATAACTGGAATTTTCGATCAATAAATCAATGACATGGGCGTGGAATGGCTGAACGAATTCTTCGTACTCTTCGGCTGTGAAGTCGCGACGAATCTTGTCTGCCAGTTGTTGTTCTAAGTCTGAGTCGACGTCACTAAATATATTGTGACTCTTTAGCTCTGGGCACTCTGTCTCTAATAGCTCTTGCAAGGGCAGAATCCCCTCCTCCAATCGTTCTCCCAGATTAAAGTGAGTGGCGGTGCAGATGGGTTGTTCAATACGCACTTGAAGCCGGCTCGGAGTCAACCTGTTGACTCTCAAGAGACTTCTAATTTGGCTTTCTTTTTGCGCCTGGGTTGACCAGCTCACGCTTCTGAACAGATCGATATAACGACGGCGCACCGTTACTGCTGGATTCATACTATAGGAAAAATCGACGCGATCTTGCTGCAAATTGACGTAAGCGGAAAGATCACATTGATGAATAATTTTAACTTCTACCGGTGGTGCTGAGGACGTTACGGTCGAAGCCGACTGCTCTTGGCTGGCCGTCCCGTTGCTCTGATTGACGCCCTCTACGACGCCACAGGCTCCTACAATAAGTAACATGAAATAAGAGATAATTTGTATGGCTACCTTCACAATGCCCCCCAATGCTTGGTTTCCGCTATACCTTTATCATTATGCCCCCGCTCGTCACATTATGACATGTCTCATTTTAAGATAGGATTCTCATTGATTTTAAGGGTTTAGCCACGTTTTCGTCGGTAGCAAGCGAAGCTCGATCGTAGAGTTTAGACAACAATAGAATTTTTATAAGCCCTATGCCCCTTAGGTTTTTTTTACAATATAACCAACGGAGCAGGAGTTATTGCCATGGGATCTTTTTTTTCAATCATTTTATTAATGCTAACCAGTTTTGCGTCGACGGGTTTTTCCCAGTCCATGCTTGTCGACGACGGCTTGAGTCCCCTGCAACGTTTCGAATCGGGCTATCGAATTTCCGGAGTCTACAATGCCAATAGTATTTTGTATTGCTCCCCACAAGCCCAGCGGACACACATCCCCCAGTTGCTCCCCGATTTGTACGTTTTAAAACAACTTCCCTCTGGAGCCCTATTAACAACTCAGAATCAGATTCAAAACTATAACAATCTTATCAAACGTGCTTTGGATACTCTTTCAGAGCAAAATGATGTGGCAACATTGAACAAACATATATGTACAGGATTTTATATCGATCGAGACAGTCACATTGGCAACGCCTTATCTTTCATCCATGGTTATTTGATATTTGACTACAAGATGATCGAACACCTGTTTTCACTCCCCGATGAAAAGCGTACTTTTTGGGTCGAGGATTTTTTGGTGCTACATGAACTGGCTCACCAACTGCAATACTGGAATAATGATGGCGAAGTTTTAAAAACTCTCAATGGTGAGCAAAGCGCAAAAAGGCCCGAACTTGCGGCCGATTGTGCCGCCGGCGCTTTGATTAAACTCATGAATCTTGATCTTCCCTTAGAGTTATACACCCTCAGTTTTTCCGGTGTCGAAAATGCAGCCGAGTTGATTGGCGATGATGCTATTGACGACCCCACTCACCACGGGCTTCCCGATGAGAGAAGACAGGCTGTTCGATACGGATCGGATATGATTACAGCCTTACGCCCCTTTATCAAAAATAAGACTTTAAAGGTGTCCAGCCGGTACATCCTTGACAACTGCAACCAATTTGTCCGCGACCAGCTTGACTGATTGAAAGATTTTAATAAATAGAGCTTTTAACAGTGATCGGCTTGAGATTAGTCGCGCCGAAGTTCCAAGCCCCGACGTCGTTGGACTCAATCAGCAACCGAGCCAATCTGAAGGAAAAAACCTCGACAGCGTTTCCGATCAGTTTGCCGATAGTGTGACTGCATTTTTCTGGTTGCGTTCCGAAAGATATTTGGCGACATAAACCAAAGTCAGAAAAGTAAAACCCCAGATCAGTTTGTTATTATATCGCGACAGTGGTTCAGAAAAGAAACCAATGGCAATACAGTTTAAAATATAGGCGGCGATGTAATAATAGACGACTTTTTTTTCGTCATCAAAAATAAGGTTTTTAATAAACAATAGGCATAAAACCAGCAAGGTCACTAATGAAACTGCAAAAAATATAGAACCCGAAATATTCGTATAGTTTTCAAAAGAGATTGTGCGACCATTAAAAATGTTTTGATTAGCAAAAGCCATAATACTGGCTTCACCGGCATATTTGCCGTATTGCCGATACAGAGTGATATCGTCCAAAATTATTGGCATTGGCTTGGCGAAGAGAACGGCTTGCAAAAGGCTTTGCTCCACCCCCTTAAAGAGGTACGACCAAATCAATCTTGATTTTAGAATCTCCTGATTGGCCTGTACCACACTCGGTAAAATATTGAGACCTGGTGCCACGCTGTTGGGAGACCTATCACTATTCCAGATAGCGAAATGTCTATTTTTTGATTCACAAAAGACCATCTTTTCGTCAGGACACTTTTGTGAAAAATAAACCTCAGTGATTTGAAAGGCTACCAAACGTGAGTAAACAAAGTAATGTGCAGACTCCTCAAAACTCTTTTTTGGGAAGAAAAACAGGAACCGCACCGACAAAATTGTTAGAACGACGCCAACCCCAGCAAACAAGGCCCGCCGATAGTTTTTTGAGAAATGAAAAATGACCAACGGGATAACACAGATAAAGTTTGAAAAATGCATGAATGAGAAAAACGCCGTAGCTAAAAAGTAAAAAGGGCGTTCGGAGGTCCGACATAAAAAGAACCCAATCATCGCGAAAAATGCCAGCGGGCTGAAAATGTCAGGCATGATAAAGTTACTGACATGAAGCAAAGGCGTCAGCATCAGCAAGATTCCGATAGCAAAAAATACTTTTCTTTGGCATTCCGGCCAGATAAGGCGGCTGAACTTAAAAAGGAAACCGACCACCAGAGCGTTCTGCAGAAAAACCACTCCCAAAAAACCGGCCACTTCAAAGGGAGCCCTTAAAAAAAGACTGTAAGTCAAAGGACGCCAGGCAATGCTGGCTGGCTCCAAAAGATGAAAAGCATTATAAACATAATAGGCGGAGTCGTAGTAACTTAATGGAAACCCATTCAACAAGCTTGGCAGAGTCCAGAGACCTGCAAGAATAAAGCAGACCAACCCATCGAGGATGTGGCTCAGACCACCTAGACCTTTTCTTAGATTTCCCATCCCTCTATTGTCTTATAGCCCTTCGTGGAAAACAAATTTTCAGGGCCTCGATCAGAAAAGACCCTCTTTTAGACTGGGATCTTTGGTCGCCTGATTTCTTACAACCCGAGGTTTGAAAGTTTTGTATAGGGATTGCTCGGTGGCGCTTGCAAAAAATAGTGATTCTAAGAGGTTGAGTGCGATTCCGTGATCCAAAATTGATACTTATCAAAGTTTCCGTCAAAACAGGCGCTTGCCGGCTCACCTGACATTTTGCTATGAAGACCCCAATAGAGGAGACGACCCATGCGAATACTCAGTTTAATTTTTTCTTTAGCCTTAACGATGAACGCCAACGCTGCCAACATATCTTGTCAAAATGTGGATGATTCTTTTGAAGAAGACACTCTTGAGTTTGTTCAAGAGGGTAAAACCACTTACGCTTACTACTTTGACAACGACAGTTACTACTCCATCCCGTGTGAGACAACAGCCCTGGATGGTTATATTTGCGAAGATGCCAACGTTACCGTTCGGATGTATGAAAGCGGCGAAGCCTATGTCGATTACGCTGGTGAGGCCTCCGTCGAGTTCAACTGCTTTTAAGTTTTCACTCTTATACTTTTTGAATCTTCGTAAGAGAGGTTGCAGCCACCTTTTGGTTGTACCGCTCAAAGAGTCGCCAACTTTACTGGCCTTTAATACAAGCCACAAACGGCATCCTAGTCAGATTTAGGTAAAAAAAAGGAGCCAATCGGCTCCTTTGTTATTTTAAAATGTGTATTTCCTTAAGCTTTTTTCGGTTTGCTGTGGATTGCAAACTTCTCAAACTCACCGTACTCGTGCAACTTGTTGTAAAGTGTCTTGATGGTGATTCCAAGAGCGTTAGCGGCTTGGGTTTTGTTTCCTTCAAAGTAGTTCAGCGCTTTAATAATGTGGCGCTTTTCAAGCTCATAAAGAGTCATTGAAGGATCATACTCATCCATCGAGATGCGATTCTCAGGATTCACTATGGAGTTTGGTAGATCACTGGCAACAATGATTTCGCCATCCGCTAAGATTTGCAAACGCTCACAAAGGTTTTGCAATTCACGAATGTTTCCTGGCCAGTCATACTTCATCAAAATTTGCATTGCTTCTTCGCTCATTTTGCGACCGCGGTTCAAAATTCTTGACGTGTTTTTGGCAAGAAAATGCTCCACTAACAATGGAATGTCTTCCTTACGTCGACGCAATGGCGGCGAGTGAACCGTAATCGTGTTGATTCGGTAATAGAGATCTTCACGGAAAGTGCCCTTCATAACTTCAGCATCCAACTCGCGGTTGGTTGCTGAGATCAATCGGATATCAACCTGGATAGGCTCTTTACCACCGACTCGGTAAACCTCTCCTTCTTGGATGAAGCGCAAAAGCTTGGCTTGCATTCCTGGGCTTAACTCACCAATCTCATCAAGGAACAGGGTTCCTCCAGAAGCCATCTCGGCCAAACCGATTTTCTTGGCATAGGCTCCAGTAAAAGCGCCTTTTTCATGACCAAATAGCTCACTTTCAAGGAGAGTCTCGCGGAGAGCTCCACAGTTGATAGCGACAAAAGGTTTGTCACGACGTTGGCTTTTTGAGTGGATGGCATGGGCTAAGAGCTCCTTACCGGTTCCACTTTCACCTAATATCAGCACAGAAGCGTTGCTAGGAGCGACTCGGTCAACCATCCTCATGACCTGTTTCATTAGGTCCGATTTGTGTATAACCTGGTTTCCAGCTAAAATTGGATTAGAGGCACCACCAGTAATAGGGCTACCCGGAAAAGTTGTATTTGACATACGTACCACCTCATTTGTTTCTTTTTGATACAACGTATCATTTTGACACGGAGTATATGTGCAGCGCGTAAAAAATGCAAGAAAAAATTCAAAAACATGCACTTTTTCCAATGAAATCGAAATAAACGGTAGTTCAGGTTCTCTGGATCTTGGGGAGTACCTATGCAAATACCTGGAATATCTCGATTTCCAGTCTGGTCTCTCCCCACACAGCCTCCGCGCCTATAGCACAGATGTACTGCAAGTTTTTCAACTTGATACTTTATATATTCTTTCTGGTCCGAAAATCAATGGGGACAGCCACTATTTTGTGCAATCTAACGAAAAACAAACAATTACAATGGGATATAAGGATTGGGCGGCGCGCGGGATGGAAAAGCTCCGATCTTGGGACGATATCTCAATAAAATCCCGCAAAAGGAAAATATCCAGCCTCAATGGATTTCTAAATTGGCTGCGCAGTTTTCACAATATTGATCTGGGCCTGAAGGTCGAGGCGCCGCGCGGGGTTCACCGAAAGCTTCCTCACTTTATCTCCATGGACGAATGCCTGGGTGTTCTGCAATTCCTGGCCAAAGATCCCATCACAAGTAAAAAAATCCAACAGCGTAAATTGTTTTCTCTTCTCTATGGGTGTGGGCTGCGGATTTCAGAAGCTTGCCAAGTGCAATGGTCTGACTTCAAGTTTGAGAAGCGGACTTTGTTAGTGCGAGGAAAAGGCAATAAGGAACGCCTGGCGATCATACCGAAAAGCGTTTGCCTGTCTTTGCAAAAAGAAGAACGAAAAGGCCCCTTTCTATGGGGTGACAAGCCCTTACCCACTCGCAGCGCTTATCAACGCATCAAAGACTTAGGCAAGGAAAGCGGATTGTTAAAGCCACTTCATCCCCACGCTCTTCGCCACAGCTATGCCACACACCTTCTAAGTAGTGGATCAGATTTGCGAGTTCTGCAGCAACTTCTTGGTCACCAGAGCCTTGCAGCCACTGAACTTTACACCCATCTGGATATGGATCAATTGGCTAATACTATGGAGGCTCACCATCCCCTATCAAAAAAATAAGGCGTTTTTCTACTCTCTGATACTTGCTCTTGCTTTCACCTGCGGAGTCGCTTCTGGGAAAAGCACCAAAGCGCATCCGGTCCAAGCCTTTACAACCAACAGACTTCCTGAGATGAAATTTTTATTTAAAACTAAAGATATGACTCTCAGAGATGTCCAGAAAAACTTAAAAAACATGTCTCAGAAAAAAGATCGATGGACCTATGAAAATAAAGGCCACAGGGTTTTTGTTTGGGTTGACGATAAAAATAGAGTCCGTGCTCTTCGCATTAAACTGAAAGTCGATAGGACTTCAAATACTTCGGACGAAATTGCAATTCTCAAACCCTATTTAAAGAAAATTCGTGAAGGCTCCTTTAAGCCCACGCCCCATAGCTTTGTTTCAGTGATACCTAACAAAGACAAAAGTTTTGCTTTGAGTGTTTTAGATCGAAAAAAATATGGAGCTCCTCTTAAGATTGTTGAACTGTTTTTTGATAGGAAGTTTTTCAAATGAAAAAATTAATAGGACTTTTTATTTTCACCATTAGTCTTGATGGCCATTCACACTTTTCAGTGGAAGAGCATGAAATGCAAAATTTCTACCGACAGTGTGTGCGTCGCGAGTCCGATGAAGTCCTTGTTGCAGGTTTGAATAGCAGCTTTGAAACTCAAAGAAACCAACCCTTTAGTCCTCACCCGATCTTTGCCCAAGACACCCAGTACGCAAACCTTTTTCAGTTCTACGAAAATCTACCGGAAAACATAGATCAGGTTGAAATCGATGGATTTCGAATGGAAAGGCCAAGCCTCTTCGACCTGGAAATGGTGCTTCGGCTGACTGAAATCGATGAGGCGGAGATAAGCTGGGATCCCGATAATAATTTTAGTCTTGAGTATACCGTTTCAAATGGGGTCCTTTCGATCAGACGGAGCTGTCGACCAGGGCACCGCTATCGAGATTGCCCTGAAAATCAAACTTCCGCACGTCCTGCCTATCAACTGGCTCGTTTTAATCGAG
Source organism: Bdellovibrionales bacterium (assembly GCA_964230555.1). Lineage (GTDB taxonomy): Bacteria > Bdellovibrionota > Bdellovibrionia > Bdellovibrionales > JAGQZY01 > JAGQZY01. Next base: position 46,372 of record CAXRIX010000078.1, read on the forward strand.
GGGCTGAACCCTGCAGTGACGCGATTTGTGCGGCTCAAAGGATTTTTGGCGCTTCAGCCACCGAGATTTTGACAAATCAATCCCGCTACCAATTAAATACATCGCCCTACCGCGACCCTGATGTTGCTGACTCCAACGGATTAAGTGCTCCGACATCAATGGCTCTACGTAACGCCGCCCGTGCACTTCCCGTTCACCTTTACCCTCAAGCATTACACTTTGAACAATTTTTTGCTATGGAACCGGGTCAAGGCAGACCTGGCCTTATTGCCAATGCCTCTGGGCGAGTCTTTGATGAAATAGAGTCTTATTCGCCTCCACGAAGAATTCAGGTTTTCTACCATGAGCTGGGGCACCGTGCTCATGGCTTCGGTGATGATAATCATACTCGTTCCGAGGAGTGGCTGTCGATCTCTGGCTTCGAACAAATTGGAGAGGACAGCTTTTTGCCAGACTACAGAACTGTCGAGGGACGCTCGTCCGTGTCCCCTTACGGCAACACCAACCCCAATGAGGACTTCGCCGAGGCCTTCACGATGTACCGGTTCGCCCCACAACGACTGCAAGAAATCTCGCCAGAACGATATCGTTATTTAAGAGACAACATCTATAACGGATTGGAGTACACAACCGACATTTGTAATGGAACGCGACTACCAATCCCGCAGTCAGACAATCCCAGCCGCGACGAAACCCAAGTGGTATTTTAAAATAAGTAGGCTTCTGGTGAAGATTATTAAATTTATGTCCGGAGTTAGTGACCTACAGGTCTTCCTATACTATAACAATGGTAAGTGATGAAAAAAGTTGTATTTTTTGATCGTGATGGAACCTTGATCGTTGACAAGATTTACCTGAATGATCCTGAGCAGATTGAATACCTTCCTGGCGTTTTTCAAGGCCTTCGCCTGCTACGTGATCAGGGTTTTGAGTTTATCGTGGTCACCAACCAATCGGGCGTGCCACGTGGCCTTGTCGACGTCAAAAATCTGCATCAAATCCATAAGAACATTCGAGAGGATTGCGCCCGAGCTGGAATCGACATTCTTAGTTTTTATTACGCCCCTTTCATGGTGAATTCCGGGCACCCCATGCGTAAGCCTGGCCCTGGCATGCTGGAGGCTGGTGTCCGCGACCACAATGTGGACCGCACTGTTTCGTGGATGGTGGGCGACCGCATGACTGATGTTGAAGCCGGTCACCGTGCCCATATGAAAAGTGTCTTCCTTCACGGAACTGAAGATCCGGCTGAATCCAGTTTTGACGACGCTGAATACTACGCCCAAGACTTTTTAGAACTCAGCCGCTATATCTGCGCCCAAGACCTGAGCCTTAATTCTTAGACGCTTCAATTTGCAACACCCCTTGAGACCGTGCAAAACAGACAATTGTGCCAGCCGTGGCTGTCTCAAGGTGGCGCAAATATTGGATTTATTTTAAGTTCCCCACCCAGAAACCGATAAATCCTTTAGAAGAATAACCCTAAATTCGAGGAGCCTATGGTTCGTTTATTGATCATCTCCATTGCCTTCTTCTTTTCTTTTCAAGCAATGGCTGCCGACTGCGGTGTATTTAAAGTCGTCAAAGGCGACGTAACCTACTCCAAAAAAGGCAATAGCAAATTCAGAAAGGCTCGTAAGAATAAAAAAGTTTGCCAAGGCTATACAGTCAAAACGGCCGTCGATAGCCGAGCGAAAATTCAAATGGCCGACAAAAACGAAATTAACATTTCACCCGATTCCGAACTGATCATCGAAGCTTATGAAACTGGCAAAAAAGCGGTTCTTAATGTTATCAACGGTAAAGTTCGCTCTGATGTAAAACAAAAATACAATGATACAAAGCAAAGTCATTATCGAGTTAAAACCAAGTCTGCTGTCGCCGGAGTTCGTGGAACCGAATTCTTAACCAGTTACAGCCGTGCCACCAACCGGTCACGAGTCGTGACCTTCGAAGGGGAAGTGGCCGTTGGTCAAATTAAAGGTGGAAACTTCATTCCGCAAGTCACAGTCAAGCCAGGACAATACACTTCCAATAGCGTTGGTACGGCTCCACACCCTGCTCGCGATGTTCCACCCGCCGAGTTTGCCCAGATGGATCAAGAATCAAAAGTTGATGACGCCAGCCCAAGCAAACAACCGGCAAGCGCGACTCAGCCTGAAAAGAAACCGAGTGATGACAAAGGCAGCAAACCTGAACCTAAACTTGAACCCAAAAGTGGCAAAGGCCAGAAAGGTCCTCAGGGAGCCCGTGGCAATCCGAAGCCGGGCATCGCAGTCAACGGCGATGGTTCGGATGGAATCGTCGGCAACGGTAACCCTGGCGAAGTTAGCGACGATCAGTCTTACCGTGACGATGAACAGTATGGCGACCCCAACTTTGATCCTTCGCTGGAAGATGGTTCGGGCGGCGAGCGAGATATCGCCTCGATTGAGCCCGACGGAGGTATGAACAATCTTTTACCACCTCCAGATCTTGAAGCCGGCCCAGCTATGGAAGATATGATCGGCATCGAACCCAATATAGGGATTGTCGATATGGACAACTTCGCTCCGGTGGACTCGCCAATGGACAACCCCATCATTCAAGATGGAGTTATCAACACTTCTGATCGTGTTCAGGTGATCATCAACCCCTGCCTTCCCGGGCAATGCGGTAACTGAGGTTTGTTGGGAGCCTTTGAGAGAAGGCTCTCTGTTGACTAAATTTCTTGTTTTTTAAGCCGTCGCTCAGCTCCCTACCTAGGTCGAGAACTGAGACTCTACAAAATGTGCAAATAAGCACAGTCTTTTGCCTATTCTTAGACGCCAATTCATTGTCATAAACTATTGATCACCTTAGACTATTTAAAAGATAAAACGAGGACTTATAGATGAAACAACTTGTATTGTTCGCCCTTGTGGCTGGACTCGCGCAAACTTCCTTGGCTGCTAAAAGTCGATTCAAAATTTTCAAAGAGAATAGTGACAAACGGGCTGTTATTGTCAATTCTCGCCCCGTCTCCTTCTTTTACGAAAAAGTTGCCTGGAATCAAAAACCGACCTCTATAGAATCTGGATATGTTTATCTAAGGAACAAGAATACAGAGAAATTGTATGAATTGAATATGGTCGAAACGGCGCCGAACTCTGGGGTGTTTAGTGTGGCCTTTCCTATTGGAGTGCTTGAATCACAAGAAGTGGCCGCCGAAATATACTCCGCTCCACAATCTATGCTGCAGGTTGAAGACAGAATTGCACTCATGAAAGATTTTATCGAAGATGGCTCGGTTAAACGAAAACCTTTTTTACTTAGAGTTTTGCGAGTTGAAGGACAAATTGTCGATATTTTTGATGACAAACAAGTCGCTTTAGCGGCGTACAATAATTACCGCGCCGATATGGGACTGTCTCCAGAGCAATCGGAAAGTCAAAGTATCATCGAACTAGCCAATCAACAAAAAGTTGAAAATAAAAAGGTGATCGATACGTCAACTTTGCAATCACTTTTTCTAGCCAACGAAAATGACTTGCAAGCCACCAATGCTAAAAATGAAGAAATTCGTGAAGTGATGAGGAATATTGAGGAGAAACGCAGACGCGAAGTAAAAAAACAAGCCTCTTATTGGACACGCGCTCAAGTGCGCAGAAACACAGAGCTCGCAAAAGAACAGATTGTCGAGGGAGTTGCAGCGTTAAAAGCCGATCAGCTAGAAAAATCGATGAATGAATTTTTCGAGGCTTCCAATCTAGCTCCGTCTGAAGAAAATATCTACGAACAGTATGGTGTAAGCCTTTTTCGTCACAAGAAGTTTAACCAAGCTATAGTCGCTTTGAGCATTTCACAACCAACAAAAGAAAGAGTTCCTGAAAAACATTTTTATATAGGAATGTCATTTTACAAACTGAAGGATTATGAAAAGGCGATCAAACACTTCGACGAAGTTATAAAAGCAAAAGATCGAGCCCTCGCACCGACCGCATCTTTCTATAAGGGGTTGTCTCTCATTGAAATCAACGAGTTTGATAAATCAAAGGAAGCCTTTCAATTCGTTCTTGATACCTCTGAAAATCCTGAAATGGACAAAAAAGCTGAAAAATACATTGAGTACGGCCTTGATAGAAAAGCATTGGCAAAAAAGCGCGCCAATTGGTTTCGAATCAGTGGCGTCATGGGACTTATGTATGATTCCAATATTATCTTAGCCGACGATCAATTAACCCAGAACAATGACGTCACCGACGAGAATGGTTGGCGTCTTCTGGCGCAAGTCGCGCCTAAATTTCGCCCCTATTATTCTCAGTCTGATGAAATCAACATCGAACTTAACGTCACGACCCTCAAAAGTTTTGACGAAGGCTTCCAAAGCAATGAGGTGGCTGAAACAGCCGACCCCTTGGTTCTAGGTGCGAACGTGCCATGGACTCACCGAGGAACTCTGGGTGGTAAAGGTTATGTTTTTGATCTTATCCCTGGTTATGAGCAAATTATCATGGATCTCGATGGTACCGGTGCAGCCACGATCTCGAATTCCATCAAACTTGGAATTAACAACACGCTGGTTGTAAACCGCAACTGGATCGCCAAAGGGGATTATACTTTTGCCTCTGTCGATTCAAACATTCTTGGTGAAGAAACTGTCGCGGATGCCTTCAGCGCCAAAATGAAGTTATCCAGCATTATTGTTTTAAATAAGGATTTGGAGAGATATCTTATTCCGGAATTCTCTTATCGAATTCATGATGCCAAATCTTCAACCTATGCCTTTAACAGAATGGATATTGGAGTCACCTTTACGACAGCGCTTTGGTCTTCTTTTGTGTGGAACAACAGGTTGGCCTATTTTATTTCCAACTATGAGAGTACACGAACCGACAATAATTATACGGTTGCCACCGGACTTTCGCGCCGCTTGAACTCGAATTGGAACTGGGGCGTGATTGCTTCTTATATTGTCAACGATTCAACAACCAATCGCTACAACAAATACAATGTCCTGACTAACTTTTCTTTCAACTACTAATCCCCACCTCCACCGCAACAGCCTGGTTGCGGCGGAATAGAATAACGTTGTCTACGAACGAACCTGCTGTCCTTCTGTATCATCACCTTCTGGGTCTTGGTCTCGACTTGAATTTGCAGTTGGCCAACTCGCATGGCGCATAACCGAATAAACACAGTCTTTGTAATCTTCCAAGGAAACTTGTCGGAATCCCGGCTGCACAATAATAGAATAGAAACCACTGCTTAAGGGCAGAATTAGCGGTCAAACTTGTAAACCGGATGATCGTTCCAACAAATCACCCTCGCGCAAAAGTTTTTGTGTGAGTTGATTGAGGTACAGATATTCGTCTTCAGTTAAATGAATTTCATGGTGGGATCGAACCGGCTTGGCAATAAACTCACCGGTGTCATCGTTAAGAGCTAAAAATCCAAGGTAAAATAAATATTTCAATTCAAATTGTAACCGCAACAGATGAGGAGTGTCAGAAGTTTCTAGAGTCTTTAACGAGTTGCCGAGCAAATCAAACAGATTTTTATTGTCGGACAGGCCCTCGTAAGTTCCCTTCGAGATAAGTTTCACAAAATGAAAGGCCAACTCCAATTTTCGATAATCTTTTCTAAGGCCAGCGAAGGCTTCGATAACTCGCGCCTCTTGAACGTAATAGAACCCTGATTTGGCTTGAGTGTAGAAGATCTCTACAAAATTGAACGGCTCAAGGACCCCACCACTAAAACGTCGTCGGCTATTCAATGCATTTTTAGCGGTGAATACAAAACGCTCGCCCTCTTTGCTCAGAACATCTAGGATTAAGTCAGCATCTCGAAAGGGTTTGGCTCGAAGGTTGATGAATCTACCAGACGGCATAATAAAGAACCAAAATTCCTACAGAAAAAATGTTGGAAAGAATCATGCTGATGGAGGGGGCTGAGACAATGGGATCAAAATCCAAGCGACCAATCAACAAAGGCAAACCCACCGATACAACAATCGAAGCTAACATCTGCAAACCCAAAACCACGGAAAGAACCAGCGGCACGTGCATCCATTGGGTGGTCGAAAAAACTCCCACTAAAAAAAGAATACAAGTTAAAATTGTTAAACTGAGCCCGACAGCGAATTCTTTTTTCAGATCCGCCCAGGATCTTTGTGTGGTCGCCGCGTGAGTTCTGAGGAAACTGACGATCATCGTCACAGTTTGGCTACTGACTGTTGAGACGACAAAAAAGGCCAGTGGCAAAAGACAAATCGCATTGCGGAGTCGATTGTCGATATCAAAAGGTTTCAGAGTCGTCCACAGCATAAAGAAACAGATCGCGCCACCGGCATAGGCCAACAGCAACCAGGGGATTCGCGCCTTCATATGAGTCCAATAGGACTCTTCAAGATTGGCACCACCCATCCCCATGGCCTGGATGTCTTCAGCGGCTTCTTCACGAATCACGTCGATCACATCGTCCACGGTGATCACTCCCACCAAGTCGTTATTGTCGTCAATCACCGGCAAAGAAAGGAAATCATACTTTTCGACGACTCGAGCCACTTCGTTCTGGTCGGTTTGAATATTCACAGAGATCACATCGGTAGACATGATATCTTTTAAAATATCTTGTGGTCGGGACAGAAGAAGCTGTTTCAAACTTAACACCCCAACCAGTCTCTGGGTGTCGTTGATAACGTAAATATAAAAAGAGATAAGGTCTTCATCCATACTCTGGATTTTCTCAATGGATTGTTTCACGGAAAAAGATTCATCGATGGTCAAAAACTCAGAGCTCATCAAGCCACCGGCTGAGTCCTCTGGATAGCTCATCAGCTCTTCGACTTCTTGCAACTCATCTCGGTTTAAACCACTGAGGATCTTTTGAGACATCTCATCGGGCAAGTTACCGAGCAGATCCGCCGCATCGTCACTGTCCATGAAACCTAAGAGCTTTTGCAGCTTACCCACTTCGTAAACATGAGCAATTTCCAATTGAAATTTCTTATTCAAGTGACTCAAGATTTCGGCTTGGCGATCCGGGTCGGAAATCAATTGAAAAACTGAGATTCGAGCTTCTGTATCAAGGACCTCTAGAACACTGGCGACATCGGCGTCGTGGGTTTTATTGATCATTCGACGAATATTCCGTTCGGCGCCCCGGCGTAATAATTTCGAAATGCTGTTTGCTAATAATTTGGTTTTCTGATCCACGGTTAAGCCTCTTTCTTCTTGTATAACACAAAAAGCAGGCCTCCGAGAAGACCCACTAAGAATTGCACGGCCTGGAAAAAGGTTATGACAAGAACTCCAAACTCTCCGTTACCGGCGACTTTATCAAAAAGATAGAGGAAAGCCGCCTGCCCGACCCCAACGCCCGCTGGTGAGATCGGAAGTATTGTCGCCAAAAAACCGAAGGGAAAAATCAACATTAAGACCCAAATCGGAAAATCCATCTTTAAATAGAAGATTAGAAACACGCCCAGACCGATCACCGTGCCCTGTGAGATTAAACTCAAAAAGAAAGGAAGAATCACCTTCTGGGGACGCTGGAAGAAGAAAAACAGCGGATGCAGGACCTTTTCCAATAAAGGGTGGGAGCGAAGCAAGACTCCGATCTTGTCTTTAGGGCTTAAGATTAAAAAGGCAATCAGAAACACAAAGCCAATAAGGATCATCACACTCAAAGATAGAAAACTGGCTTGCAGGCTGGGTTGCAGCTGAGAATAAAAGATAACACCGGTCAGGCCCGAATAAAGGAGCAGGGCCAGCAGGCCAAAAATACGATCAATAAGAATGCTCCAACCGATGAAGACACGTTTGCTTTTTTGGTCGCGCATCAGATAGCCGGCCTTGATAACATCTCCACCGACTCCGCCAGGCATGAAGAAATTAAAAAAGATTCCCATCAGCGACAGGCGAAAGACTTGCATATAGGGCACCTGAACGTCTTCGAAGCGCAACAGGACTTGCCAGCGCTTGGAGTTGACAACCAAAACGAACAAAAACATAAGAACGCCAGTGACCCATACTTGAAGGTCACTGATCTTCTTAAGGGCGTTGAGATCGAAGCGTCCTGAAGCAATCAGCCAATAGATAAGACTACCCGCCAATGCCACCTTTAAAATCGGCATAAGCCATTGCTTAAGGCGTATTTCCTTGCTAACCATAGACCCTGTATCTAAGCTTTTGATAGGACTCTTGCCAAGGTAAAGATTATGGAAATTGCTGTAGTAGGAACAGGTTACGTCGGATTGGTTGCCGGAGTCTGTTTTGCCGACGTGGGTCATAAGGTCACCTGTGTGGACAACAACCCCGACAAAATCAACGCATTGAATGACGGCAAGATTCCCATTTTTGAACCGGGTCTCGAAGACATCCTACGGTCCGCCAAAAGTCGAATCACATTCACTTTGGATCTAAAAAAAGCACTGCAACAGTCAGAGGTTGTGTTTATCGCCGTCGGTACCCCAGAGACCGCCGACGGAAGCGCCGACCTGGGGCCCACTTTCAGCGTCCTTGAGGGTATTTGTAAAAATGCCACCTCGGCAAAAATTGTGGTTTTAAAAAGCACCGTCCCGGTTGGTACCAGTAAAAAAGTAAAAGACTATATCGATGCCAACAGCGAGTGGCCCCACGAGGTTGTGAACAATCCTGAATTTCTAAAAGAGGGTGCCGCCATTGATGACTTCCTGCGTCCCGACCGAGTGGTGATAGGATGCCAGAGTGAGGCCGCCGCCAAAGTCATGGGGAAAATCTACGCTCCCTTTGTTAGAAATGGGCACCCCATTCTGTTTATGTCGAACACATCAGCAGAACTCACTAAATACGCCGCCAATTCATTTTTGTCGGTCAAAATTTCCTTTGCCAACGAACTCGCCGCACTGGCTGATCAAGTGGGTGCTGATATTGACGAAGTTCGAGCTGGGTTTACCTCAGACAGTCGCATCAACCCGTCTTTTTTCTACCCGGGCTCAGGCTATGGCGGCAGCTGTTTTCCAAAAGACGTTCAGGCTCTTATTCACACCGCCGAGGACAGTGGCACAACAATGAACATTGTGAAAGCCGCCGACCAGGTCAATGATAAACAAAAGACAGTCATTTTCGACAAGGTGATGGCAAAGTACGGCAATATCGAAGGCAAGACTTTCGCGCTTTGGGGATTATCATTTAAACCGCGCACCGATGATGTTCGTGAAGCTCCGGCTGGATATATTATCGAGAAATTGACGGCCGCTGGCGCCAACGTCGTGGCCTACGACCCCATTGCGACTGAAACCGCAAAAGCCTATTTCAAAAGTGATTTTAAAATAGCTGAGTCGGCCAACGCAGCCTGCAAAGGGGCTGACGCCTTGTTGATCGTGACCGAATGGAATGAGTTTCGCAACCCGGATTTTGATGGAATTATTGCAAACTTGAAAGAAAAAGTCATATTTGACGGACGCAATGCTTTGAACCCCAAAGACGTAAAGAAACATGGCTTTGAGTATTACTGCATTGGTCGCCAATCTTTTTTCAATGAGGTTTAAATGAAAGTTTTAGTAGCTGGCGGCGCAGGATTTATTGGAAGTCACCTGGTCGATGCTCTTTTAAAAGAAGGTCATAGCGTTGATGCCGTAGACAACCTGATTACGGGTCGCAAGGAAAACATCGCTCACCTGAGCCAAGAGTCGAACTTTAATTTTGTGGAAATGGACATCTCAAAAGAGGTTCCCGATCAAACTTATGATCGAATTTACAATCTAGCCTCTCCGGCCTCGCCGATTGATTTCTCGAAAATTCCCTTAGAAATTTTAATGGTGGGTTCGTATGGTCATAAAAATCTATTAGATCTCGCGTCTAACACCGGTGCTCGTATTCTTTTTGCCAGCACCAGTGAAGTTTATGGCGACCCATTGGTCAACCCGCAGCCAGAAACCTACTTTGGCAACGTCAACTGTCGAGGCGCAAGGTCTTGCTATGACGAAGCCAAACGTTTTGGTGAAGCCCTAACGGCTGTCTACCAACGTACTGGTAAAGCCGAGACTCGGACCATTCGTATATTCAATACTTACGGACCTCGTATGGCCCCCAATGATGGCCGTGTGATTCCAAACTTTTTTATGCAAGCTTTGCAGAATAAAAAATTATCCGTCTATGGTGATGGTAAACAGACTCGTAGCCTTTGTTATGTGTCGGATATGGTTAACGGAATGATCCGCCTGATGGAGAGTGAGGTTTCCACTCCGGTCAATGTTGGAAACAATGATGAAATGACAGTGCTAAAGATTGGTGAAATTATTAATGAGCTCACTGGCAACACCGCTGGCTTTGATTACCACGAGCTTCCAGAAAATGATCCAAAAGTCCGTCAGCCTGATACTCAAAAGGCCAAAGAGCTCCTCGGCTGGCAAGCCGAAGTCCCGGCTCAAAAGGGATTAGCAGAGACCATGGAGTATTTTAAGAGCTTTCTATAATTCCAACGGCAGCAAGAACATCCCGGCTGTTGGCACGAACCAGCCTCGACTGAGCAGGTCTCCGAAAGGAGAATTGACCAAGTCCGGCTGATACCCAGGACTTGGGTACTCGCCAAAAAATTGAAAGCCGTTTTGCGCATCTCTTTGGCCACAAAGCTCATCTTCGGAAAAATGATTTGGATCGACTTTTTTCATCAACAGAGTCAAAGCGATCACATTGCGTGGCCCTTGGAAATATCGCAAACGCATGTTCATTTTTGAGTTGCTACCTATTTTGACAGGAGTGACAGAGCATTTTAATTGCGGGGAATGGTATTCATCATTGTCGATCAGTGTTTCGAAAGTTCCATCGCCATCAACATCAAGATCTAAAATCGATCCATCATCAGAGATCACTCCAAAAAGATAGTGACCCGGTTGCTGTCCGGCGAGCTGCAGACGACCTTTTAAATCCATCGCAAAGGCTTCGACCAAAACCTGATCATTGTGATCTGTTAAATAAGTGGACTCATCAATTTGAAAGCCATCACTAAAAATTTGAGAGGGAAAGAAAACCTCAGGTACTAAAACTTTATAATCGGCTTCATATCCGGTTTCTAGAATCACATTGACACTGGTAATGTGAGAGGCATTGAATGGGACCTCTTCATCAAAACGATTGAATAAGGTCTCGGGACGAACGGCCCCATCGGTTCGGTCTTGCAAGTAGAAAAGCGATCCCAAAAGACCGTAGGTGGTGTCTTTACAATCAGTCTCTTGTTTCTTATCTGAAAATGTCAGGCAGTCGATATCGCCAAATCGCTCTTGAACCGACGGTTCTTTCGAAAATCGAACCCCCGAGTTGGTGATAGACCCACAACTTTGAATAAATAAAATGGGTATAACAAATGTTAACATCAAACATTGTTTAGACATAAAGCCCCCAGCTTTAGCTTTAAATTTAGAGGCTTAAGACGTCATAATTTGACACGTTTCAATTTGAGACAGTTTTACTGCGAGAGACCATTCAATTTGACAAGACAGTCTTTGAAGACCTGAGCAAAGGCGGTGTTGACCACTTGCCCATCCAGGATCAGAGTCCCTTGCATTTGCTCAGGAGGTAGGCCTTTTTTTTCGGCCTGGTCAAACCAGGTTTGATTTTGCCAACGACAAAGACTGGTGGTTTCAAATTTGTTGTTTTCTCCCAGCGGAGTTTTCTCGACAGATAGGGTTTTCTTTAATAACTCCATCATCGCTGCGCCATCGTGGTCTTGCAAGACCACCACCGACCGATCGTAGAGTCGTCTGGCCGTTCTCTCTCGAAACCAAGGCCGCACCCCGCCGGGCAGAGTCGATTCAAACTGAGCAATTTCTGGTTGAAAAAGATCGGTTTTCTTTTCTAGCGCCTTTGCCACCCGAACCAAATCGGTTTCTATGGTCCAAGGGAGTTGCGAAACCGTGAGAATTGGCAAACTGACTTTGTCGCCTGTAAAGACCAAGGCGTAGTTTTTATTGACTGATGCAATGATGATGTCAAATTCGCTGAGGTTTTTTACAAAACCTTTATTGACGCTGAACAGATGATGCGCCAAATGAATTCGATAGATCTTGTGCTTCTGAAGACTTTTTAGAGTTTCTATATTATTGTAGAGCTCTCCGGTAATAGCGTCGTCAAGATCATGGACATAAGCCAGGACGGCTTTTTCTTCTTTTGCCATTTCTTTTTCAAAGCTGTCTTTACAGCGCACGCCCAGTTTTGCCAACTCCAACTCAACATGGGTGAGGTGATCGCCAAAGCCTGTGCTCTTTACAACTTTTCTTTTGTGGGTGAATCTTAAATGCAGCCCCAGCAAAGTCTCGAAAAGAGCGTGATGCAAACCTCGGTACAAGTACACGTTGTTGGGGCTTCCCAACTTGTTTTTAATGAATTCATTCATCTGACGCCAAACAAATGGCGGCTGGGCATCCAAACGCATACTTTATTTTACGCGATTCAAACTACCCGTCAATCCTTCAAAGCGAGTAACCGAAAGTGGCCAGGGAGAAGCTTTCTCGGGTATAAACCACTTGATCGTCCACGGAATAAAGAAAACAGTCTCGGCGGCGTCCCCCTGGAGCAGGAGGTGGAATTTTGGCATTGCAGTCCGCTATCATTTGATTGATCTCGGCTTGGGTGACAGCTTGGGTCGACTGAACCGACTCCCAAAAACCATAGCGATCAAGGGCTAAAGCATAAAAGGCGCTTTGGCTTTGCTCGGCACGAATGATTTCACGAACATTATCATCGACAAAAGGAATGGTGTCGGCATTAAAAGCAGCGGGACCATATATGATCCTTTTTTCATCCCATTGATAATCATTCAAATCAAAAACCACATTCATCCCAACAGCGTACAAAGTGCAGGGCTCGTCGATGATGGCCTCACAAAACTCCATAGCGCGGCGAGTGGCATCTTCTTGACTGACGCGACTCCAACCAGAGTGGGTGGCACCATGCCGACCGACGGCATAAGATTTGAACTCGCCAGGATCAACGTCAGGATAGGTCTGTTCTGCATGGTTTTGCCAGTGGTTGATATTACCAGGAATAAATTGCCCACTGAATGTCTCGGGCACAGTAATCACTGAATTGAAGTTTACTAAAAAATCATTCCGATCTTGCGCAATCAAGTCGCCTGAAGCAAACAAAGAACAGGGTCGATTCATGTATTGAAGTTGGCATCTTTCTAAAACGGCTTCGTCCCAGTCCGCTTGATCTTCGACATTTTGATTATCACCTGAACTTGAAACATACATCTCACCAATTTCGGTGAAAGCCATAGCACGAAACCCATTTCGATTATTATAAAATCGAGCCGCATTAATAGCATCCTCAGTCGTGATTTTAAATGGGATCAGAGATGGGTCATAGGGGTCACCTTTAAAAAACGAGGTGTCAGCCAAACCTTCAATATTAGTAGACTGCGAAGATTCTCCTTTAGAAACCAATTTGCCACAGTTTTGAAAGCTGATAACAGTAACAAAAAGACCAAAAAATAGAAAAATTCGTGATTTCAAACCCATTCTACTCTCCCCACCATTGAAAGATGTCTTGAAGTTAATTTTAACAAACTCCAGCACTGAAACCATCGTGTTCTTGGAATTCTCAAAATGAAAACTGAAAGTCCTTTTAGCGCTCCCTCGTCTAACTCCATGAATCATACTGAGCCATACTTAGGCACAGGACTGGACTATCCCAAAGTTTGAGATAACAACACTTATGTTACAAATTAGGGCTTTACTTTGCGACCCTAGCAATGGTTACCTAAAATAGAATGATGAGTGCTCGATTTCTTTTAGGCCTATTATTATTGCTATCAGCTTGTGCCGTTAACAACAATGAGGTTGATGGACCGGTGTTTTGTAGTATTGATCAGACCGACACCTACGAACTTGGAACAAGCCCAGCCGGTGACTTCAACGTCACCAACCTTTCCAGAACCCGCGTCTTTAATGGCACCGACTGCCCGAATATAAACACCGACTCGTTTACGACTCTGGTGAGTCGAGCCAAACGTGTGGATGATGAATTACAGATTTTCGTCAACCAGTATCAAATCGGTCAGTTTCTTCTGGAAATGCAGGTGTCCGGAACCGACCTGCAGGCCGTCAAAAGGAATGTTAATATTTCAAATTGTAGTATTGTTCGCGAGTGGGACGGCACTCTTAATACAGCCGGCACAACCATTACAATCAACGAGCTGGTCACTTACCGAGGCGCTTGCCAATCCACCTTTTATAACCCAGATTTAGACACTACGAATCCGGGCAGCTAAAAGTTATCGAGTACAATTTTTACTTTAGTTTTTAATTAAAAAAGTGAGGCCCCGATGGATTCTCTATAGAGAATCCGCAACGGACAACCCGGATAGGCTTGAGTTCTATTCTTTCATTTTTTTTCGCAATCAAATACCCATTTTGTGGCGATCTTTATCCGAGACCACCGAGGGCACACCTTTGCCTTCATTGAGATTGTCTCGATAAGCCAAATGACGAATGTCATAAACAAAATTGTCACCGTTGTTGCCGGGGGTTTGCCACTCGGGCCCCATGCGAATGGCGTCCACCGGGCAGGCCTCTTCGCAGTAACCACAAAATACACAGCGAAGCATGTCGATTTCATAGTTGATAGGGTATTTTTCAACACTGGGGTCTTCATCTTCTGAAGCCACAATGGTGATGCAATCCGCCGGGCAGGCCGTCGCACAAAGCATGCAAGCGGTACAGCGAATATCACCATCTTCTTTAACGGTTAAGACATGGTTTCCTTTAAAGCGCGCCGAATACTCATATTTTTGTTCTGGATAGTTCAGAGTGGCCATTTTCTTTTTGTTAAAAAGATTTTTAAACATGGTACTGAATGTGAAACCCATTCCAGAAAAAATTCCCGGTAAATACCAAAGACTGTTTACATTCGGTTTTTGAACTTTAACAACGGCCATAACTATCCTCTCTCATGCACGAATTCATTGTGAATTCTTTCGGTCTGATTCACAGGATCCAATTTAACGAAATCGCCCTTCAGGACAGTGGCAATTTCCGACAGGCTCAACGCCTGCTCCACAAAAATATCAATTTTTTCGAACTTCTGCTCTTTACCCTCAAAGTTCACGAAGGTTCCGGACTTTTCAGCAAATGTCTTAACCGGTATAAATTGAAAGTTTCCACCGGCTTGCTCGGCAGATTCAACATGGGTCGCCGACAACCAAACCACCGATTTATTACTTGCTAATGATTGGGCCACACTGGGGATATCATCAAATGTCCATGGATTCTCTGGACCAGCGACAACCACAAGATCCATATCACTGATATTGGAGATATCTTTTTTAGCGGTGATGCCGGCTTTTTCAAAGGCTTGCTGCAAGCCTTTGGTGTTTGGATTTTTATCTCCTCGGATCAATAAACCATCAAATTCGTTCATTTGATCTTCATGGTTGATCCAGTGATAAACATTGTCGACTCCAAACTGACTCTTCCAGAAGCCGAGCAGGTCCGTGTACTCTTCCGAGGTGTACTGGCCCGTCAATACCAAGGCTGCCTTTTTCACACCGTTCATTTTTTCACGCAAAAGCCCCAATGAGTCCAGAGCTGTCTTGTAAACGGTTTTGCCACTCTCTTTGTGGATGGCTTGAGTTAGACGATTTTCTTTTTTAATGGCGCGCTTTTTATTGTCGTCGCGCTCGCCAACAAATTCAGTGGTCATGACGTTGGTGGACTTAAAAATCTTTCGCCCCTCATCACACATCCAGTATCCATTGACTTCTGAATACCTTGGTTTAACTCGCCACAGGCCTTCTTTATTGAAATAAACATCAACATGACAGCCTGTTGAGCAACCAGTACAAACCGAAGGCTTATCTTTCAAAAACCACACCCGTTGTCGGAAGCGAAACTCTTTAGAGGTCAAAGCTCCCACTGGGCAGATATCAACAGTATTCACTGAGTAATCATTTTCAAGGGGCTTACCAGCGTAAGTGCCGATCTCTGAATGATCCCCGCGATTAAAGATACCTAATTCATTGGTTTTAGAAACTTCCTCGGTAAAACGCACACAACGAGAACAAAGAATACAGCGTTCAGAATCCAAAACAATTTTAGATCCTAAGTCGACTACTTTTTTCTTTTTAACTTTTGGCTGTCCCATTTCAGAATCATAGCGCCCAAATTGCATGTACTGATCTTGTAAGCCACACTCCCCAGCCTGGTCACAAATAGGACAATCCAACGGGTGATTGATCAAATGGAAATCAAGGCCCCACTTAACCGCATCTTTAACCATTTCACTTTGGTTGGTGACAACCATACCTTCAGTGACTGGTGTGTTACAGGCAATTTGCAATCTTGGATTGCCTTCGATTTCAACCATGCAAAGGCGACAAACGCCAGCAACACTAAGACCAGGGTGCCAGCAATAGTGGGCAATGTCCTGATCGACTTTTTTAAAGGCTTCAATTATTGAGGTGCCTTCTTCAACTTCAACTTCTTTGCCATTTATCTTGCACTTAAGCATGGGCTTGTCCTTTAACTTTAGAATAACCTTCTCGGATGAAGAACTGAAACTCGTCTCGAAACTTTGGCACAATTCCCAAAACGGGAAGAGCCGCGGCGTCAGACAACGCGCAGATGGTTCGGCCTTTCATTTTATTGGCCACTTCACATAACAAATCGATATCAGTCTCTTGTGCTGTGCCCTCGACGACACTGCCAACCAATTTGTGAAGCCATCCCGTACCCTCACGGCAAGGTGTGCACTGTCCACAGGATTCATGGTGATAAAAATGTGAAATCACTTTTAACATGTCCACCATGCACCGTTTGTCGTTCATAATAACAATGGAACCTGAACCAAGCATAGTTCCCATCTCGGCCAGACATTCATAATCAAGAGTCGCTTTTTGAATTTCTTCAGCGGTAATTATAGGCGCCGATGTTCCACCCGGAATCGCGGCCTTAAGCTCGCCGCCTTTCATGCCACCACACTCATTGTTGATAAGGTCCATCAACGGATAGCCCAAAGGAACTTCGTAGTTTCCTGGTTTGTTGACATCACCGGCCACAGAGAAAAGTTTGGTACCAGCCGATTTCTCGGTGCCATGTTTTTTATAGGCCTCGGCCCCATCGCGAATAATGTATTTAACGGCTGCCAGAGTTTCAACGTTGTTGACGATCGTTGGTTTTTTTAAATAACCCTGCACCGCCGGAAACGGAGGTTTTAATTTGGGTTGACCTTTTTTGCCCTCAAGTGAAGAGATCATACCCGTCTCTTCACCACAAATGTAAGCACCCGCTCCTAAGTAAATATCCATGTCGTGATCAAAACCACTGCCCATGATGTTTTTTCCTAATAGGCCAGCGTCATAGGCCTCTTTGATGGCCTTTTCCACAACCTTCGCGGCATAGACATACTCACCGCGAATATAAATGTAACTTTTTGGTGAAGAGATCGCGAAGGCGGAAATAATCATGCCCTCTATCAATTGGTGTGGCGCTCTTTCCATCATCATACGATCTTTAAACGTACAAGGCTCACCTTCATCAGCATTACAAAGAAGATAACGAGTCTCACCGTTATTTGGCAAAAACCCCCACTTCACACCGGTAGGAAATCCGGCCCCACCACGGCCACGCAACCCCGAAGCTTTCACTTCAGCGATGATGTCTTCAGGTTTCATCTTAAAAGCTTTTTCAAGCTCGACGTAACCACCTTTGGCTTTGTAACCCTCTAGAGTTCTAAAATTATCATCGTCATAATGTTCGGTTAGAATTTTCACTTCCATTACTTCAGATCCCTTAACAAGTTGCGCGCCGACTCGGGCGTTAAATCTTCATAATAATCTTCATTCACCTGCATCATTGGCGCTTTGTCACAAGCTCCCAAGCACTCGACTCGGGTGAAAGTAAAACGACCATCTTCAGTCATTTCACCCTCTTTGACTTTATGTTCATCAAGGAACATATCCGTCATTTCACGGGTTCCCGCCATGGCACAGGCCACATTACAACACACTTGCACGTGGTATTTGCCGACCGGCTTTTTGTTAAACATAGTGTAAAAATGGAAAACCTCGTTAATGCGAGCTTCGGGAATCCCCATAAGATCGCTGAGGTGAGCGATCGCATCTTCAGACACCCAGCCACCGTTTTCCTTTTGCACCTGGTAGAGAGAAGGAATAATAGCCGACTCTATGGTTTCGTAGCGAGCCAATTCCTTTTTTACAAATTCTTTTCCATCCGCAGACAACTCAAACATTTTTTACCTCTAACGATCCAATTCGCCAGCAATCAGGTTCATACTTCCTAAAATCGCAATAACATCGGCCACCAAGCCTCCCTGAATTTGCCCCGGGAAGGATTGATAAATAGCAAAACAAGGGGGGCGCACTTTTAAACGATACGGAGCCCCACTGCCATCACTGACCAAATAAAAACCAAGCTCGCCGTTGGCGGCTTCGGTGTAATCGTAGACTTCACCAGCTGGCGGCCGAATGCCGTTGATCACCAACATAAAATGATTCATCAAGCCTTCGATATTTCCATAAACATCTTTCTTTTCCGGCAAAACAATACGCTTGTCGCGAATGGTGTAGTCGCCTTCGGGAATATTTTTACAAACCTGTTCGACGATTTTCACCGATTGTTTCATCTCTTCAATACGAACTAAATATCTTTCGTAAACATCACCGGTTGAGCCGATTGGAACGTCAAAGTCCAACTGATCATACATATAATAGGGCTGATCTTTACGTAGATCCATCGGTACACCGGCGGCTCGCAAGCACGGCCCGGTGTAACCCCATTCAATAGCTTCTTCAGCCGAAATGGCTCCGACTCCAACAGTTCTTTGCATCCAGATTTTGTTGCGGCTCAAAAGTCTTTCAATGTTGGCGACACCTTGACGCAACTCTTTGCAAGTCTCCAAGACGTCATCGTACCAGCCTTCTGGGGGATCTTGGGCCATTCCTCCCACACGAGTCATGGAAACTGTCAGGCGGGCTCCACACAGTTTTTCAAAAAGAGTGTAGACTTTCTCACGCAAAGAAAAGAGATGGAAAAAGCCTGTCAAAGCACCCAAGTCCACGGCATTGGCACCGATGCAGACCACATGGTCAATAAATCGAGACAACTCGCAAAGGACGACGCGAATGGCTTGCGCCTTGGGCGGAATTTCCACATCGAGTAGTTTTTCGACCGCCTTGCAGTACCCCACATTGTTTATCGGTGCCGAACAATAATTCAAACGATCGGTGTAAGGAATCACCTGATTGTATTCGTGGGTCTCAGCCATTTTTTCGAAACATCGATGCAGATATCCAAGTTCCACATTGGCTCGATTGATATACTCCCCTTTAAGTTCAGCCATCACCCGTAAGGTTCCATGAGTGGCTGGATGGGAGGGACCAATATTCAATGCCACCAAGCCTTCTTCATCGGTTTCTTTATAGTTTGGATCGTTGTCGAAATGAATAGGCAACGGCGTATCACAAGGCTGCTGATGATCAGCATCGTAATCTTTACGCAAAGGATGACCAACAAACTGGTGATGAGTCAGAATACGTCGCATATTGAGGTGGCCGGTAAACTTGATACCGAACATGTCATAAACTTCGCGTTCAAACCAATCGGCGCCTCTCCAGATTTTAGTGAGAGTTGGAACCTCTTCTTCAAGCCCTAAAAGAACTTTTATACGAAGGCGTTGAAAGCTCGTTGTATTCAAGAGTTCATAGACCACTTCAAAACGTTTTTCGCGTCCGGGATAATCAACGGCCGTGATATCCATAAGAAAGTCAAAGCTGCCAGAGCTTTTTAAAAATCCAAAAACCGAGAGCACATGCCCAGCGGGAATTTCTAAAATCTCAGCACCGTAGGACTGCGTCCACTTCCACTGGGGCGACTCTGACTTGAATTGTGTTTCGAGGTCCGCTTTAAAATTAGTATTTTGCACTTTGTTCATATGGATTCACCCAGTTGTCTCGCCAAGGTCTTGGCTTATGGTCCGCGATCATTTTCTGTAAAGCTATCACTCCGTCGAGGACGGCCTCGGGAGTGGGAGGACATCCCGGAACATAGACGTCCACAGGTATCACTCGGTCAATTCCTTGCATCACATGGTAGGCCCGGTAAAAGCCACCAGAACTGGCGCAAGCCCCCATTGAGATAACATACTTGGGTTCAAGCATTTGTTCGTAGATGTTGACCAAAATAGGGCCCATCTTTTCGGTGATTGTGCCAGCCACTAACAGAAGGTCGGCCTGCCTCGGCGAAAAACGGACAACCTCGGCTCCAAAGCGAGCCAAATCATATTTCGGTCCCATAACGGACATCAGTTCGATTCCACAGCAAGCGGTTCCGTATGGCATCGGCCACAATGAATTTTTTCGCCCCCAAGCCACAAGATCATCGAGCTTGGTGGTAAATGCAAAGGACTTCGAAAGTTCGTCGATGTCCTGATTGGCCGGTAAAGGGTTTGATTGTGCCATTCCCAGTGCTCCTCATTCTCAGCAAGTTTTCATTGCCTCTGTCATCCCTTTAAAATGGCGAAATATCAAGTCAAATGGGGCACTTTGCATAGCCTGTCAAAATCTTAGAGACAGTAAAAATTGATAATAATTTTCATTAGAAGCCAGAGAATGGTTTAATGAGACTTGAACAAAATTCGGGTGCTTTCCGTAACGAGAAGGTCCCGAATTAATATTTGAAAATAGGATCGTAACAGTACTCAACCGGCAGGTTGCGATCCTCACCATGAACAAATCCCGATCCAAGAATCACCGTCTGTTTGCGAGACCGAACGTCTTTGGCCCACTTTGGAATCACGTCCTTGATGCGAATCTCAAGCATTTCAAGCATTTGCTCTTCTTCAGTGACACGAGAGGTTTGTTCGGAGAGCCAATCTTCGTATTCTTCAAAATGCTTATCCTTTAAGCTTCCATTTTGAACAACGATATCAAATAAAAATAAATAAGCGCGCAGCTGCTTCCAACCCAAGCGGCCCTTATAATCCAAAGCTCGATCGTGAATGTATTGGGCGGCCTCTATTTGCTGTGACACATAGTCAGGATGACCGGCGATTTCTTTCAAAGCATTTTTCCAAGCGGTTTTGAAGTTTCGACCTGCTGAATCGGTATACAATGTTCTTTTCGCCCAGCGCACGCTGGCGGAATTACTAAATGTTTGAATCCCGGCATAAGCATACTTCTTATCGATATTAGGATCTGTGCTCAGCACCAAACTTCTTGGTTCCGTCGCCACTTCTCGGACGGCCGATTGGGTCGAACCCGAGACACTGGAACGCTCCCAATTTTCCAACATTTCCAGTAGCGATTGTAACATGGCTGGAGTCATCGCGTTTTCTAAAACAGACTTATTGGTGTCACGCAAATTGATCAACAAAGGCTGCAAGGTTCCCTGCCCCAGATTCTGATTGAGAATACCCATACTTACACCTTGACCATCAAAGTTGTTGGAAAGGTTGGTCCAGCCGGCGTGTCCTTCAAAACTCCCGGTGATGTTCATCCCTAGAGCAAAAGCCATTTCATCAGCAGCCACATAATCACTGGGCCAAGACACGTCATCGAAATCCAAGGCCGAGCAAATTTGTGGAACACTGGTCGGTTCACGAACCAAAGGTTGTTCAGCGATCAGTGGCAGCTCTTGACCATCTTGGATCGAGCTTTTGTCTGAGTCAGCACCACATCCGAACAGAGTGAAACTTAGGGCGAGTACGATTGAAAAACGCTGGAAATTTGACACCTGTTTATCATAGCAAAATCTTGTTTTGAAAAACTCCATGGATTGTGCAACTCCAATTTACGGCTTTCTTAGGACAGATTTTTAGACCAAGGGAGGAGGGGATCTGGACCCAAAGTCCAGTGGCAAGCCGGCCCTCACTTCACTTCTGGAGGTCCTGGCCAACAATAAAAAAACCCACCGTTGGTGGGTTTCGATCTCTTCAGTGGCGGGGGCCAAAGGCCCCAAACCACAATTTTACTGAACTAAATTTCTGACATTCAATTTACCATTTGAAACCGATTTGTTCTGCATGGCATTGATGGGAGTGGCGCTATTAAGAATAGCTTGCTTCACCTCTCTCCAGTCGGCATTGGGATACTTTGACATATACAATGCCGCAGCTCCCGAAACGTGTGGAGCCGCCATAGATGTTCCGTCCCATGTGGCTGTGATCAATCCAGGAATATCAATGACGGTGTCCTGATAAACGTTGTCAGGAACCGTTGAGAAAACAGCCACACCAGGCGCTGCGATATCAACAGTGGTTCGACCCCAGTTTGAAAATGAGCCCAAGGCATCGTTTACATCAGTTGCGGCTACCGAAATGATATTTTCGTGCGGATAGGATGCCGGGTAAGCCGGTTTGGCATCGGTGTCATTATCATAGCCCACACCTTGGTGACCGTTCCCTGCCGCAGCGACAAACAGACGCCCTTTATCAAGTGAGTATTGAATCGCATCTTGTAGAGCTTGGCTAGCCTCTTGATCGCCACCATCGCCTTCGCTTCCCCACGAGTTTTGCAGGATATGGGCGCCATTGTCGACAGCGTACTTGATCGCTCCAATAGCTCCCTCAGTTGTTCCTTGCCCTTCTTCTGTTAAAAAGCGCATAGCCATGATTTTCACATTAGGAGCCACGCCGGCGATTCCTTTACCATTGTCACCTGTCGCGGCCACACATCCGGCAACGTGAGTTCCGTGTCCAGGGTTACCTCCTAAAAGAAGCTGAAATCCGGTTTTATGAAGGTCATAAGGCTTATTGTCATCGCGGCCAAAGTCCCAGCCGACCACATCATCAATATAGCCATTACCATCATCATCAACACCGTTAGTGGCTTTACTAACTCCGTTGGCGTCGGTGCCAAGCTCACCTGGGTTTCTCCACATATTGTCGACAAGGTCTTCGTGAGTGTAGTCGACACCCGTATCAATTACGGCGACAACAATATCTTCACTACCTTTGGTTCCAGCAGCATTCCATGCCCCTTGAACATCGTTATCCTGCATTCCCCATTGTTTATTCCACAAAGGATCAGCTCCCGATCCACCCGTTACAGTTAAGGGAATCTCAGGGTTATCTTCTCCACGCATTAACGCTCCACTCAACTGCTCATAAGCGGCCATCTCTTCAATCTGCGAACGCAATATGGGATCATGAACTTCTATGTTCGTTTGTAATTTCAAGACCATATTTTTTTCAACATGAGCGACATCCGGATGCTGACGAAGCATCTCAGCCTCTTCCGCCGAAATATCAAGCTTCACCCAGTTTTTGAAGTTTAAATCTTTTAAATCAACACCGGCTCGATTCATTTCTAAATTGAATGCCTGTATGTTTCTCGAATTTTTTAATTTTACCAAATAGCCATTGGCATCTGCGGCTTGCACATTCACTGCGAATAGTAGTGCCACGATTGTTAATAGTGCTTTCATTGAGGTCCCCCTATATAAATGTCTAGTACCAACTAGAGAAAAGCCTATTAGGGGTGCGGAGAGTCTATCAAATCACAGCCAGATCTTCTGGTCTCAAGTCTGTTTAATAATCGAATTTTTACGAATCGAACTGGACCATCGTCGATACTATGACAGTATTTCTATAAGGAAATAACTCACCCCGCCTATCGTCCAGAGCCTGCTATATCCGCGATAATATACAGATTTTATAAATGGTCAGGATCAATCTAAGAAGGCTTTCTAATCATCTGAATTTAAAAAAAATAAACAGCTTTTGAAGACGGAGGGAGAGTTAAAGTTTTGGAACTCTTTGATCAATAAACTGATTCAGAAATTCATTCTCTTCGTCGAACTCGACGGCGACCCGTTCGTAGTTGGTTTCCTTTTTCAGGTTGACCACCTTACCTTTAACCTGAACAGCTCCATGCTCATGGTTGGCATTAATAATGATGTTCACCTTCTGTCCAAGGTTAATGATTGTTGATTTGTCAGTAACGACACCCAAGCCTTTCGCTGAAAGAGACCAGGTCACTCCACGATAGAGTTCGGCGGCAGCACTGATAAAAACTTCATTATCATAGGGTATGCGAGGCAATTGCCGACGCCCGAAAATGCCTTTCAATTCTTGGCAGTTCAATAACTTCTCTAAGCTTTTCACTTCAAAAGGTCCACACCGATTCAGTGGCTCCCACTTTTCCGACGACGGATGGCGCACAAGGTTGTCCAGATGCAGACGTTTTTGATGGAAAAATTCTAGCATTTGCAACAAAGAGAAGGGACCAAAACTACGATCACCATCTTTCACGTACCAGTGATTAAAAAGTGAGTCGTAAGAATAACCATTTGAAGCTAGCATAAGCTTGCCAGCCAAAAAACTTGCAAAATCGTTATACGACAGCAAATCTTGCCATTGGTTTTTGCCAACATCAGAAGCTAAGCTGTTGAAAGGAAGTACGCCGGAAGATAGCATTCCAAGAATCTCTTGGAAACTTTGCCCCCCATATTGCGTGTGCCCCATTTTCACATCGCATATTTTTTTCAATGACTGTCCCATGTTTGATTTCCCCTATTAGTATATTGGCTACGAAAATTTTTCGATATACAAATCTCACTTTGAGACACAGAATTTCATTAAGAAACTGTCAAACAGTTGAAACCTGGCTCGACCTTCAGTAAGTTTTTGATATGGATACACCGTCACTGCTCGAAACCTTAAAAAAGCCCGAAAAAAACAACTTCTTTATTCTCGATATTGATTCGACATTGGTGACAACACATCAGCGAAATCAGGCGATTTTAGAAGATTGGATTAAAGCCAAAAGCAAACAATTCGCCGATGACTGCTCTGATTTACAAAGTGCTAAATGCCAATTTGGCGACTACGGCTTAGTTCACGCGCTGAAAAGAGTTGATTTCAAAGAAAAAAACCCTGGCTCGAAAAAAGATTTGGAGACGTTTTGGAAAACCCATTTTTTCTCTAACAAGTACCTACATTCGGATGTCCCCGTACGTGGAGCCGTGGATTGGATCCAAACTTTGGAAGAGCTGGGAGTGGAATTTGTTTACCTTACAGCACGCCACAAATCGACAATGTGGGATGGCACACTGTCGTCACTGGATGCTATGGGTTTTCCGATTGATGAATCTCTTTTATTTTTAAAAGAAAACTTAGATCATTCAGATGAAGAGTACAAAACCTTGCTCATGGGCGAACTCATCAAAGACAAAAAAGACTACGATCTTTGGCTCATCGACAACGAACCGGTCGTCCTCAATCGAGTCGCACAGGACCACCCTGAAGTGAAATTGATTTGGTTTGATTCGACCCATTCTGGCCGCATGCAACCACCGGAAACAGCTTTTAAAATCAACAGCTTCACGTTCTAAAACAGACACAACTGTAAACTGGATCAAGTCGATCGGACTGTGAGGCTGACAGTCAATTTATTCAACCTCAGACCTATTACTTGTTTTTAAGCTTAAGACTCCACAAAGAGATATCATCAATCAGAGGACGAAACTCACCGAAGCGCTGAACTCTTTCAAGAAGTGTGTCGCAGGCGCTGGCAAGATCATTGTCCTGACTTAAAGACTTCAGATAAGTTCCAAGAAGCCTTCTTTGTCCAAACAGCTTTCCTTCGGAGTTTTCAGCCTCTTCAAAACCATCACTAAAACAGACATAATAGGCATCCGAACGTAAACTGTGCTTTTCTACGCTGAACTTAGGTTCGCCACTTGTTCCTAAGGGTGTGCTCGGCTCACCCGACAGAGTATTCACAGCTTCCCAAACACTGTTACTTGATTGGTAAGACTTTGGAAGAAACTCAAAAATTTCAGTATGCCCGGCCTGACAGAATTGCATTTGTTTGGCATTTAGGTCGATCTCGACAATCTGAAAAGTCATAAAGTACTCGCCTTTGGCGAAATCGAGAAGACTTTGATTGAGGTGTCGCATTTTGCTGACGATATCGAGGTTTTTTTGCTTCTCCAATATCGACACAGCCCCCTTCACCACACCTGTTACCATGGCGGGCCCGACACCGTGACCAGTGACATCGCCAGCCCAAATTCTTAACAGGCCTTGATTGTACTCATGGTAAAGAAAATCACCACCACATTCGGCAGCCGCTTGATAATAGGAGTAGAGACTAAAATCTTTTTCCTCACGCCTTCTTTCCGGCAATACAAGCGCTTGGAGTTGTTCAGCCGATTGAATCTCTTCTTTCATTCGCTTGTTATCAAGAGCGGCCGTTTCGAGTTCCGAAACATCGGTTCCGACGATCGAAAACAACTGTACGCCATCAACCTTTTGGTTCACAAACCATGAATAGAGACCA
The DNA here is from genome assembly GCA_964230555.1 of Bdellovibrionales bacterium. GTDB lineage: Bacteria > Bdellovibrionota > Bdellovibrionia > Bdellovibrionales > JAGQZY01 > JAGQZY01. Next base: position 72,610 of record CAXRIX010000078.1, read on the forward strand.
ATACTGAACTTCATTTTTTTATCAGTGAATTTCAAATAGACTTCAAAATAGAAGGTTTTGTGAGGAGTATCGAACGCCAGATCCATTTTATTTTTGAATAATTCCTTTTGATCTTCAGGTAAAAAATCAAAAACATTAAACAGGTTATCTTTTTTTTGACCTGGCTGCATTAACGATTTAAAGGAGTTATTGGTTCGGTAGATTGTTCCTGCCTGATCGGCAACCAAATAGAGCCCTGGCAGACGATCTATAAATTCATCACTGCTTTTTTTGGACCTCTCTAGGATCAGAACCACCTCCTCAGTGGCCTTGAAATAGGGACTTTTCATGGTTGATTCGTTCATAAATTCAATACCTTTTTTAATGCACCAACAAGCGATTCTTTTTGGTAAGGCTTGGTGATCCAAGCTCGTACTTTTAATTGTCTCCCGGCCTCCTTAAGCTCGGCACTGGAGTCGGTAGTCAACATAAACACAACCACATTTTTTTGTTCGATGATGTCAATACAGCGCCGGAGGACATCGATTCCCGTAGCCCCAGGCATATTAACATCAAGAATGGCAGCATCGAAATCTTGATCCGACTGAAAGGCTGATATGGCAGCCAATCCATCGACAGCCGTTTGCACATCAAAGCCGGCTTCTTGCAAGTCTTCCGACAATTGGTGCCGAAGGGTCTCAGAATCATCTGCAATTAAGATTTTTTTCATTGCATCTCCCATTAGAAAAACTCGATCTCTCCAGCCTGATCGGAAATCGACAAGTCGACATCCTTGAGGCTTGAATCTAAAGATATTATATTTGAAAAATGAACAGTGCCACTTGGAAAAGCGATGGCCCAACTGTCCTCGAAGCTGGAAACATCTTTTATCTTGTTGAAGAAAAACTCGTCAAAACCTCTTAGAGCAATAGGAAGACTGATATTACAGTCGACCTTTGAGTTTTCAAACAACCATTTCATATGCCCAGCCGTTAAGTTACTAACCTCTTTAAAGAAGTCAGTAACCAGGTTTCGCAGATCGGTGGAGTTGGGAGACTGAGTGTATATTTTTTTTATTAGCTCCCCACACTCCTTATGATCAAAGAAAACCTTAAAGGTTATATGAACCTGCTCACCAGCAAGCAATATAACGACCAGACTTAGGTCATGCAGACGTCCTGGCGGAACATCCTGCTTGATGATTTCGCCTTCCTCGGTTTTCGCATAGGCACGGATTCGAGCCAGGAAGGTCTCCTGAATGGCTTGAGCAACATTTTCTGAGAGAGGATTTTTTTTCATAACTAGATTCCAAAGGATGCTGATCTTAAACTAAAAATATTCTAACAGGTATAGAATCACTTTGGAATCATAATAAAATTCAACCAATCAACCGATAAGGATTATAGAAAACCTAGCGGAGCAAAGATTGCTAACTATACTAAAGTATAAATTCATTCAAATCGCCACTCTTGGTTGTAGTGAGTCTGAAGGTGAAACCAGTAATCGAATCACAATCCTGACCAATGGTATGACGATGTTTGCCTTATTGATGGCTATTTTAATCAATGTGCAAATGCAGAAAATGTCGGTTCCTTGGTATTCATTTTTAATTGCTTCTTCGATGGCTATCTTGCCGGTCGTTATTTTCTACCTAAATAAAAATCATCGCCTTTTTCTGGCTCGACTTTCCGCCTACTCTCTAACTTTGATAACAGGAATGAATGCTGCAATATTTTTTGGAAAATCATTCAACGGCTACTACCTGGTTTTCTTACCACTGATTTATAGTATTATTGCGTTTTCAAGATCGAGAATTTCCATCCGTCTAAGCCTACTGTCACTGGCAATTTTTATGTCGTGTCTTATCGACTGGCTTTCACATAACTCGATTATTCCTGTAACGGGTCTGCATTCAAAAGATTTTCCACTGTCTGTTCTTATTTTCGATACATTGTGCTTTACCGGACTTTCCTCAATTTTAATCTGGGTCGAAAAAACCATGGCCGACCGACATGAACTTGGCTTAACCAAAGCACTCGATGAAATTGCTCGGCAAAAAACAAAAATAAAAACAATTTTCGATAACGTCGATGTTGGAATTTTAAGTTGCAACCTTGAAGGCAACATTGACTCCGATTACTCGAAAAAAATAAACGAGATCTTCCCCGACGAGAACCTTGACGGAAGGCCATTCATTGATGTTCTTTTTTCAAAGAGCCAGATCTCCTCGGACCAGCTTTCGATAATAAAAAACACATTTTTTGTGTGTTTGGGAGAAGACACACTGAACTGGGAGATGAATAAAGAGCATCTACCCAAAGAAATCACTCGGTTTGAAGGCAAACAACGTCAATATCTGAAACTGACTTGGTCGCCTCTGGTGCATGACGATTTGGTAGCAAAAATAATCGTCAGCATCGAAGATGTTACCAAAGATAAAATTAATGAACGTCGCTTTGAAAAAGAAAAGAGACTACAGAGTCATGCCCAAAATCTTACCCAGGTGATAATTCGTAGCAGTACCAGCGAAGCCCTGCAGCTTATCAAGGACATGGACTCTATTGCTAACGAACTAAAGAACTTTAACATAGAGACTAGCACTGAACTGATGCATCGCTTGCATAGCCTTAAAGGCAACACCCGCCTTAATAAAATGGATGAGGTTTCAAACTTAATCCATGATCTTGAAACTTCTGTCTCAAGACCTGATGCTGAAAATTTTGAGTTGAAAGCGAAGCAGTACCTCTCGCTTAACAGTGAGCTTCAGCAAGTGGCAGAGCATTTGTTTGGCAAGCTTTCTGCACAATCATCTCACTGGACACTTTATAAATATTTAGGCGACCTTCGGTATCGTATTGAGGAGCAATTGCGTGAATCAGAAACCACAAGTCAGTTTCAAACACTTTCGATTGACGATCAAGTATGGGACTGGCCCGAATCCTTGCACAAACCCTTGCAGACCATTTTTACTCACGGAATTCAGAACTGTATCGATCACGGATATCTATTGCCCGATTTAAAGACCCCCATCCATATATCCGTATCCGCTCACAATACAGATATGGGATACAACCTTTGTCTTGAAGACTTCGGCAAAGGCCTGAACCAGGACTATATTCAACAGCAATGGGAGACTCTTGCCCCCGAAATAAAACAACAACTGAATAGACCGGAAGACTTACTCTTTATTGACCGGCAGTCATCAGCCAAGAAACTTACAAAAACCAGCGGTAGAGGTGTTGGCCTAAGTGCAATCAAAAGCATCGTCAACGAATTGGATGGCCAAGTTCAAATAAAAAATCATCCCGATCACCAAGGGACACAACTTTCAATTTTCATTCCAAAACAAGAAATAGAATTAAAAGACGCCAGTTAAATATCGGTTTAATTGGATTCTAGAAAATAACTGTAGAGATTGGTGTTACAGTCGACAGTTAGATTGGCTTTACATTTAGGAAAGGTCTCACAATCCAAGGTTTCAATACTATTTACAAAATTATCGATATTTTCTTTCAATTTCTCTTTACTTTGCAAAATTGAAAAATCGATATCACATTTTTCACAGTAAATAGGAACTTGATAGGATATTATTTCAACATCGGGAGGCATGACACCAGTGACTGAGCGAGCCACTCGGAGAAAGGAAGAAGGACAGGCCTTAAACTCAACCTTGAGATCTTTTACCGATTTTACCTGATCAATAAAAAAAATCCATTTTTTGATTCCGCTTGAATTCATAGCATGAAAGCGACTGAAATCGACAGTGAGTTTCTGGGCTCCGTCTAACACATTGGCGGACGGCATGGTTGAGTCTTCACTAAGAAAACCAATAAGAGAAATTTCCACTTCCTTGGCATTAGGATTCTCTACTGCATAGAAAATATCTTTACCTTCGTTGGACAAGTGCCCTCCAATGCTTCTCAATCCAAATTAATTAAAACCCACTCAGCAGCTTTAATCAATACGATAAGTACCAAATTTTGGAAATAAGAATTCAAAAATCAAGCCCAACGCCGCAAGCTTTGTCCGCAAACCACCTTATTCGTTCTTAGATCAAAACTTTATACACGAGGGGCACCGGACCTTTGGCGCCCGTTCAGGCAAAAACGACTGTCCGCACCAACGGTCAGATTGACCCTTTCAGCCATTAAAATTGTAGATGGGTAGAGATTCTCTATCGACGCGGATTTTACTTATGGTTAAGCTTTTCTAAAGCCAATGCAATCGAAGCCACCATGATGCTGTGACTGATGTCGCCGCTATACAGGTGTTCTCGCAACTTGTCTAAACTACAAAAGTAGAGTTCCAACTCCTCAAACTCATCCAGTTCCTGCTCTTTCACTTTAACGCAATCATGGGCGATATAGGTATGCATTTGATTGGTCTGCAAAGCGGGATTGGGATAGTGAGAGGCCACCCACTGCATATTCTTGGAATCGTAGCCGGTCTCTTCAAGAAGTTCGCGCCGCGCTCCTTCCTGCATGGATTCATTTCGATGCGGGTCGGTGGACCCTCCTGGTACCTCCAAGTGGTACTGCCCTGAGGCGTGGCGGTACTGTTTAACAAGAATCACCTGACCGTCAGTCGTCAACGGCACTACATTCACCCAATCGGGAAAACTCATCACATAATAGCGAGGCATAACTCGCCCATCAGGAAGCTTCAACTTTTCGGACTTTAAATTGAAGAGTCCTGATTTAAAAATCTCTGTAGTTTGCAAAACTTTCCATTTCATGGCGACCCTCCTTGCTGTCGATCACGAAGATCTCTTTTCCAATTTCACAAGTCAAATTAGAATAATTTTACATACCAGAAAGGCCATTGCCAGTCATACAGAAATAGGATAGGTCCGTACTATGAGTTTAACACTTGTCGCAGTACCGATTGGAAACCTCGGTGATATCACATTAAGGGCTTTAACCACTTTAAAAGAGGCGGAGTTGTACATCGGCGAGGAACGCAAGCCGATGTTTCGTCTGCTCAAAGAATTGGGTATAGAAACTCCTAAAAATTATGAGTTACTTAATGAACACAGCGAAACCAGCGACCTTCAGCGTCTGAGCCGTCTATGCAATGACCAAAAAGCGGTTTTACTTACAGACTGCGGCACCCCGGGGTTTAGCGACCCTGGTGCAGAGTTGGTGGCTCTTTGCCGAAGTGAGAACATCAAAGTCACATCCAATCCTGGAGCTTCTTCACTGACAACTTTTCTTAGCCTTTGTGGTGTTCGTCTTACTTGTTTTGATTTTTTAGGGTTTCCGCCAAGAGAGTCTTCCCAACGGACGCAGTTTTTTAAAGACTTGGCCATTAACAAAAAGCCGCAAATCTTGATGGACACACCCTACCGACTACAGAGAACGGTGCAAGAGTGTGGGCAATTCGTTGCCAACAAAAAAATGGTTCTTGGAATCGATCTGACCAAAGACAATGAGGTTTTCTACACCGGAACTTGCGATCAAGTTGCAAAAACCTGCCAAGAAAACAAACGTGAATTTATGTGCCTTTTGCATTAAGCAAAGGAAACATTCACGACAGTTCCCCCACTGACATTGGATTTTGTACTCTAAACATCAGCCAATGCCGCTGAAAATGGTAGAATAATAACTTGTGTCGGATTGACCTGAAAGCGGTAGGTAGACAGTGCCCGCGACAGACTTGAAACCGCTGAAGCATAATGTCCGCCAGCGGTCAGTAGCGCATTCACAGCTAACTCTTCACCGTAGTATTGGGCATAGGACCGCCCTAAGTTTCGAACATCCGTGGAAAAGGAGTTTCGATTGAATCGAAGATCCCGCCCCCGCAGTCGCAAGTTCAATTTATTCATGCGGTAAGCCCGACGAATGATCGCTGAGTTTTGCTGAATTCCATAGGCCCGACTCTTCAGACCTGGAACGGCGGGAATAATATAGAGCATCGCCATGACCAGTGTTGTGAAATAGGAACGCACGTATTGATTAAGGATCTCTCGACTAAAAGACTGGGTGGCACCATATTGCATTTGCCGAATAAGGTCGGCAGTGGTCTCGCCCAAATGCTTAACAGTCAGGGTTAATCCGAGCGACGCGCATAAAAACCCAGCACCCAATCGACCAATTTGAACCAAAGGGTGTGGAACCGCAGCCAAAGCAAAAGTTGTAATGTGACAAGTCCCCAGAGCGAGTGTTTTCCAGCTGGTGAAGATTTTTTTTATCTTTCCCCACAAGCGAGTTTCATTATTCATGGCCTGTATGTAGTTGGCGATAATGGTGCTCTGTTCATCAGAAAGATGATTGACCGCTTGCTCTAGGGCAGCTGTAAAACCAAGAAGTTCAAAGCGTTCGTGCCCTTGTAAACCTTCGACACTATTCATCACATTCTCGAATTCACGACCACTGTCTTCGATTTTTTCAATGGCGGTTTGACGAGTCAAACTTTGCGAGCGGGCCAGTCCAAAAAAAGGATAGGCACCAAGGTACTCCGTCACCGCAGCCGAGTAATGACTGTAAGAGCCGCGACGAATGTTTTGTAACATTTCATAATACTCCCGTGACTGCTCATTTAATTGAAGATTGGCTAAGGTACGAGTCGACGCCCCTTGGTCGTCGCGATATATTTGTTGAATCAGGGCCCATTCTTCGCGCCCTTCTTCGTTGCGAGTCGTAAAATACAAGCGAATTCCAGAATGAACGACATAGCCATGTGACATTTGCCGCATCCGCATTTCAAGGTCCGCATACTGAACGAGTCCGACATAAATTCTGTATTCTCGATACTTGGTTAAAATTTCGTCAGCCTCTTGGCAAGAAGCCGATTCAAAACAGTCGATCAGATCAACATAGGTTTGCACCTTAGCCTGCAAGTCAGTGAGAACCTCAGACTTCAGTGATTCGAGAAACTCGCTGACAACCGCCTCACCCTCAGGGGTTCGAACCGCGTCGGCCTTAGCCAATTGAGATGTTAACAGAATAAAAATTACTGAACCCAACATTGCCCGTTTAAAAATACTGAGTTCACTCCACAACCTAGCCACCATCTTTTACCTCTTATTTCCTTCAAAAAACTTTTTGAGTTTTTGAAGCCCACTCCCCGATTTTAGTAACCAAAGTTTATGCCAACCTCGGAAACTGGGAATAGCAGCTATTGACAGGAAAATTGTAAAAAGGTGACGCTCAAAATTGTCCGCAAGAGCCAATTTACGGCTTTCCTTCGAGAACTAATAAGAAGCAATTACAGGGAAAAAAATTCCAATGCCGTCCTGTCTGACGACAGAACGGGGGGGGACTTTGCCCCCACAGCGCAAAACTTTTGCCTATCCCTCACAAGAAAGTGTCAATTTGAAACAGAAAACTAGGCGGAAGCGAAAAAGTATCATTCCGGTATAGGACAGCTCCAAAACTGGGAAACAGAAGGTTTTCAAGCGATAATAGAAAGCGGATAGGGCAACCGTTTATTGAACAGGCTTGGGGGTTCATGAAACGTTATTTCAATTTTTATCATTACTTAATGATAATTCCAGCTTTGGTTCTATACACCAACTGTGATGGCTACCAGTCCACAAGCCAAGATTTGAACTCTCTTTCAAGCTGCACCCATTCGGCAAGCCTTTCCCTGAAACTCCTCAACTTTGATGCCGAGCTCGACTGTGAAAATGTGGATTTGATAAAATGCGAACGACGTTCTTTTCATCCAAACCTCCAGACCGACACCACTGTTCGTGAGGAGTGTGTCGAAAACGCACCTCAAGGTTCTATCTGCCTGACCTTGACGGAAAGATCTTACAATACAGGAGGGGCCTCTGATAATCCGGCAGACTATGCACCTGGCGCCGCTTACAATTTTGAAGAGGTGAATTGCTATCTGTCCCGCTTCTCTCACGATCAAAAACCCATTTTTCAAAGTTCGACTGGCAACCTCAAACAGAGTTTGATCGCCCTCCATAAATCATGTCTTGGTGGAGGGGCTCAGTGAGAAAACCGATCCTTATACTTTTTTTAACGATGTTGTCCAGTTGGGCTTGGGGTCACGCCCGGCTCCTGCCTGGAGGCAACACCCCTGGACGTAGCAATGATGCCAACTTAAAGAGTGGAGTTTGTGGAGGCATTCCCAAAGGAACGCCTGTGGCAACCTTCAATACCGGGCAAACCATCACTGTGCAATGGGAAGAAACCATCAACCATCCTGGATATTTTGAGTTCTACCTGTCGTCGGACAATGACCAGACCTTCACATTGTTGACAACGGTGCAAGACACCCAAAACAACCGCAATGATCTTCCGCACCGTTATCAGGTCAATATACAACTTCCTGCGGGATTGAATTGTGACAACTGCACGCTTCGAATGATTCAACAAATGACTGAGGACCCTGCGAATCCAAGGCCCTATTTTTCTTGTTCTGACATAAGAATTGCCAGTCAGGGCTCGGACACCCCAATGGAGCCGGTGGACGAAGATGCTAATACGCCCCCGCCCACGGCTGACTGTCACTCCAATTAAAGGCCGGTACAAATAGCCAAAGACTGCGCCATCGCTAGGCAATCATTGCGTTCTTCATCATCTCCACCGACTGTGAAGGTGTTGATTTTAACACCCGCAACCGTTTCAAAACCTTGATCCACCAATTCAAAATAAAGTTGGGTATCTCCCCCATGGCTTTCACAACGACAGGTTCCCCGCATAGATTCACCCAGCTCGGACTGACTGAGCTCCGCTTCACAGGCTCGCTTCTCTTGATCGTCGCCACCCTGGGTGTAAACGCCCAGTTTATCAAAGCGAACTTCTTGCCCTTGAGAATCAAAAATTGTGCGGTAGAGCGCTGGATCCGACTGATCAGAACAGCTGTAAACTCGGGTGAATTCACTACCACTTGAGTTTCCAGGAAAGATTCCATAGTCGGCGAAGATCAGACGTATTTGTCGTAAATTCCTACGGATTTGGCGACGATCATGAGTCTCCAGTTGATCGGCATTGTTTTTAATCATGGCCTCAAGACCGGTGGCTAACTCTTCGACGGATTGGCTTTGCGCCATTCCAATCTGCACAAAAAATAAACTTAAAATAGAACAGATCACCTGTTTCATATCTCCCCCTTTAAAATTTAAGGGGAAACTACTTTCTAATATCAGGCCTGTAAACAATTAATCGACACTCAACCGTCTTCAGCCAACTCCCGCTTGTTGAGCGGCTTTTTGACCTCTGCGTCTTTGCGATAAAATAGATCTCCATCAATAGGAATCCAACTTTTTAGCAGCCCCGGTTTGACTTTAATTAAAGTTGTCTTAAAAAATCCTTTGCGAATTTCAATTTTCTTTTTGGCTTCAGTCTTCCAACACAAGGATAGACTGTCGCCTGAAATAAGGTTGTCGCCCCAGCGAATTTCTGTTACCGAAGGCTTGTTAAAAGCAATACGTAAGAAAACCGGACGCTGCTTAGCAAGAATTATTTCATCGGCTGACTCCACTTCTGTCCAAAGAGAGGCGTCTTCGAAAAACTCACGCAGCTCAACGGGTGATGGCTGAAAACAGGCCAACGCTGGGATTTGTGTGATCAGCATCGTGCAAATTATAAGAACTCTCATAGTCCCTATTTTATCATTTCAGGATAAATGCGACGCCCGAAAAACCCTTTTAAAGGTCATATTCAACAAAGGTGTCTCAATTCAGAACGAAAAGACAGCAAGACTATTGAAAATTTAAGATGGTTTTCCCATATCAGTGACTGCAACGCACCTGGAACACTGCCGCCCGTTCAAGGTGGATCTTGGCCTGTATTTTTCAACTGGCTTTTTTTCGGTTTCTTTTTATTTTTTTAATTTCTTTACGAAGTTCTTTGTAAACAATTTCACCCAAATAAGGGGGAGACCAAAGTTCATCCAGGCGTCTGTAGGCTTCGTAGTCAGCGCTGGCGGTGAAGGGGTACAAGACGTCGTTCATATTGACTTCCCACAAAGCCTCTTTTTTGAAATGAATATTTTGTGTCTCAAAGTTATGGCCGTGGACAAGTTGCTTACCGTTTAAACGTTTGTCTGACTCACAGAAACTTTCATACAAATAGAAGTCACTGCCATTTCGCTCCCAATCTCGACGCGCCAGTTTCAAAAAACTCAAAGACTGAGGAGGATGTCCAGCAAACAGAAACTCCGCCAGATCTCTTGGATTAAGTACTATGGCATCTTCTCCATAGGGTTCATCAAAGTCCGGAGGCGACGCCACGTAGTGGTCAAATCCTTTAATGTGAAAGGCATTCTGCTCAATATATAAGGTGGCTGATTTAAACTCTGCTTCTTCAAGTATAAAGTGAGCGACCGCCTTTGGCTTTTGCATTTGAGCATGCAGCTCTGGATTCCGAATTGGAAATTGAATGACGTTGTCAGAACTGTTGGCAATTTTTTCGAGTTCAAATTCAGGCACTTCCTTGCCACTATCATCCAAATCATCTTCGACAGAGTCGAGGATATTTTCGATTCGAATCCAAATTTTTGGTGCGACATCTGTGGAATGTAAAACTCCCATCTCCAAAGCTTCCGCCAAACAAGGCGCCATTTTAAAAGCCAAACAATCATCAGACATCTCTGGAAGAAACTCTTTGAGAGCCTTAATCGCATCTTGTTTGTGCCCACCATGCAAACAGGAGGTAATATAGTTAACTTGCGCGTTTTCGTTGTTGGGATCAATTTTAAGAGCGCAAAGTAAAGCGCTACGGGCTTGATTGGGTCTATTGTTAGCACCAAGCGCACTGCCGGCGAGGATCCATATTTTTGCCGAGTCACCGAATTCGTCAATATGACTCATACATCCGCGAACACAGGCCTCAAGGTGTCCCTTATCAAGGAGTTCAACCAGGCTCTGATAGCTGCTTTCTTCTGACTGAGTGGATGCCATATCTGAGTCTCCTCCCTTTACTAGCGTGATTTCATTGTAGCAGGCCTTAAATCAACAAGAGGCATACTTTTACGGAGTCACCATAGATTGAGACAGGACTGTTGCGAAACGAGACAGATGATTTTTTTGAAGACGAAGGGTCTAGACGCTGTCTAGAAAAATAAGACTGTTACCAGCTTTAATAAGACTAGGAACGTCGAGAGTCATGGGTTCAGAGATCTCTCCCCAAAGTAAGTTTTGGTAATTCCCATCCATGGTTTGATCATTGATATAAAAATTCATAAAGGTTTTCTTTACATCATCGCCATAAGCTTTAAAGGTGCCATTGTGCGAATTATGGTCGTTAAGTAAAACTTCCTCTTGTTTTTTTGTGAAATCAATTTCACAGTGCCCAGTCATATCTTCGACCTTAAGTCGAGAAACCGCCTTGTTGGGTAGTAGCAGAACTGCCGAGCGAGTATCGAGTTTTTCTAAAACTGACTCACGCGCACTTTTCTGACTCATTTCCTTCGAAGTTCTAGCGATAATCAATTTAACTGGCCGATCTTCTTTAGCCATCCACATATGGATAAAAAAACCTGTGCGCATTTCTAAGGAGATGCGGTAGGTGTTTACAGGAACTTCGTTCAAATGTTCATTGAATTTAATGACCGAATTAAGAACAGGTTTGGCGATCATGTCGCCGCCAAGCTCAGAGAAACGTTGATATCCGGTAATCTCTTGGTCCATGTGAGTTAAAAGATAGTACTCGACACGAACATTTTGATGCCCTTCTTCCTCTCCCGGTGGAATGAGCTCACCAGCTGGCGTGTAATAATCGACACCGATCTGATTGGAGTGCATTAGCGACTTTAGGTCCCGGTGCACGGCTCTTTTAAAAGCAGGGTCGTTGGCATCTTGATCAAGAAGAGGTGCCACCATACGGATCACATCGGCCGGACGACCTCTTTTTAGCATAGTGATGGCCCGGTAGACTTCAATTTGACGTTGATTTTTAGCTGTAGCCACCCTTTGAGTTTAATCTAAGCATTGAAAAATTCTAAGCTTTTTCCGAAAAACAAACTTTAGTCCGTTTCATTCTGAAACGTAACAAAAACTGTCACGCACCCGAAGTATTCTAATTTCAGAAGGCAATAATAACTGAGAGGGCTCGAAAAACTAACCACCACCCGAAAGCACCATGATGGTGCATCGGGCTTTCTCTGAACCGGTACGTACGTTGACAAATTTTAAAATAAATAGATTTGAATTGTCGCGGTTGCGCTATGGGCTAGGGCCACCAACACAATAAGAATCGCAGGGGATCGTAAGGGGTTGCTGGCTTAGGTAACGCGCTCATCTCGACCAAACGTCAATGCCACACCCCAACCCTGTAACATTACATTATCCTACAACAGACCCTATCCATTCCTCAGGGCCCTTCAAAGAAGGGTCCTTTTTTTGCCTAAAAAGTCGCTTAAATACTGGACATAAAAAAAGACCACGACCTTTAGCCGTAGTCTTTTCAGTTTATTTTAAATATGAAAAGAGGGCCTACTTGACCTCTGGCGTTCGAATCATTTTGCGAACCTCGTCGACGTGTTCGGTCTCATTGCGAACGAACTCTCTGGCCATCTCCTCGAGAGCCACATCGCCCAGCTCTGTGGCAATGTTCACAAGTTGCTTGTAGAGAGCAACAGCTTCCTCTTCATGCTTTAAACTCTCATGCAAAAGCTGGAGGATCGAATGATCATTGTTTTCTGTGGGCTTTGGAGGTCCCATGGTCGGATGGCCGCCTAGGGAGGTGATTTTTTCACCAATGGTTACCGCATGGGTCATAGATTCATTGGCGTTACTACGAAACCAACTTTGTATTGGTATACGATTGTAGCCCATGATCATAAATGAAAAATGGAGGTACTGATTGATACCCGTGACTTCAATTTGATAAATTTTATCGAGTAGTTCTAGGACTTGTTTATTCTGATAAGTCTTTTCATTTACACTCATGGTGACTCCTTTTTTACGAATGCCCCATTGTAAGAGCCCATAAAAAAGTGTCAACCGACAACGAGCTTGCGCCCAGTGAGTCCGTCCTAGTTGAGATCAACTTTTGTTATCAATAAAAAAAGCCACCCCTGGGGGTGACTTTAAAACAGCTATTCTTTTTAATTTTTAGAAATCAACACAATTTCTTTTAGCGACCTTCGCTAGTCGGTGCCACTTCCACGGGCTGGCTCATTAAATAATCTTCGGCCACTTCGGTCTTTTGATTTTCAATTTGAGCCAACACCAACTCAACCAGACGCAAATCACTTTGAGTTGTCATGACCTCAACATCCACCATCAATGTCATCGCGTCCGCCACTCCACGCATGTCGGAGCGACGATCAAAAAGAGTGGCTTGTCGACGGCCTCGACTGGCCCGGTCCTGCATAATCTCAATATATTCGGTCAAAATCCCATGGTAGTTTTTGGTACTAGCCTCCAACTCCACAAGCTCTGGGTAACTCAACTCGGTAAGATCAATCGCCAACAACGATGGATGCTCGGTTTTAAAAGCAGCAATCTCGGATTCAAGTTCAGCGGCTCGCTCTCCGTTTTCAACGTCTTCAAAAAGTCCTGACAAATCCGGTGGTGACTGACGCTCGGGGAATCGGTCACTATCCATCAGTCCCAGACCCTGTGTTGGTAGGGTTGGTATGGTGATTTGCGACATCGTCCCTGAAGCTTTTCGAGACCGGACTGAAGCTAACGCTGATCGTAGTCTCGGTATTGTAGTTTCATTGGTGCCATAAACGGTAATACCATTGGTTCCATTCAAGGCTCCCAATTCAGATTCAACATCTTCTAATTCTGCAATCAAACTTTCAAAGCGATCCAATTTTTGATCCGACCAAAGAGTATTGGGAGTTCCCATGTTTCTTAGCTGATTGGCAATATCATTTTGTTCATCAATTAAAACAGAAGCTCGGTCTTGAGCCATTTCTTGTTTTTCACCATCATCAGAACAAGCGACAAACGAGGTGGCCAGCAAAACGCATAAAAATAGATTTAAAATTTTCATGGCAAATCATCCTTTGTAGATTGATCGCCATTTTACTGAAACATTTGAAGATATTGGGAAAAAATCACAAACCTTGAAGTATTTACCTAAATCATGGTGTCTATAAACCAGTCAGTTCTTTGTTCTTTCTATTCTGTGAGGAACTGACTGCGACGGTGGCACCTCGGAACGCATCGAGGGCGCTTTGTTAATCGGCCTGGCTGGAATTCCAGCGACTGTGGTTTGAGCTTCAACATCTTTATTGACCACAGAGTTGGCGCCCACTTTTGCCCCATCTCCCAAGAGAATAGGACCAAGAATTTTAGCACCCGCCCCGATCAAAACGCCATTGCCAAGGGTGGGATGGCGTTTTTCTCGCAGCGTACTGACTCCGCCCAGTGTGACACCATGATAGATCAAACAGTCATTGCCAATAACAGCGGTCTCGCCAATAACAACGCCGGCACCGTGGTCGATAACAAAGCGTTCGCCGATTTGAGCCCCTGGATGGATCTCGATAAGGGTCAGAAGTCTTGATATTTCGGAAACAAGCCGGGCCAGAAAATAGAGCTTTAAGCCATAAAGAAAATGCGCAATTCTATGGAAAAACACGGCCCGAGGCCCTGGGTACAACAAGGCCACTTCCCAAAGGGAGTGGACAGCCGGATCATTCTTTTTATAAGCCTTTAAAAAATCAATCATGGGTCTGTCTTTTTTAGATTGTCTTTAAAAAAGTGACGAGTGTACAACTGGTTGAAGGACGTCCACGATGATTCACCCGAAGTGTCTTGATCGAGAAACTGGGTGATTGAGTCAATCTTACTATCCAAGTCATCAACCATCCAGACCACATAGGCTTCAAGAAGCATGGGAACTTTTGGAGACCCGTATTCCAAGCGCCCGTGGTGGCTTAAAACGATGTGCTTAAGCAATGTGACTTGGTCCTCAGGAAAGCCTAAAATTTGTGAAGCTTTTTTCTCGACAAGCTCTGAAGACATCACCAAATGCCCGACCAAACGTCCTTTGGTGGTGTAGCGAATACCCTTATTGGTCCACTCCAGCTCCCAAATTTTACCGATGTCATGAAAAATCGCTCCAAATAGTAGCAGGTCAAAATTTAATTGTTTGTACTGGTGGGCAATGAATTCCATAAGCTTGCTGATGGCTAAGATATGTTCAATCAAACCACCCACTTTAACATGGTGGATGGACTTCGCGGCTGGTGATTTTAACAAAAGCTCTTTGATGGATGGATCTTCGAGGGTACTTTTAATAAGTTGCTTGATATGAGGCGACTCCACTTTCTCAACAATTTGCAACAACTCTTGCAAGACCTCTTCTGGAGACTGATGAATCTCGCCAACGAAGTCCTGAAAATTCACCTGATCTTTGATTGGATCAATTTTATGGATCACCACTTGTTTTTTGTTTTGAAAAAGCTGAACTTGCCCCTTCACCATAATTATATCGCCGGACTCAAAGGAGTTGTTCATTTTTTCGATATTATCCCAAATTTTGGCATCGACACTGCCACTTTTATCGCTCAAATCAAGGGAGATATATTGATTGCCTTTTTTATCGGTCAGCAAAGTTTTGTTTTTTGCAAGAAACGCCGACTGCAATATTTGCTTGTCTTTTAAATCCGAAACGAAAAGTTTGTCTGTCATTTTTGAGCTTCCTGACAATTAAAATTGGGGTACCTAGAATCCGTCACGCGAATATAGCCCATGAAAAGGCGCTCTTCAACAAGCTGGAAAAAGACAAAAGTTCCAGCCATCAGATGCAAATAATGGCGTCTAGAGCTGGTTACCGGCATTCCATTGTCATATATAAACTGATCTTTGACCTGGCTCAGGTCGTAAATTTGCCCGCAGCCGTTGCCCCAGACCTTGCCCTCAATCTCTTTACCGGGCGAATCACTGACATATATAAGATGCAGAGGATAGTCCGAGCTTAGCTCAGGGAAGAAGCGGATATAAAACGGCGCCTTACCCACCACATAGTCAAAGAGATCGATTTCGCCACCGCCCTCGACATAGTTGACGCGATAATTAAGACCATTTTTTAAGGCCACCTTATTTTCCGACATTAAATCCACGCTGATCGAAACCGGGAGCACAGAGAAATTCTCTATGATTTCCGAACTGGCCCCATCTTTGCGTAAAATATCTTTGACGGTCTGCCACAACTCTCGCGGAACTTGGATATTCTGGTAACTGAAGGGCATCTGCACTTGCTTCCAGTTTGCAGACTCCTGTTCTTCTTCGGAGACATCTTGCGAGACCCCAGAGGTCAGAAAAAACGGGCACAAAAGAATGATCGATACGACTTGCCACAGCTTTAAACGCAAAATAAACCTTCCTGTTATTTACTTAATTTTTTCTTTAGCTTTAAAAGCGGCGCAAAACCGGGAGAGTTTTGTAACCCCAAAGAGATTGAATGCTTGGCTTTGCGACGATCTTTCGCCATGTTGACTTCACTCTCGCCCCAGCGGAAATACAACGGAGACAGGTGCTTGGCGTGCTGGCCGCGAAAAATGGCTTCTCCGCAACTGAGATCATCGGCGTTCAGACAACCGCGAAGGATTGTTTCAACCACCGGCTGCTTCAAGTCAATTTGGTTGATGAAACCAAGGGCGTTTTTGGCCTGCGACACATCGTTGAGCATCAAAGAGGCGGACGCATAGAGGGCTTGCAAAATACCATCATTGTTGTTTTGTGACATCAAGCCTTCAAAGATCTTTTTGGCGTCTAAGGGACGATTGACCTTAAGAAAACAAAAGCCCTGCAGAAGCTTTTGGTTGTAATCAGACAACGGCTTACCAAGGACTTTACAATAATGAAAAAAGTCTAACCAATTAAAGCTTTGAAAGTCGATCAGGGTATTATGCACATGCAATTTTGTGAGTTCTAGATCGATACGCATAAAGTTGTTAATCAATTGTTGGATCTCTTCTGGCGTGGCGCCCAACTTTTCGTTGACCATAGCAATAATGAAAAGAACTTCTTGGCGAAAGTCAAAAAACTCAGTCGCAAAATTGGCTGACACCGACAAGGCTTCTTTCAGTGCCAATTTATCATCATTAGCAATTCCCTTTTCCGCCAAACTTCGAATATACAGATAGTGAGCGATCGGGTTATCCGGATGATCGGCCACAACCTGCCGCAAAAGCTGCATGGCCTCGTCGTAGCGTTGCAGTTTAAGAAGACCGAACGCTTTGTTGATTAGGCTTGGGAAAAAATCAGGATCTGTGTTTAGGGCTTGATCGTAGGAGGCGACGGCCTCTTTGAACTGGCCACGATAGGAATATGATAGGCCAATAATATTTCTTGCGATTTTTTCAGTGGATTTTTGATTGTTGGTCACCAGCATATTTTCAAGGAGGGCCTGGGTTTGATCAAATTTACCATCAAACTGAATCGCCAACGGCGACATTTCTATCAAAAGATTAGCATCATTGGGTGAAATGTTAAAAGCCTGGGTAAAGTTCCTAAGGGCTTTGCGATACTCGCCGACTCGCAAAGACTCTATGGCAACATCGGTGAGTTGATCGTAAGCCGATATTTTCTGTTCAATCAACCGAGACTGATTAAACTGAAACACAAGATAAGTCGCAACGCCAAATACGATCAATAGAAAGGTGAAAATAAAAGCGGTTGGAAACCGTCGTGGTCGCTGCGAAGTTCCTGTCAGGGGTGGTGGCGCCGTTGCAGGGGCTGGGTGCGCCGACTCCTGACTCACCTGATCGGCGGCGGGCGGAGTCGAAGCCTGTTCAGGTGTCGAAGTCTGTGGCCGAAAGATAACGGTTCCCTCGGTCATATCATCGGTCGGAGCCTCGCTGCTGCCCGGCTCGGATGGTGTCTCTGTCGACTCTCCCTGATTGGTAATTGATATCGTCTGTGAACGCGTCAACTCGTGGGTTTTAGTACCCAGGTCGACAGTTGCTGTTACAGTGTTTTCACGTTGGTTGTAAGTGGTGGCTTTCAATTTCTCTATCGCTGCGGCAAAAAGAGAATGATCTTTAATAGGGCGCCATCGCTCGAAGGGTCCCTTGATCTCGTCAAGGAGATGAATATCTCCGGTAAAGATATTTTCAACAACGACGTCGAATTCGAGGGGACCTTGGATGGAATCACTGGATTTTACTAGCCATTTCTTTTCCGCGCTCATAGCCCCCCTTCCAATTAATGACGAAAGTGTCTTGCGCCGGTGAAGACCATTGGGATCTTCAGTTTCATTGCTTCAGCGATAACAGCTTCGTCTTTTATGGAGCCTCCTGGTTGAATAATGGCCTTGGCGCCAAATTTTGCAGCCATTTCTATTGAATCGGGAAATGGAAAAAATGCATCACTGGCTAAGTATTTGTTGGTCTCTTCAGGGTGAAATTTTTCAGCTCGAGCAAAAGCTTGTTCGACAGCATCCACCCTGTTCACCTGTCCCATACCAAGACCAAGACTTTGGTTTTCGTTGGTGACAGCAATAGCATTACTTTTTAGGGCCGAGCATACGCGCCAGGCAAATTGCAGCCCTCGCCAATCCTCTTTACTCATCTCGCCAGCAACCAACTTCCAATCTTGGATTTCAGTACTGACTTGATCCTGTGTTTGTCGAAGATAACCGCCAGAAATCGATCGGTACAGGTCCTCATTATTAAACGCTGACTCAAACATTTGGTCCCAAATTAAAACTCGCAAATTCTTTTTTGTTGCCAAGTGCTGTCGAGCCTCTTCACTGATCGAAGGAGCCACAATGCACTCTAAAAAAAGCTCACTAAGCTGCTTAGCACAGGCCAAATTGATTTCTTTGTTTAGGGCTATGATACCACCAAATACACTCACCGGATCAGCCTTCAACGACTTTTGCAACGCCACTTCAATCGAGTCGGCGGTAGCCACCCCACACGGATTGTTGTGCTTCACCGAAATCACTGTCGGTCCCTCGGTGAAAAGCCTTAAGGTCGAGAGTGCAGCATCCAAATCGAGAAGATTGTTGTACGACAGTTCTTTTCCCTGCAGGATTTTCGCTTGGTGAAGTCCTGAGGCATGAGCCTTATACCACCAGGCTTGCTGGGCCGGATTTTCTCCATATCTCAAGGTCTTGTGCAAAGTTCCAGAAAGACCGGCGCTGCCGCTGTCATCAAGGTAGTTGGCAATATTATGATCGTAATCACTGACATGACGAAAAACTTTGGCCGCCAGTTGTTTTCGTTTTGCAAGAGGAAGAGTCTTTTCTTTCTGCACCCAACTGTAGTCGGCGGGGTCACAGACAACGGCCACACTCGAAAAGTTTTTCGCTGATGCTCGAAGCAGAGTCGGCCCCCCAATGTCGATCAATTCGACCATGTCTTTTTCACTTTTATTATCCTTAAGGCCTTCTTTGAAAGGATACAGATTGACCACAACCAGATCAAAAGCTTGCAGATCATATTGCTTTAAAACTTCTTGGTCTTCGGGAACGTCGGCTCGCTGTAACAGGGGCATATGTATATTGGGATGCAAAGTTTTTACACGCCCTCCCATCACCTCGGGAAACTGAGTTTGTTCACTGACCTTTGTCACTTCAAATCCCTTTTCTTGCAAATACTTTGCAGTTCCTCCTGAAGACACGATTCTCATTCCACTGTCAGCAAAGGGGCGAAGAAAGTCTTCAAGTCCGGTTTTGTCTGACACACTCACCAATGCATTTTTAAACATAAGCTCTTCCTTAAAAGTTAATACGAGATAGAAGAGTTTTTATATCGTCGTTAGTCAGGAAGAGTCCAGCTCCAATAAAGCTCGACGCATTGTCATTTCCATTGGCAAAGATATATTGTTGTCCTCCGACGACATACCTTCCCTTAAAGAAAGTGTAACGGAGGTAAGCGCGAACGTTCGGCGTGTCAAAATCAAAGGCGTCGAAAGAAAATCGCATACGGTTTCGATAGAAATTGTATTCAATTCCTAAGCCACCCCGACTCTCCATCATTCCACCCTTGATGGTCCAGTTATAGAATTTTTTCCCAAACAGGGCGGTCAATCGCAATTGATAGTCGCGGGCCGTTTCTTGCACAGTGACGGTGGGTGTGCCGCCGTCGACAGTGTTGGTTTGAGTCTGACGAGTGATCACGCCATCGGGAGATGTTATTCCCGCAACCTCATAAAAACGATCCAATCCGGGTTGAATTCTCACTCCAATGTAAGAACGCACTCCATCACCGTTGGTTAGAACATGTGAATAGTAATCAAAACTTGTTTGAATTTTTGTTCCGGCATCAATGAAACTGTTTATACCTGAAATGGCCGTGTTGAGCTCTTCCACCGTTTCTTCGTCATTGATTAGACGTCCAATGGTCCCTTCACCGCGATTGATTTTTCCTGAGATTTCATCGATATTGCCGAGAGCACTTTCAAGTCGAGCCATTGACGAATTGAAGCGTGATTGAAAACCATCGTCGCTTTGATCGTTAATAATTTCATCCAGGGTTGAGGTCACACTGTTGAGGTGATCAATCAGCTCAGAAACTTCATCTTTTTTGTTGTTCACAAGCCCGGCTAGATCTGTCGTCAAGCGTTCTATATTACGGACGATTTTCCCCATCGGTTTGGAGTCATCACCTTCGGTGGCATCGCGGAGGTTGTTAACCACATCTCCCAAAGACTGAGTGATTTTACTGACCTCAGTCACCAGGCGGTCAATGGAGGCATTATCCTCAACAACAATGATTTGCTCTTTATTTTCTAAGACAGGATCATTGAGAGATCCGGGAATGATTTCAACATGTTTATCCCCTAAGATACCATTGGCGCGCACTTCAATTTTTGATGATTGAGTTAAAACAACATCCGGACGAATCGCCATTTCGACAATGGCTCGACCATCGCGAAGTTTGATATCTTCGATCATCCCGACGCGAATACCGGCGACATTGACAGGAGATTTTTTAATTAAACCACCAGCGTTCTCGATTTCAAACCAAACTCGCTTGGTCCCGCCTAAATAATTAGGACTTTCAGAGACTCGCATCGACATCACCCCGACCAAGGCCGACACAACAATGACCAAGAGTCCGACTTTAAATTCGGGGGTGCTAAGAAGATTCATTTTTTATTAACTCCTTTAGAAACAAATCGAGCCACTAAAGGGTTATCGGATTCCAGGAAAACTTTTGGAGGTCCATGAAGTAATACTTTGCCGCTGTCTAACATTGCTACGTAATCTCCGATGCGAAAAGCTGCATGCAAATCATGAGACACCACTAATGACGCAGTGTCCTCCTTATGATTATGGGTGCTTAGAATCAAATTATCCACCATTTCTGTCAAAACCGGATCAAGCCCCGTCGTTGGTTCGTCATAAATGAGAATATCTGGATCTAAGGCGAGGGCCCGAGCTAGACCACAACGCTTTCTCATTCCTCCTGAGACTTCGCCTGGTAATTTATTGTAGTGCTTTTCATCAAGGCCCGACTGCCTCAGCTTTTCATAGGCAATGTCTTTGATTTGGGCTTTGCTGAGATCTTTTCGATGCTCTTTCAGTGGAAACTGAACATTCTCTAAAACTGTCATGTCATCGAACAATGCCGCGTATTGAAACAACACACCAAAATGCTTTCGCATCGCCACTGTATCACTATCAGACATTTGCGAAATGTCTTTACCTAATATTTTTATAGAGCCGGCTGTTGGTCGCAGAAGCCCCAAGATGTGCTTAAGCAAAACACTTTTACCGGTTCCACTGAACCCGATAATCACAGTGATCTTGCCTTTTGGAATCTGCAGATTGATGCCATTTAAGACATAATCGCCTTCCGAAAAGGACTTCTTTAGATCGATGATCTCTATGGCATTTTCAGTTTCCTTATCCATTTCCAATCCAGGTGTCGTTTCTAAGCTGTCATCTTGTAGTATACTTCAATTAAGTTCATTAGGAAAAAGTCGAGTATGATAATCATAACCATACTTAAGACAACGCCTCGGTTGGTGGCATCACCAACACCGCGAGCGCCTCCCTTGGTGGTAAAGCCTCGGTAGGTACAGATCAGTGAGAAAATAAATCCAAAGACAGCGCCCTTGATGAGCCCTTCATTGATATGTGAGGGATTTAACCAAAGGGCGGTTTTATCCCAAAATATGGCCTCATCCATTTCTAAAACACGAATGCATAAAAAGTAAGATCCGATCATAGCCACAAAATCAAAAACACCGGTTAACAACGGCAGCGCAACGATCGAGGCCCACATTCGGGGCGCCACCAAATACTCTTCGGGATCGACTCCCATGACTTCTAAGGCGTCAATTTGCTCGCTGACACGCATCGACCCCAGGTTCGCAGCCATCGCCCCGCCGGCTCGCGCCGCCACAATCAATCCGGTTAAAACCGGACCCAATTCACGGGCAATACCCATGGCTACAATCGGCCCAGTCAAACTGGTCGCATTGACCAGTTTAAACCCAAGGTAAACCTGAAAAGAAAGAGCCATTCCGGTAAAAGTTCCCGTCAACACCACGATAAAAATGGATTTGTTACCTATGAACTCCATTTGTTGAATAAATTCTTTAAAACGCCAAGGCTTGCGAAAAAAGGAGCGCAGAGAATAGCCTGCAAAGCGAACCATATGACCGACTTCGAAAACAAACTCTTCAAATGTTTTCCAGAGAGTGACGACCACAAGATCGATAAAATGATTCACTCTTTGTCTAACGGATTCGCTCACCCTTTTGCTCCATAAATACGCGGCACTCGCTCACTGATACCTGTCAAAACCTCGTAATGAATCCGACCGGCTGTTAGCGCCATCTCTTCGGCGCTAATTTCTTGATCACCTTGCTTACCAAAAAGTACGACCTCTTCCTCGTACAGGGTTTCTTGAAATTCTTTTAGCTCTGTTAAATCCACCATCGTGTAATCCATGCACACTCGGCCTCGAATAGGGACTCGTTGACCCTTTACTAAAAACTCGCCACAGTTCGAAAGACTACGACAAACACCATCAGCATATCCGGCTGGAACTATGCCAATGATTGAGTCTTTAGAGGCCTGCCAAATTCCTCCATAAGAAACCACGTCTCCCGATTTTACTTCCTGCAGACTGACAATTTTAGATTTGAATTCCATAACAGGACTAACGAGAGGTTTTATTGAAAGATTTTCCTTAGGATCAATACCATAGACGAGGAGCCCTGGACGAAAGCCAAACTTAAAGTCCTTACGATTTTTATAAAGAGACGCTATGGCGGCTGAATTGTAAGCATGAAAGGTGATGTTTTTGCTTGGAAACCTAGCAATCATTCTTTTGAAACATTCATTTTGAGCAAACGCCGCACTTTGTTGATCCGCCAAATCCCCACCGGCAAAAAAGTGGGTCCCCACCCCCACCAGATTGAAATTATCATTTTTTGCTAACACATTCAGAACCCCAGGCAGGTCCCTCTCTTGAAAACCAAGACGGTTCATTCCAGTATTCAACTTAAGGTGGATGTCAAAAGGCTTGGTCGCGGCTAAAGCCAAATCTGTAAACTGGTCGAAGTCAGATATTACTGGCGTCAACTGCGCCTCCAAAATCGCTTTTGCCGCCGCCCGTCCAGTAAATCCAAAGACCAAGATTGTTTCGGTGATGTGATTTTTTCGCAGCTGCATCCCTTCTTCCACCGAGGCCACTCCCAGGTGCAAACAACCCACTTGGCTGAGAGCCTTGGCGACCGCCACATCGCCGTGACCATAAGCATTGGCTTTGATCATCGGACAGATAAAAGAGTTCTCTGGATTAAACGCTTGCAGAGTTTTGAAGTTTTCCATGAGTCGATCAAGATGAATATGCACATGGGTGGGACGAAGAAGATCCATACTTCATATTAAGGTCCGACAGGGAATCCGTCACCTAGTATTTTTGCGCAAACAATTCAATATCAGATACCTGCATCTCAACGACATGAGGACTGGAAACCTCCCACCCCATGTTGAAATTGGTGATGTAATAGTCATTCAAGTTTTCTGATATCAAACGATCGACAGCTTCACTGCTTTTTCCCGCTTTAATGGCCGCCTGAAATGCCCGCTTTACCATCGGCAGAATATCTTTTCGATTGATCTCGCCCCAGCCTCCGCTGTGCAATTTGGAGCGAATGCTCTGACCTAAATGATTGATACTCAAATTCAACATGACCCGACGGCGTGGCCTGTGAAAAAACACAGTCTCGGCGTAGTCGCTGTCACGGTTGCGAACGTCAAAGTAATTGATACCAATACCGAAGGATTGGCCATGCCCTTTCGAAACGTCACGGTCGCTTCGAATATTTTGCATGTTGATATGGACCTTGAAGTGAGCCGTGTTGGTATTCTTATTCCACCCTCTGTGCAGATGAGAAGCCAAGCTTTGGGTCAACACTCTCCCTTTGAGAGTGAAGAGTAACTTCTGCAACGATCCTAATGAACGGTCCTTCACGGCGGGAATACTCTGTTCGACTAACAAATGAGGGTGAGGTGTCTCCACACAAGGGTCAGCACTTGTAAACCAACGCCCATTGTACTCACGATGACCATCGACACCTAAAGTCAGAGTTCGATGTCCATACCCAGGCTTACCGATTTGAAACAGCTTGAATATATTTTCCCAAGCGTAGGTGCCATTATTGATTCTTTGTCCGAAACCAGGATACAGATTGGCCTGAGAGTCCCACTGAGCCAGTGTCCATGCCGGACTATGATTATGGGGATTGGAGTTGGCAAAGTGCAGATCATGGGTTCGTCCATTCCATACATTACGGTAACGCTGGCAGCGGTGACCATGAAGAGTGTAGTATTCCGGCAAGTATTGGTTGGTTATTTGTGGATCTTTAACACGCACCCCTCTGTTAAAATGAACATCTGCTAAAAAGGGAACATTTCTTAAAGAGCGAGTTACAGTCGGCAAACTGTGCTCTCCGGAGCGACTGAGAAGCAAATTTGAAGAGATGGGACTGATTCCATGCGCGTAAATCTTTTTACCTTGATGGGACTGAAGAGATACTCCAGGAACCACGATGTTAAAACGATGGGTTCTCTCGCTGGGAGTGCGGCATTGAGAGTGAATGGTTGACGACGACGGCGAATGAGTTCGCGCACGCGCAATCAGGACGCCTCGCCCTGCCGGACCTCCTGCGAAAATGCGGACTTCAATATTTTGATTTAAACCACGGACACACGCCCAGCCTCGAACGATAGCGGCATCACCCTGCCGATCGACTTTATCAACATAACCCAAGACTTGCGCCTGAAGATTTTGATTAAGGAAAAAGACGAATAGTAAAAGCCAAACTCTCATACTGCCCCCAGTGATGTCTTTTCACTGCAACATAAGAGCCATAGACTGAACTCGAATAAACTCATCGCTGATAAGGGCATTTGCATGAACTGTCTCAACCTAAGACTTCAAAGGAGACCAGAACATTAACATGCGTCAGTTTATTTTACTTGTTTTACTAAAAGTTAAGGGCCCTAAGCAGGGGCCTTATCGACCTGTCCAGAACTGACAAGCTTTTTAAGGGCGGCCGTAGCTTCAGGATCAAGCTCATCTTTCTTATAGGTCTCTAGTAAGTGAAACGCCTTTCTTGCCGAAAGACCCGGGTTTTTGGGGTCCTTTAAAGCGTATTTACAAAACTCATTGGCCACGGCAACAATCTTAGCCATGGGATGAATTTTTTCTTTTTCCAATTGACGGGGGTAGCCTTGGCCCAACATGTTTTCATGATGTTGGTAGGCAATTGCTACGACTTCGGCTGGTGCTGATTTGAGTGACTCAAGTATTTCTTTACTGCGAAAAGCGTGGGTTTCTAGCATGCTTCTCTCTTTGTAAGTCAATTGAGTTCGAGGCTTATTAAGAAGCTCCTCAGGAAATTCTTTTTTTCCTATATCATGCATCAAAGCCCCGAATTGTAATTTGAAAAGGTTGGCTGAGGACTTCCAACCCATTTCTTTCGCAATCATGACCGAATAGATACTGACCCCTAAGCTATGGGCATACAGAGAATCTGAATGGGTCGAAAGTATTTTTAAAAGGTCCATAGTTTCTGGATCTTCAGTGAGGACATCAAAACTGGATAGGAAGAAATTCTTTGACTCTTCAAAGGCATGCTCATCGATACCCACTGTTGCTACGTTTTCTAAAATAATCTCGGCGGTGTTAGCAACGAATCGTCGTTTTTTAGCCACATCAACGGCATCGCTCTTGGTTACGATGTTGCTTAGCATGACGTTAAAGTCGAGAACTTTTCTAAAATCCTCTTGCCGAACATAAAGGTACTTAAGTCCTTTCTGTCGATAACTTTCGACGCGTTCCAAGTCGATTCGTCCACCTTGGTGTGCAATCTTAATATGTTTTTTCTCAGATAGCTTTACGTAAACATCCATTTCAATTTCTTTATCGGTCACAAAGTCTTCGAGCGATACACGACAGAACTCGGGTTTGATGATAATTTCAGACTCTGGCTCCTCTTGTTTTTGGTTTTTCGAAGGCAATCCCAAGGTACTTCGAACCGAATCCACAAACTCCCCATTTTTAAAGGGTTTGCTTAAAAAGTTTTGCACTCCTAAATCGTGGGCTTTCTGAGTTTCCATGATATGAGAAAAGCCTGTCATCAGCATGATGGGAAGCTCTTTCTTAAGTTTGAATGAGCGATCGTAGGTTTTTCGAATCCACTCGACGAGCTCGACACCGTTCATCTCAGGCATTTGAATATCTGAAATCACAGCCGAATAATCGGTATTTTTGATGCATTCTCTGGCCATTAAGCCATTGCTTGCTTCATCAACAACAAAACCTTCGCCCGTCAAAATGGTTTTTATAGCGTCTCTGAAAGGCTGGTCATCTTCGACAAGTAAAAGCTTGATCTCTTTTTCCATCCTTTTTCCTTTGCAAAACGGTTCCCCTTCTCTTCGGGATTCTACCGCTGCACTGTAGCCCTTTAAACAAGTTCACGTAAAAAAGAACAAAGATTTTAACAAATCCTTAATATTGAAAATCGAAAAGATTTAGATAGGTTAGGCGAAGGCTTCGACTTGTCTGGTGGTAACTTTTCATTTTAATACAAGAACAGGGTTCATTTGTTCCCGGTCATCTAAAGACTCTTTTAAACCCTCCGATAAATAATCGATGATGCTGTTTTGAAATTTGAAAAAGGTTGGTTGCTCCCAACTGTGAGTGACTTAAGATAATCTTGTGGAAAATCGAACTTATGAACAATTCTAATTTGAAAAGCGCCCATTCAGATCTTGAAAGTCCAGAGGCAGCGGTTGAATCTCTGGTAAAAGACCTAAAGCCCTCACCCCGATCAACCACTCTTCTTTTCGCCTCGCCGTTTTATGATTTCAAACGCCTTGAAGCTTCGCTGAATCGGTCTTTCGGCGAGAAGACCCTTTGCTGTAGCACCGCCGGAGAGATTTCACAGGCCGGATACAGAAACAACTCAATTGTCGCGTTTAACTTTGACGATCAGGCTTTTCAATCGACACTTATTGAGATTCCTTGCCGAAACGAAGTCAGTGATGTTGAGTTGGCTTCAATTCAAAATGAGATTATTGGAGCACTCAGCAATCATCATGAAAAAATCCAAAGGGGCAAATCCTTTGCACTCTTATTTGTTGATGGTATTACCATGAACGAGGAAGCTGTTATCGAAAATCTCTCGCACCTTGTTCCTGCTGACATCCCCATTATTGGCGGTTCGGCTGGCGATAATAGTCATTTTAAAGAGACTCCGATCTTTTTTAACGGACGCTTTGAGAATCAAAAGGCCGTGGTGGTCATAGTCACAACCACAGTTCCGTTTAAACCTTTCAAATCTCACCATTTTGTTGAAACTGATAAAAAAATTGTTATTACCGAAGCCGCCCCAGAGCAACGACTTGTCACAGAGATTGATGGCGAAGTTGCAAACCAAGGCTACGCCGACATTCTCGGAATTCCGGTGAGTGAGTTTGGCCCTGACTTCTATACGAAACACCCACTCATGGTCAAAATTGGAGACGAATACTTTGTCAGAAGTATTCAAAAAGTGAATCCCGATGGGTCTTTAACTTTCAGTTGCGCTATAGATGAGGGCTGCGTACTGACTGTTGCTGAGAAAAAACCGATGCTTGATAACCTAAAAAATCTATATGCTCTTATCGAAAAAGACTTAGGTGAAATTTCTCATGTTTTACTATTTGAATGTCTCCTACGACGCTTAGAATTTGACACTATGGATTCTAAAGAAAAACAAGAAATCGTTGCACTTCACAAATCCAAAAATGCTATTGGATTTCATACCTACGGTGAACAGTTTGAAGGAGTGCATATCAACCAAACGATCACCGGGATTGCGTTCGGCAATGAATAACGACGAGATCCAAAAGCTTCAAAGAAAAATAAGGAAGCTCGAAAAAATAAACGCCGCACTTATGAAAAAGGCCGATAGCCAGACTCAGTTGAAGCATGATGCGTTTGCGAAATTCGAAGGCCGGGTTCTTTTAGAAAAAGAGGTGCGACAAAGAACCCATCGACTTGAAGAGAATTCGAAAGAGTTAATAAAAGGTCAGACCAAGCTCAGACAATTGATCAAGGCTCTTCCCGGTGAGGTTTATGTTTTTAACCAAAATTTCGAAATCGAGAGTTTAACGAGCACCGAGGCTCCAGACATTGATCCGTCCAAAGCAACCCTCTCTCAGATCTTAAACCAAGGTTTTTCCGATAAAGTCGAAAAAATAATTGAACAAAGCACTGAGGAGTTCTTTTCAGTAACCTTCGAGTACACTCACAAGATAAGTGAAACTGATTTTTCGAACTACTATTGCGGCCTTTCGGCTGTCGACAAAAACCGCTATGTCCTCTATCTAAAAGACGAAACCGAGGCGCACAAGCAAAAGATGCGTCTGCAAGAGCAAGAGTTGCAAATCGCCAAGGCCTCAAAGCTTACAGCCCTAGGCGAAATGGCCGGCGGCATCGCCCATGAGATTAACACTCCGATCGGTGCCATCTCTCTGTATGCTGAAATAATAGAAACAGCATTAAGCAATGAAGAGGACCTCGATCGAGAGCGCCTTATAAAAAGTGCGCAAAAAATCGTATCAATTGTTGAACGAATATCAGGAATCACCGGGAGCCTTCGCCAAATATCAAGGGATGGAGACTCTGATTCAACAAACCCTTATCCCCTTGCTGATTTAGTCACTGATGCGGTTAACCTGTGTCAGCAGAAATATCGAGCCAACGACGTTGACCTGAATGTCGGAGCCTTTGAAAACTCAATGGTCCTTGCCAATCGCGTACAGATCTCGCAAGTGCTGGTCAATTTACTTAATAATGCATTTTACGCCGCAAAAAGTGAAAAGTGTGGTTGGATACGAATTGAGTGTGAGAGTTTGGAAGAGAGCGTCCGCGTCCGAATTGTCGACTGCGGAAAAGGTATCGACGAGCCTATTATCTCAAAAATATTTAATCCCTTCTTTACCACTAAAGGTATTGGTGAAGGAACAGGCCTTGGCTTAAGTCTTTCACAGAATATCATTCGCAAACACGGCAGCGAGCTTGTTTACGAACTGACAAAGGAAGGTCACACATCTTTCTGTTTTGACTTGAAAAAGACTTCAGACAAAGGTGTTCGCTACTAGTTCACTGGCTCATTTCGGTCGACCCATATGCCGGCTGCCCTATAAAGCCTCATGGCGATCCCAGTTGGGAGCAAAGTCGGGATCAATCAACCGGTTGTTTTGCTTTTGAAGATCGTCAATTTTCTTTATCGCTTCGTCACTCAAGACAATTTCGTGGCTCTGTAGATTCGAAAGAAGATGCTCCTTTGAACTGGCTTTCGGGATTGCCATCACTGCATCCTGGCGCATCAACCACGCCAGGGCCACTTGTGAAGCATCACAATTGGACTCCTCAGCGATACCTTGTAAAATATCGTCTTTCAAAACCTTGCCGCGGGCTAAAGGCGAATAAGCCATAAGAAATTTGCCGTTGTCTTGTAACCAATTTAAAATTTTCTTCTGTGGAAGATAGGGGTGATACTCGACCTGGTTACAAACAAAATCATTATTCACATTTTTGGCTTCATTGAGATGGGATGTCGTAAAGTTTGCAAACCCGAAGGCGTTGATCTTGCCATCCTGCTTTAACTTATCAAATGCCTTGAGAGAGGACTCGATGGCGACATCGGGATTGGGCCAATGAATGAGCATCAGATCAATACAATCAACCTTAAGCCTATTTAAAGACTCTTCAGTGCTACGGATGACGTCATCAAAGGCCAACTTGTCTCTCCACACTTTGCTGACAAGAAACATCTGATCTCTTGGCAATCCGGCCTGGGCGATTCCTTTTCCCACAGCTTCTTCGTTATCATAGGCCTGTGCTGTATCAATGCAGCGGTAACCCATATCAAGAGCGGTGGCGACAGTTTGGACGCCGTCTTGGCCTTGCAATTGCCAGGTTCCCAGGCCAATTTTGGGTATACTTAATTTTTCGTTGATGCTTATTTTTTTATTCGACATGGGATAATCTTACAACCTTTCGCTTCAATTGAATGGCAGTCTTTTGTGAGCTTTGTGAAGAAATCTAGTCATTTTATAATCATCAGGATAGCCGAAACAAATAGCCACGTCCTCGGACGGTCGTTAAGTTCTCTCCCAGTTTTCCTAATTTCCGGCGTAGAGCATTGATGTGAACGTCAAGGGTTCGGTCACTGGAGTTTCGCAAAGAAAGGTAGCGCTGAGAGAGACTTTCGCGACTGATCACCTCTCCCCGCTTGGTAAGTAACTCTAAAAGAATTTTGAATTCAACGGCTGTTACATGCACCTTAGAATCAAGAACCCAAACCTCTTGCTTTTCACGACTTATTTTCACCTCTCCAAAGTCCATTCTCTCGCTCTCAGCATGAAAGCTTTGCGAACGCCGCAGCACGGATAGGATTTCTAGTTTGAGAGCAGCAATCTCGATTGTCTGATCTAAAAAGCGATCGGCCCCAGCCTCGATAACTTGACGAAAGTGATCCGAATCGCTGCGATCTCCAATCGCTAAAATGGGCACAATTCCTTGCTTTGGTAGAGATCGGATCTGGTCTATCAGCTTGCAATTTTCAGCCAGAGCTAAAGCCCCTGCAATCATGACAAAATGATAATTATCTTTTTTTAAAGCTTTTAAAAAAGACTCTGGCTTCTCACTGACATGCAGTAAGACCTCCAGTTCTTGAAGACCCTTTTCAAATCGCCTTCTAAGAGAAGAGCTATCAAATAGCAGCAGCCCCGCTTTACCTTGTAACATTAAGGCTGCAGAGAAAACTCAGGCTCATGATTTGCTGGCTTCGAATACAAACAGACTTTGTTTTTGCCAGAAACCAACACCTGCGAACAGGCCTTTTTTGCATCGGCAATCAAACTGTCAGAATCTGGCGACAGGCTGGGATATTCGCTCACCCCAAAACACAGTCGCAACGGTGTATTTTGAGATTTTAATCCACGGGCCACCAACTGTCGGCGTAGAGTTTCAGCCTTGATCGCCGCATCCTCATAACGACAATGGGGCAAGACGATACCAATCTGATTCTTATCAATCTGACTTACGAAATCGTAATTGCGAAGATTGTTTTGAATGAGAGAGAAGGCTTTTTGAAAATCGTCATCGCTGTCTCCGACATATTCAATCTGCGCCACAACCACCGCCACCGGGAGCTTTAAGCGACGAGCTCGTGAAACCTCTGTAGAAACCGAATAGGGAAATTGTCCTTTTGAAATTCCGACATCAAATTCAGAAGCGGGGTCAGGTCTTTGCGTCGAGCTTTCCAACAGATAGTTGCGCAGAGAAACACTTAAGTAACGGGCTGTTTTTTGCAGAAACTGATTGTCTTCAAAATTAACCGCCATAATCAGACCATAGAATTGCTCGGCAAACTCAACCGGCTGCATGATGAAGCTATCACACGAAAAGGTTTCCTCGATCACGTCGCGTAACTTGTTAAGAGCGTCATTTCTATCCAACTGCATGCCCTCTTGATGGAAGGGAATCGCCTGACCACGAAAATAGTTTTCAGACGAGAAACTGGTTCGAGTCACCAGGAGTTGGTCTTTGGCGCGATAATTTTTGAAATAGACAAATTCACTTTCAGGAAATTGTGACTTCAGACGCGCCACCAATTCTTCGATCAATGTGGCTTCGGTTCGGTGAGAGGCGCTTAACAAACGGCTGACATCATCCGTATCGGAGCTGCCCGCCGCAATGATACGAGGAGAATCAGCCAATTCATCTAGCCGCTGCACAATCTTTTCTGTCGCCTCGGAGCGTTGCTCGGCAATAAATTTGTATATGTTTTTTTCGATGATGCGCTCGATACGAAGCTCCAATTGACCTTGCCCTGCCAAAGGATAACTCCAAAAGTCATTAACCAAGCCAGCCTGAATCAAAGAACTCACACCGGGCCAGAATTCATTCGAACCCAAAAGGACCACTTCTATTTCAGAGGAACTCTCTCGAACTTTTTTTAGAAGTTCACGAAACTTCATATTCAGTGGCTGATAAAACATGATCACTACATGTGGCAAATCTTTTTTCAAAATTTCAGAAAATAAACCGCGGCTGTTAAAGGCCGTTATTTGAAATTCTTTTTGCTTTAAGAAGTCGGCGATCTTATCGGATCGGCTGATATCCTCATCAAATAAGAAAATTTTAAATTCATTTTTATAAGTATCAACTACTGACATCGTTATCTCTCTTTTTAGGGGATCGAATTTTTATTTTGAATTGACCACTGTTGAACTCAAACATTCCTTTGTCGTCTTCTTTCAACTCAACATCCTCGGCAAGAGTCTCCTTATCTGTTTTGTCACTTTCAGTTTCTAGAATCTGTTTTTCATTGGCCTGCTTCGGATCAATATTGAAGCTAAAGTCTTTCATACGAAACTGATCGATGACATCATCGAAATTAACCTTCGGTTCAGCGGTTCGATCGACATCCTGATCGTCGTCGTCAGCATGTTCTAAGCTGTCGTCGACTTTTTTCGCCGGCTCAACCGGCTCGAAGCCCGAAATCATATCGAGGTCGGTGTCGGCATCTTCGATTTCAATACGCTCTAAAGCTTCGGTAAGGGGCACCACGTCCAAAGTGTCAGCAGAGGGTTCGGTGGTCACTTGTGCCTGCACCGATGCTTTTGGAAGATCCACAGACAAACAAAAGCCTTTTTTAGCAACCGTCAGTCGATCACCAAATAACCATCCGGCATAGGCGATAATGCCGTCAATTCCTTGCAGCGAACCCTCGGTCTGCGCCATTAAAGAAGTGGGTTCTTGTGATGGAAACGCCTGAGTTCTCGAATCCACGTAAATCAGCTGATAAGACTGAGGTTGTTCAACCATTTGAATTTGGATTTCTTTGGTGTCTTCACCCTCTAATGATAAAACCGAATTGCCTATCAAACGTTTTACAAAATCAGTCACTCTTTGCGGCGAACACATCACACGTGCTCCCTCTTCGACCTGAGTTTTAATAGTCACTCCCACTTTTTGCAGGCGAGGCGCCTCTATGGCCACAATACGATCAAGAAAATCAGCAAAGTCTTTGATCTCTCGCACTTCAGCCGTCAGGGCGTCTTCATTAGGCTCACTGAACTCGGTGGCGTCTTCGGTAGCCTCCACTGTTTTGGCTCTGCGAAAATTGGCACGCAAGATCTCAAGCACCTGGGCAAAACCTTGCACAACTGTTTTCGATGCGGCCTTCGACGAAGCTTCTGGCGACGACT
The DNA here is from genome assembly GCA_964230555.1 of Bdellovibrionales bacterium. Taxonomy (GTDB): domain Bacteria; phylum Bdellovibrionota; class Bdellovibrionia; order Bdellovibrionales; family JAGQZY01; genus JAGQZY01. Next base: position 106,191 of record CAXRIX010000078.1, read on the forward strand.
TTCGCCCCAACATCAGCAATGTTAAAAGCAGCAGTCCAAACCCACTGGTTAAAAGAAAGTATGTAAAAAATCGGCTGCTCACAAAACTGACCGGTGCCATCGACTCTTGCCGCAAGATCCAAAGCTGAGACTCTGGTAAAAAACTGGCGGTTACGATCTCGGTACCGGTCTCTGATTCCAGGCGCAGGTGCCTTGACATGCCGTCATCTGTTGCAAAAAAGGACTGCCGATTTTCGATAAAAGTCGGAACACTCCCAAAAACTTCTTTGCGACTGGTGTCGACTAGCGCATACGAATCCGAAGTTCCCTTAATCGAACTGAAAAATTCTGGCTGCACTCCGAAAATCAAAAACCCCTCTTTCAATTGATGGGACTCAGCAAGCGCCACCGGTGAAATGTAGATCAGTTTATTGTCTGTCGTGTGCGACCAGTGTCTTTCAGTTAAACTGAGTTTAGAAAATTCCAGCGGCTTCACTTCGGCCAAGATGGCATCTTTACCCATTTCACCAAGGACCTTCCACTTGATGCTCCATTCATTTTGCTTTTGGTAAGCGTAGGCAAAGTAACGAATACCAAATCGCTTTAACGTTTCGACAGTGGACTGGTCCAAATACGACACTGAGGCTTCAATTTGAGAAAGTTTTTGCTGGATGTTCTGCCCCGCGAACTCCGCCACGGTTTGGCTTTTGACAATTTGACTGTCCATGATTTGGTCTTTGTAAACTTGGTAGCCTTTATAGCTCCCTACAAAACCACTGATTATGATACAGGTCGCGCATACAAGCACGATTCTTGGGTTGAGTGTCATATATTCCATCCCTGGCTATGATTTGACAGACCCAACTTTCATCGGGCTACTCCCATTCTATTAATATCTGACACCAAGAATCAAGTATCGGTTAACGCCTCCGCAGCCTGACTTCACTCGTTGGCTTCCTTGCTGCTTGACATACCCACCCCCTTCGCGTTTTATGCGGAGCATGGTAGGCGGGGATCGATCCACAGACAGTCCAAAAAGCACTCAGGCCTTGATTGTAGGCACGGGAGTGGCCGGCTTGGCCACCGCCCTTAAATTGGCTGAAACCCGAAATGTCACTCTTGTCGCAAAATGTGAAGTGCATCACACCAATACCGCCATGGCTCAGGGTGGAATTGCTTCAGTGGTGGCCTTTGACGATCATTTTAACAAACACATTGAGGACACCCTGGCGGCCGGGGCTGGGCTTTGCCATCCCCACATCGTAAAAAAAGTTGTCGAAGCCGGCCCCGAACGAATTGCGGATTTGGAGAAATGGGGGGTTCAGTTTGATCTCTCAACCAACCCAGACCACCAAGATAAAAATTTAAATCGTGAAGGCGGCCACTCTCACCGACGCATCTTGCACGTGCAGGACCATACGGGACAGGCCATTCACACAGCTTTGATCGCCAAAGCCAAAGCCCATCCCAATATCGAAATTCTAGAGAACTTCATCGCTATCGACTTGATCACTCAACATCAAGGCCAAGACTATTCCACCGGCCAAGATCACTGCCTGGGCTGCCACTTTCTCGACATTGAAAAACACCGTTTCACGGCGATTTACTCGCCAATCACTGTTTTGGCCACTGGCGGAGCTGGTAAAACCTACCTCTACACCTCAAATTGGGAAGGTGCTACCGGTGACGGCATTGCCATGGCTTATCGTGCCGGTTGCCGCATTACCAACATGGAGTTTATGCAATTTCACCCGACTTGCCTGTATCACCAAAAAGCTCGCAATTTTTTGGTCAGCGAAGCTTTACGAGGAGAAGGGGCTGAGTTGGTGAACCAAAATGAAGAAAAGTTCACCTATGATTTTGATCCCGCTGGCCCGCTGGCCCCCCGAGATCGGGTGGCCCGTGCCATTGATGCCGAGATGAAGAAAACCGGGGCCGAATGTGTCTATCTGGATATTCGCCACAAGGGGTTAGACTTTATCAAAAAAGAATTTCCGAACATCTATGAACGCTGCCTCAAACTGGGCTTTGATATCTCTAAAGATTTGCTGCCGGTGGTGCCAGCGGCTCACTACCTGTGTGGAGGCATTCTTACCGATGAGCATGGTCGCACCGACCTCCCTGGCCTGTTTGCCATTGGCGAATGCGCCAATACGGGTCTGCATGGCGCCAATCGCTTGGCCTCTAACAGTTTGCTGGAATGCTTGGCCTTTGCCCATTTCGCTTCAGATTATATAAACAATCACCCGGCGGAGTTCCCCACCCCAGAGGCTCGCACGTGGAATGTGCCTCTGACTTTGAACAAAGAAAATGATGATGAGCTTATGTTGATCAGCCATCTTTGGGACGAAATCCGCACCTCAATGTGGAATTATGTGGGAATTGTCCGTTCTGACAAGCGACTGCAGCGCGCTTTAACTCGGATTCGAAACATTGAAAATGAAATCGATGAGTACTATCGAAATTTTGAAATCCATTCGGATCTTATCGAATTAAAAAACTTGGTGACCGTGGCTCGGTTGACTATTGAATGTGCTTTGCAAAGAAAGTCGTCGGTCGGCACTCATTTTAATGTCGATCGTCCGACTCGGCCCTCCGGTGTCGAGCCTCCGTTAAATATTATTTTTCCCAACTCTCTCCACTAATTCCATAAGAATCTTTGCTCAATCACAGCGACAATTATATACTCCTTGCAATGACCGAATATGAGATCCGCGAATACGATATTGATGACCCGGAGATTCCAAAGCTTTTTTTACAGAGCTGGAGCGCTGTTGGCACCACACCGGTGGGCTGCTTGCTCATTACCCATGGGATGGCAGAGCACACCGAGTGCTACGATCACCTAGCGAAAGCTCTCTGTGACCAGGGCTGGATGGTTTTTGGCTGGGATTTACAAGGCCATGGCCGCTCCGAAGGCAAACGTGGATATATTCGCGATTTCCGCGACTACGCCAAAGATCTTAAGTCTATTATTAAAAAGTTAAAGGATGATGAAACTCTCCCGACCCAAAATCTGCATCTTTTTGGTCACTCGATGGGGGGACTGATCACCTTGCAATTGCTCGCCGCCGAGGCTCCACCAAAAGTGAGCTCCGCTATCCTCAGCAATCCGGCGTTAAAAATCGCCGTTGAAGTTCCTAAGTTAAAACAAGTGGCCAGCCATTGGTTGAATCAAATGGCGCCGACACTGACAATGAATAACGAACTTCGATACGATCGCCTAAGTCGGGACCCTGCGATGGTTGAATCTTACAGCCGTGATCCACTTCGCCACACCAAGGTTTCGGCTCCATTGTTCTTGGGAATGATCGAAGCCCAAGATGAGGTTTGGGAAAATTTTAATAAAATTAATACGCCGTTGTTTTTTCAAATTTCTGGTCAAGATAAGATTATCAACCCCCAAATCAGTCTGGACTTTTATAAAAAGTATGAAGGGGAAAAGAAAATCAAGCTTTACGAAGACAGTTACCATGAAGTTTACAACGACATTAATAAGCAAGAGGCGATTGACGACCTTGTTGAATACTTAGGAGATTACAAATGATGAAAATCCTTAGATGGCTCCCCTTATTATTGGCACTAAGCTGTACCACTCACCCTCACTCGGAAGGGCGGGAGGCGTATTTTTCTAAAATAGAACAGCACAGCGCTGGCGATAAACAGTTTGCCGGGCTTTATCACAACTTCGAATTTCGCGCGACGATTCTGACCCATGAGATTTCCAAAAGCATTCATGATCGTCTTGATAAATTTTACGAATGGGACCAATTTGAAGAGCAAGAAAAACTCAACGAACGCATGCAAGAGCTTTCCGATAAAACCAAAATGTGGCTGTCTTTTTTCACACCCGAACGCAAGAATGACAACCTTGCCAACAAAATTTCAATCTGGAAAATATACCTTGAAGCCAATGGCCAACGCTACGAAGGCCGACCTTACAAAGCCAACATGAATTTGGATGAAGCCAAAGCCCTGTTCCCCTATCACTCGCGCTGGGCGACGGCCTATTATGTCGACTTTCCGGTTCCGACTGCGGAAATTGAAAACTCATCGCCAAAGCTGATAATTACCGGTCCGCTAGGGCGGCGTGAAGTGCAATTTCAATAAATCAGTGACGGTCTCTCGACTGTCAATTCGAGCCCGATTTTACATAGAGAGTTTTCGAGAACGGATACACGGCGACTCTTTGAATGTCGCCGCTCCACTGCAGATAATTTTTTAAGGTTTCAGCGTATTCGGCCATTTGCTGAAAGGCCTTGTCGCGGTAACGGTCCGAACCGGTTTTGTAATCCACCACCCAAAGGGTTTGGTCGACGACACCCCATAGATCAATACGTTTTTCAATAGTCCCGCCGTCTTCAGAAGGTTTTCGATAACCCCATTCGACATGACCCTGCTCAATGATTTCAGAAAGAGGAACCTGTTGCTGCTCAAATAAAAAATCTATGGCCTCTTCCATTTCAGTCTCCCGACCAGGAAGCCAGTCTCGACAATAATGTTTTGTCTCGTCGACGCTGTGATTTTTTAAACTTTCAAATATCCGATGCAGAATGACTCCATCGCGCCGACGTTGCTGCCCCGAGATCACATCTCTCCATTCATTATGGGATGCTGGCTCATCACCTTCTTGACGGCTTGAACTTTCCGCCTCAATAAACCGATCAATCGTGGCATCGTAAGGCTTGGGTATGTCAACGGCGGTTGTGTCTTCGCGAAAAGCGGATGGCTGTTGGGATGCAATCTCATGAAAATCCACTTGTGGATGACCTTGCCAGGCCCCTTGATTGGCCATCAGGTGAGCCGCCCACGAGCTCTCCTCGGGCTCCCCCGACCAACTCAATAGAAGCTGCTTTTTAGCACGAGTCATTGCCACATAGAGAACACGTAAAGATTCATCCAGCTCTTTTTCTTTCTGAGTCTCAACAATCAATTTTTCAAGGGCACCACCCTGATCGCTGGTTGGATCAGATAAAGGCATTCGGAACGACCACCAGGGCAGGTCTGAGTCTTGTGAAAACTTTAACCAAGTGCTCACCCGGGGTTTCTTTTCCATAAAAGGCAAAAAGACATAATCAAACTGCAGCCCTTTTGACGCGTGCACCGTCATTAAATGAATTTTATTCGGCTCGACGGGTGAACTGGCATCTCCAGAATCACCAAAGTCTTCAAGGCTTGAGGAAAGGTGACCTTGCTGAATCAATTGCAAAAGGCTAGTCCCCGGCTCACGAGCGTTTCTCTCGACCACGTTGATTAATTTCCAAAGATTGGCCTCACGACGACCAGTGCTATCCACATTATGAGAATAATCCAACATTCCCAACTGAATGAGCAAGCGTCGAAACACCCAAGCATAACCCTTCGATTCAATTTGTCGTCGACCAAGGCAGAGAGAAAATCCCGGGCCTTTATTGGTCTGGGTTAAAAAGTGATCTTTGAAGCGAGCCCAGTAGTGGTTCTCTTTGTCACCAATAATATCAAGAATTTGTTGGTCGGAAAGACCGATCCAAGGGGAACGAAGCAGAACTAAAAGATTTTTGTCGTCCCATGGATTGACGAGAAACTTCAGAAGAGCCAAACCATCAATGACTTCTCGACGCTCGTAAAACTTATCCGACGAATGAGAAATCACAGGAAACCCTAAACTCATCAGAGTTTTTTGCAGATCATCACTCTGCTTGTGGGTACGAGTGAGGACACAAATGTCTTTAGCGGGAACGCCCTTATTGATCAACAGGGATAAATCCTGAGTCAATTGATTCAATTCGGTTTGACTCTCTTCTCCCACGATATGAGTTATTTTGACCGCCGGCTGACTGGCCTCAGGCCCCACCTTCGGACTCATAGTTGAGAAACTTTTGTGAAGTGAGGGGAAAAAGGAATTAAAAAATTCTAGTAGATGCTGTTGCGACCGATAGTTGTCTTCAAGGGGCGTCATGTCGGCGCCCTGTTCTGCCATTTTTTGACTTTTCTCAAAAAATACTTCGCTGCGCGATCCGCGGAACAAATAGATCGACTGTTGGGGGTCGCCAACAATATAGCACGAGCTGTCGCCAATCATGGGTTCAAGAAGCTGCATCTGTAAGGGACTTGTATCTTGAAACTCATCAATAAACCAAGCATCCACTTCTGCCGAAAACTTATCAATCAATTCAGGTCGGTCCTGCAATAGTTTTAATGAAAAGAACTCTAAATCATTGGGCTCCAGTGCTCCTTCACTTTGCTTTTTCTCGATAAGTTGTCCGACGAAATCGTCGGCAAAAACTTTAAAGTCCTTTAAAACCTTCATTGTCTTTGGCCAATACTCAGGCGAAAGGTCAGCATCCTGTATGCTTTTTTTCACCCCATTGAAGCACTTGTCGTAGGATTTTTTTAGATCATCGGGCATCGAGGTGGCTTTTTTAGAAGGGCGTGGTTTTTTTATTTCAGCGAGATGGGCTGAAAGTTTTTCCTGCCATTGCTGCCATGGCAAAGGCGAGCCAAGCGCCTCAAGAAAGTCTTGCATTTGCGCGAAATACAAATCCCACTTTTCGCCTTCGACTTGTTGTTGAGCGATACTGACCCAGCCCTGCAATTCATTGGCTTTGCGCTGCATCCACTGACTGTACACCGCTTCAAAATCTTCGGCAGTCTGCAAAGGCCGATAGTTTTTTTGCCAGTAGACAGCTTCATAAGAGCGAAGGTGCTCAAGCAGGGTTTCAAAATTAAAAATTTGCAAACTTTCGGAGTCTTTATAATTGGCAATCATCTTACGCAAAATTTGTTTTCGCCAAAAATTGGCTTGCTGAGCATCAACGATCTTCAGTTGATTGGGAAGTCCAACCCCGTAGCCAAAACGACTTAAAAAATTGTTTAAAAGACCGTGCATGGTGGTGATATTTAAATAGCTGGTCGATTGCACAAATTCGACGGCCTCCGGCTTTTCCTGCAAACAGTACAGCAGCATTCTCTCTTTAAGCTCTTGTGTCGCTTTACTCGTGAAGGTGGTGAGAACGGTGCGTGGCCATTGACCGGTTTGCTGATGGAAGTTGAGGGCCAACTTCACAACTTCACGGGTGAGGTTGTAGGTCTTCCCTGCTCCCGCTCCGGCGCGAACAAATTTTCTTAAAGGTTGAGGGCCGGGTATCGACATAACTGATTCCAATCACATTTTTCACACATTTTTTCTTCAATGTCTTTTCGAGGCTGAGGTTCAATATTTCCTTCGATCAGTCCCGAAAGCATTTCGAACACCAACTTTTTTGTTTCGCCAATGATGTTTTCAAAGGCCTCCCGGCTCAATGGTTTTTTAACACTCAAGAACTCTGCGGGCGCACCTTCAAGAGCAAAGCCATAGTTTCTCTCTGGTTTATTTAAAGCATAATAAAAGGCCCCGACGACCTCGCGATTGTCATCACCCAAAACACCTTCCATGATCGCCAATGAATAGAGAACCAATTGGATCTGTCCTTTTTTAATCCAACTGGTGTATTGATTCAAACTGGCCGTCGACGATTTGTAATCGATGACAACCAATTGACCTTGATCGTTGCGGTCAATTCGATCGATGATACCGGCAAAGGGCACACCGGTTTGGTCGTCAAAGTGAAACGACTGGTCGTCCAACTGAATGTGGGTTTTAATAAATTTCTCCACCGCAAAGGTCTCGGTGTTAGGATGGGATTGGCGCCACTTCACCTCAAAATCAATAAACGCCTTGGTGGCTTTTAAGTAAAAAGGTTTTAAAAACTGCCAAACATCCTCGGTGTAAACCGGCACCTTTTCGGACTGGCGACAGTCATCAACCAGTTTTAGAATGTCTTTGTCGGACAGCGACCATTGCTTTTCTTGAACCACCACTTCACAGATTTTATGTAACAAGCTACCCTTTGAGCGGGGATCAATATCCAAGTCTAAAACAGGGTCTTCTTGCAACTTCAAACCTCGGGCTGCAAAAAACTTAAACGGACATTTAAAGTAGTTGTCAAAAGAAGACGCCGAAACACGAAGGTTTTCATATTTCACCGGCAGGGTTGGGGCTTCGCCACGATCTCTTTGCACTAGGGTTTCACACTGCAGAATCTCTTCCTGACTCCAGTTCAAATCAAGACGCGGGTTCTGCTGAGCCACTTTGTCCCATCGGGTTTGACCTGGCGAACACAGTTCGGTCTCATCATTTTCCATAGCCCCTTTTAACCAAAACAGGGACGGCGACTGAAATTGTCCAGAGAAATCGGTTTCGCCATGGGTGTAGAGACATTCGTCAACCGACTTGCACTGAAACCAAGCCAACTCATCAAGCAAGCTATGACGGTCGGTATGGGGTAGATTAAAGCCAAAGTTTATCTTGATGGATTCGATATCCGACCAATGCAGGGCTGTATCGTGGCTTTCTAAAAGATTGGCTTCACTGAGCCCAATCATAACCACCTTTTTGAGTTTAGGGTTCTGTGCCGCCATCAGGGGTAGGACTTGAACTCCCCCATCATAACCATTCAAAAGCTTTTTCTCGTTTCGCGAGAAATACTTTTCAAAAAACTCCACCCACTTTTCAAAAGTCAGTCTTTCGGCAACCGAAAAAACGGAATCTAAATCCTCTAATAAAATATCGAAGGCTGGCATCGACTGGGGCGGAACCCATTTTATAGCTCTTTCAAAAAACTCGGCCAATGAAAACTCGGTACCCGGTTCGACCAGTTTTGCAAAGTGGGCTTCGATGTCTTTATTTCTCTGTAAATCCTCGACATCATAAACATTGGCATAATCGGTGCGAAACGACTTGTAGACCGCCGAAGGGTCCTGGTCGCCACCAAAAATGACCTGCTCAGGGTCGCCTTTTAAGAGGCGCCGAGACGCCAGTCGCAACTGGGACAACCAACTTTGATAAACCGGAAATTGCGATAACGGCGTCATCTTGTCTTTATCAACACCGATTCCCTCAACCAAACTGTATTCATAAAGGGTCGGCCAATAATTTTCTATCTGAGGAGACACAATCGCAATCTCTGGGGCCGGAACGCCTTCATCCAGCCAGCTGCGAACCCGCGCCAACGCCTCTTTGACTTCAGCCAACATCGACGGGAGCTTTTTAAACTCTCTTTTTTCAATGCCAAAATCCGCTGAATGTGTCTGCAACTGAGAGCGACTGATTAAATTATCGTAGGCCTCTTTTTCTTTTTCGGTGTCAGGGATGATGATATGCACGTCATGGCTTCGACTGAGATTTAAAAACAATTCACTCTCGACATCATCGATTTGAATCCCCAGATCAACAACCAATGGGTTATCGGTCACGGGGGGCAGCTCTTCATTGATTAAAACGCCCTTCATCCACTCTTGAGGAATGATCTTTTTTTGCACAAAACGCTGCCAAAGGGCGATTCCCATCTCATACCAGTCTTGCCACCTCTCTTTGGCATCTTCTTTTTCTGCAAACCATTGGGCCATTATATCTTCGCCGTGAAAATGACCGATCAACGGCAAGATCTGACCGATGGTTTGATAGGCTCGTCCGCGATCTTTCGATGAGATTTTAAAGTCCACCTGCTTAAGGATTTGATCCATCCACTTTTCGATAAGAAATTCGGCGACATGGCTGGAAAGGGGCTGCCAAGACGGATCGTTGAGTAAAAGCAGCTTTTGCCACAGCTCGCTGGCCCGCAACACCCGATCGGTGTTGATGATCGGCCCCTCCGTGCTTTGCAGAAAGTCTTGCATCCAAAATTTGCTCTCTAAATCATTTACAACCCACAAACTTTGGGTGCCGTTAAACTCCGTAAACAGGCTGTGTTTTTGGTCTGGACTTTGAATAATATGACAGTAAAGCATGGAAAAATGACACTACCACAGGCCCTCTGTATATGGTACCTGATTGCTTATTTTGACCCGCTCCAAAGGAAGAGAAAATGCTCGAAGTGCTACCCTACAGTCCCGACCTGAATCAGGCTTTTTACGATATCAATGCCGAGTGGATTTCAAATATGTTCACTTTAGAGGAACTGGACGAAAAAGTGCTGCGCAACCCCAAAGAGATGATTCTTGATAAGGGTGGGTTTATTTTCTTTATAAAGCATCCCGAACTTGGTGTGGTCGGCACCTGTGCTCTGCGCAAGACTGGGGATGGCGAATTTGAATTGACAAAAATGGGGGTTCTAGAAAAAGCCCGAGGTCTGAAAGCGGGAGAGACTCTCCTCCAACATGTTATCAATTTTGTCCGCGAGCAGAAAATTCCGTACTGTTACCTTATGACCAACAAAAACTGCCAAGCTGCCATTCACCTCTACGAAAAGAATGGTTTTATCCACGATGCCAATGTCTTAGAAAAATTTGGTTGGCAGTACGACCGCTGCAACGTCGCTATGCGATTATCGTCTTAATTTACGAGAGTGGTTTTTGACGCTGGGACGCGATAGTTTGAAGAATGAGAAACTTCCGGGGTCGACGCCAAAATCAAAAGACAATTGAATCATGTAGCGGCGGTCTTCCAGTTGCCCTGGGTATTCACCAAGTTCAACACCGTAAGTGGCCGCATCGACCCGAAACACCCAGAGGTCAAAACTAGTACCGACACTGTAGTAGCCCTGATGAAAGCCTCCCCGGACATCAACAAGAGGCCAACTGAATTCGATGCCCATGTTTATTTTCTTACCGATCTGCATGCTGGAGTCATTTAAAAAACGAAAATCAATAGCCGGACGAATATCCATCAAGAGACTTTCATAATTGAACCCCACACCAATAATCTGTTCTTGCTGAACGGGCGCTGGTGCTAAGGCACTGCCAGTCGGTTCAAAACTGGTGTTACCAACATCACGCCAGGTGAACGCCACCGTCGGCTTTAACGGGGTTGGAAATTGCAAGGTCATTCCCAAATCAAAGCCGTAGCCGATACCGGACCGATTCAGCTCGTCTTGAATCGTGTCGGAGTTCAAAGTGGCGATGGTGCCCACACCAATGGGGACATTGCCACCTTGGCGGGTAACCCGACGCGCCTGCACACCCATCTGCAGCATATCGGGGACAAGATCAAAACCACCTCCGGCGACAAAACCGTAGTCGACTCGATAGGTGGCATCAATATTAGGAAAAACAGGGTTGTTGATCAGAAAGTTTCCATCGACAACACCGTAGGCTCCAAATGCGAAACTTCCAAATGACAATAAAGACTTCATACCAGAGAAGACGGTGACGTCTTCGCCGTACAGTTCGTTAATTATACTTTCGATGTCGCTGGAGTCTTCCGCAATATCGAGATAGCGCTGATAAGAATCATAGGTGTTGGTTCCCAACGACGGATCAAGAATCGTCCATCGAAAACCGCTCATCTTAGCCAGACCGGCCGGGTTATAAAAAATGGCGTCACTGTTGTTTACAACGGCGGTGTAGGCATTCCCCATACCAAGAGCCCGCGTCGACAAGCCAATATCAGCGGCGTTGACTGTTAGGCCATGAATTAAAAAATACAAACTAAAAATAACTTTCTTCATAGTCACTCGCAATCCGGGGCCCCACCGGGCTCGTAAATAGCGGCGCATGAATTCAAATCGTTGCCGCCCCCGGCACACGAATCGATTCCAATGTCGTTGGATCCCACTGCATAGCGCAGGAAGCGGACCTCATCGGCAGTGAAGTCACCCGGCTCGGTTTTATTACAAATGGCGGCCATCTCAGGCGGGCTGGGTGGCGCACACAGGGAACTGATATCGGAAAGTGAGTCGTCAATATAATCAGTTCCAATAGCTCCTAAACTGGTCAGAACGACTCCAAGGCTCGCACCCAACTCTCTGACCATAGCATCTGGCAAATCATCGTTGGCGATATCACACTGCTCAAAGCTTGGGTCAGCATTACCGTCGTCATCGGTATCAGCTAAACTCGATAAGATCGTACCGATCTTGGCCAAGCCATTAAAAGCCGCTAAAAGATTGGCGTCTCCGGAGCGGACAGTCTCGTCTCCGATTGTCTGCAAAATATTTTCAGAATCGATACAATCCTGCACATTTGCGGCCAACGCTCCTGGAAAAGCATTCATCAATATTCCAAAAAAAGTCGATGAGCCTTGGTTTTGCATTGTTGTCAAAAGGGTTAAAAACTCTAAGCCACATCGACCCGAGTAAGCTGATGCATAAACCGGCATCCGCGAGGGATTGGCGATAAAAGAGGGACTCAAACTTTCTAAAAGAGTGATGGCCAAGGTGTAGTTACGGGCATTGATTTCTTGTTTGGCCTGGAAATAAATCGCCTCATCAGTATCCTTATCAGCAATCTCATCAAAAAGATTCTCCGAACAGTGACATAAAAGTAAAAAGGCTAAGATGATTCCCTTTTTCATGACTAGAACCTCACCGCAAATTTAATCACGGCTCGTCGATCGCGATCAGTGATATTCGGAAAAACAACCTCTTCGGAGTAAGTCGCGGCTTGAAACTGAAAAAGTCCTGTGGCGTATTCAAAGCCAGCCGTCCAATCATTCTGATGCCAACCGGCTCGTAAAAAATAGGCATCCCATAAATTAAACTCAGTTCCGATGTGCACCCGATCCATAGAATCATCAACCTGATCGGTACTATCGATGCCCGTGTATTCAATAGTCAGAGCACCACGAGAGTACTTGCCATAAATCGGAAACAAAGCCACCGCGGCGTCGATACTTTGTTCGACAGTATTAGGGGTCCCATTACCACCATAGCCAAAAACTCCCCCACCACTGGTGAAGGACGTATTGCCAATGTCGCGCACGTAAAGAGTTAGGGTTGGTAGAAAACGATATGGAGCGGTCAGGGTTAAGCCTGTGTCCACCGCGATTCCCATTCCCTCGGTCGCAAAGGTGTCTAAAGCTAAAGAGTCCGTGGCAGCGCGTGTACCAAAGTATTCAACTCGGTTGATCAGTCGACCAGCAAAGCCAAGCTTGATACGTCCACCCCAAAACCTCATGTTGTAACCAAGATTTAAGGAGTAATCGTTTTGATAAGCGTAGTCGAAAGAGCCATCGGCATTACGACGGGATAGAGTTTCGTATCGACCCAAAACGCCTATACCAAAGTTTGGAACTACAATAGATGGAAAAACCTGTCCCTTGAAATAATAAGGCTCGCTAAGGGTGTCACCCTGCTGGTCATACACATCATTAGGATTGATTGAGTTAAGAACTCCGGTGCCGTAAAGAGTTTGGGTGTCAGAAGTGGTGGCTGTTAATTCTGGATCAATAAGGGTGAAAAAGGTATCGCGCAATCGGCCCAGTCCATTCGGATTGGATAAAACCGCCGTTTCATCGTTGACCACCGCAATACTGGCGCCGCCCATTCCCATTTGTCGGACACCTCGAAAAAACTCAAAGTCGGCCAAAGCACTGGGACTGGATAGTATGATTGCCATTAAAATTAATACTTTTCTCATAACCTCTTCCTTGAAGTTCAGTTTTTAATCGGCACTTGTGTGTTTCAACTTGAGAAAAGTTCACTGAATGGAACCAGGCTTTAGACCAAATTCTTACTCCCCACCTAGCCTTAAAGCGGAGTCCTAAAAACCAAAGTTCAGTCATCAGTTGAGTCCGGAGAAAAGCTTGTCCCTCACCTGTTAACTCATCTATAATATTACAATATTGAAAATTCATTGGAGGAATTTATGGTTCGTTGTCTACTCATTTTTATGGCCTTAATCGGCGTCGTCTTAGCCACAGGATGTGAAGACAAAAAACAGGCCGATTTGTTTAACGCACAAATCTGTATCGACAACGCCACCGCCGCCAACGTGAATAATTGTTTGACTGAAATTGAAGGTGACAATAGTAAACGAGCCGCTGTTTTAAGATGTTCCGCCGCTTTTATCTCACAGAACATTGATGAAGTGGCTATTGTTAACGCCCTTGAAAATATCGACGGCGAAGAAGGGGGCAACCCCACCACTCCCGCCATTGCAGCTTTAGCTATGGAAGACACCACAGTGTCAGCCGCTGCGGTCGCCACTTGCGACCAAGCCCAATCGGAAGCCTTATCTTCACTGGCCAACTTCGCCAACTTGGCAACCGCCATGAAACAACTTCTTGGTTTCGCTGATGGAGCCAGTGCCGCCGACATCGAAGCTCTGATCGACGGTTACACTCACACCCCAAATGCCGACACCACCGCTTTGGGCCAAGCCGTTATTACCAGTCAATCCAGTCTTTGCAATGCGGACAATGGGCTTTTCAAAGATGATGAGGCTTGTGTTGACATCAATGCCGCTATTGCTGCCGGAGGCGGCGATCCCGATGCGGTGGCCAATGCCTTGATTCAAAACTTGGATGAAACGCCTTAAGCTTTTAAGTTCAACGAAAGAAAAGCAAAAAAAAACCACGCTCGCAGCGTGGTTTTTTTGTTTCCTGTCTGTAGAAGAAAGTCTTAAACAGAACGAAGAGAATAATACTCAGCAAATAGATTGGTATTAAAACCAAAAGGAACATGCTCGATTTCAGGAATGTCTTTTACTGTTCCCACAACCTTGCCGTCTTTTTCACCTTTATCTAGGAACTCAGGAACATCCAAACGAGGAGCGTCTTGGCACTGAAGCACAACTTGATGCTCATAGGATTTGTCTTTCAAAGAAATCACATCGCCCACTTTAAGAACAGCCGAACCAACATTGACCTTTTTTCCATTCACAAAAACATGACCATGGCTGACCAACTGGCGAGCGGCACGGATACTGGGAGCAAATCCAAGACGAAAAACAGTGTTGTCTAAACGAAGCTCCAACAAGCCAGCAAGAGCTTTAATCCAGTTTTTGGTAGCATTACCTTTCTTGGCATCACGGATGAAACGTCGCAATTGTTTTTCACGAAGTCCGTAATGGAACATGACTTTCTGCTTTTCTTCCAATTGCAAAGCGTAGTTCGAGAATTTCTTTCTTTTATTTCCGGCTTCGCCAGGAGGATAGGGACGTCTTTCTAGGGCTCCGGCTTTTCCCAATCCAGGAAGCTCAGTACCAAGTCGACGTTGAATGCGAAAACGGGCTTTGCTCTTATCTTTGCTCATAAAGTATCCACTCCAAATTGTTTTAAAGTGGTGTTTTATTACATAGATGGGGTGAGATGTCACCCAAAAAGTCGGCCCCCAGGGCAAACTCTCTGAGCCCCGTTGAGGGCCGCGTGGGCCCCTGATAAAGGTCTGAAATTTTAGGGGTTTAGAAGTCCAGACTCATCGTCATCATATAGCGACGATTTTCAATTTTACTGTCTTGGACACCCACTTCTTCACCATAGGAGGCCAAATCCAGCTTAAAAATTCCAAATTCACCGGTGAAACCGGCCGTCCAATACCCCTGATTGAGGCCGGCCCGCCAGCCGCCACGAAACCAAGACGCCACCTCCCACATGAACTCAGCTCCTAGGTGAAAGCCCTTCTGCAGGTTCCAGTTGGGGTGCAGAATATCACGAATATCAAAGGCCACTTTTGAGGTCCAGACCCACCAACTTGGTAGATCCATGGCAAACCCCATATCGATGGTTCGGTGCAGGTTCTCAGGGTCACCGGTGCCTTCACCAATCAATTCAAAGTTAGCCAGATAACCATAATCGGCGATGTTTTTTATCACTAAGCCGGCCGAGGGATTGTAGTGCTGCCAAGGCCCTTTCCAAAGGAAGCCGACATCGGCGTCGATCGTCATCCCCTCTTTGGCATCTTCAATATCAAAAATTTCGTCGTTCTGAGAAATGGTGGCAACATCGACAATTTCATCAACATTCATGCGGTAAATGGCTTTGGCCGTGATTCCGACATTAAAAGAGCCGGCTTTGTGCCACTTTTTGATTTGAAAGTTTTTAGTGAAAGCAATGGTGGTGTCTTGAATGGCGGTGAGATTCACCGACGGCCCGACCGAGCGATGCAATCCCATATCGATGGAGAGATCCATTGGGATAACAGCAATCCCCCACGACGGGCGCGCCCACAGAAAGCCCAACGATGGCGCGCGGACAGAATAGTGACTGCCGTAGTTGTTACGAATCACATCCGTGATCGCCTGCACGTCATTTTCTTGTTCACCAGCGGCATCGATGTCATCGTAAAAATCAAGGATCTCGGGATCGGCATCGGCTTTTATAAACCAGTTGCTCTCGCCCTTTTCTAATTGGCTGATACCAGCTGGATTATAAAAAATGGCCGTGTTGTCATCAGCAACGGCTGTAAAAGCGCCGCCCATTCCATTGGCGCGGGTGGCTTCAAAGCCACGCCGAATCCCGGAGTACAAAGACTGTCCAAGAGCCCCTTGAGTAAACAAACAAACCAATCCAAAACAAAGTAACTTACGAGTCATCCTAACCTCTTTTACTTAAAACACTATTGTGAATAAAAACGCCATTGGCGGCAAGGTGAAATGTCTCTATAATAAGGTCATGTTTCGTCTTGTTTTACTGCTTATAATTTTGCAACTGAGCGTTTCCGCCATGGCCGCTAAAAACAAAGACCACTGGTATAAAGTCGAGAGCCAACAACCAGAAAAAAAATCGAAACCTCGCCCTTTCTACCCTTACGATAGTGTGGAAAAAGATGCGCCCCAGAAAACCTTTAAAGAGATTGGCTTCTGGTCGTTGCGCCCCAAACTTGGCCTTTCGGGCGGTTTTCACGCCGATCGTTCATTTTTTGATAATGACGATGCCGATCGTTTTTTTATCAACTCGACCATTCAGTTTCGCACTCGGCCCTGGCATCGCTGGTCAGCCAATGTTCAGCTTTTGCAAAACAATTCGATGTTTGTCGGCGCCGCCTGGGAGATCACTCCCAGCCGTGAATCGGCTCGCAGTTACTATGGTGTCGGTGTTGCCCATTTGCTGGTGTCTCGAAAGGAATTCAGCAATCTTGTCGAGCCTGAAAATTACGCAGTGACGGCTCACTACGGATGGGAGTTTTTACTATCCAATCAGCATGGTTGGAACTTGGAATTAAAAGCTTTTTGGTCAGGCAGCAACCCGGCCATTCAGTTTGCCGCTGGATACATTATTCCGTTTTAGTCGCGCTGTTGTTTGAAGTATTCATCCACTTGTTCTCGCAACTCATCACGATCGCCTTCGTTAACGATCACCACATCCGCCAATTGTTTCTTTTGCTCTATCGACATTTGGGTTTGTAGACGAGCTTGGGCTTGATTTTCAGATAGACCATTGCGAGCCATCAGTCGCTGTTTTGATAACTCTTCGGGGACATACACCAAAAGGACTTCGTCAAAATCTTTTTGCAGTTGATTTTCAAATAACAAGGGCACGTCATAGATTGCCATCTTCTCACCAGCGACCTCAAACAGTCTTTTTTTCTCGGTCACCTTGGCTTGTACAAAGGGGTGGATTAAGCCCTCCAACCACTTCAATTGTTTGGCGTTGCCAAAAACCTTTTCTCCAAGTTTTCGACGATCGACGTCGCCTTTAGAATCTAAAACATCATCACCAAAGTATTTTGTTATTTTATCTTTGTTCTTCATCAAGGCCAAGTGGGCCAGGCGATCGGCATCAATCACCGGCACTCCATGTTCACGAAACATGTTGGCTACCGTCGTCTTGCCGCTGGCGATGCCGCCTGTCAGTCCAATCCATTTCATAATTCAAGAATGGCATACAAATCTTTCAGCTGTCATCAGTTCTCAACAAAACCGGAGATCGATCGGGAGTCTAGTTTCGGCTTCCCGACTCGACTTTGGTCGACTCACCAAGACTCTCTATTAAGAATGCCTTGGAGATAAACTTCTTAGTCTAGGAGGTGGTAAAAAAAAATCAAAAATCTCGGCTATAAGTCTAGGGAATCCTTAATATCTTTGTGAAGTTAGCCGATAGATTCTTGAAGAGGAAATTTGTGAAAAAGAACTTTGAAACATTCGGCAATTATATTCTTCTAGAAAAGCTTGCGGCCGGAGGCATGGCCGAAGTGTATCTTGCTAAAAAGATCGCTGCCAGTGGTGTGCAAAAGTTTGTCGCAGTCAAAAGAATCTTAAGTCAGTTCTCGGATTCAGAAGACTTTATTGCGATGTTTAAAGACGAAGCAAAAATTGCAATTAACTTGTCGCACAGTAATGTCGTTTCGATTTACGATTTCGGTATCGAAAAACAACAGTTCTACATTGTTATGGAATTTGTTGAGGGACGAAACCTTCGCCAAATTCTTAATCGCATGAAGCGAGTCGATAAATTTTTCTCGGTTGCGCAAGTGGTTCACATTATCAAGCAAGTGGCCGCCGGTCTCGATCATGCTCACCGTTGTATTGATCCGACCACGGGTCAACCTTTGAACATTATTCATCGTGATATGTCGCCACAAAACGTGATGCTTGGTTTTGAGGGTGAATCGAAGATCGTCGATTTCGGAATCGCGAAAGCCGCCCACCAAATTGAAGCCACCCGTGCTGGAACTCTAAAAGGTAAATTCGGCTACATGAGCCCCGAGCAAGTTGAAGGTCAATCCGTCGATTCGCGAACTGATATTTTTGCACTGGGTATCATGACCTGGGAGATGCTGGCCAATCAGAGATTGTTCTTGGCCAATAGTGAGATTAACACTCTTCGCAAAATTCGCGAGTGTGATGTTCCAAGTTTACGAAAAATCAATCCTAACATCCCTGCCGAGCTCGACCAGATCGTCAAGAAAACCTTAGAAAAAGATAAGGTTGAACGTTATCAAACAGCCGGTGACTTACACCGAGACTTGCAAGGCTTCCTCAGTCGGTTTGACCCAGACTTTTCAACTCAAGACCTTAGCCAGTTTGTGAAAAGCTTGTTCTCGGAAGAGATTATTCAAATTCGAAAGAAACAAATTGTTTACGCTCAGGTGACAGTGCAAGCTCCCTCCATCAATGAGAGCACCCAGGTTGTTAACACTCAAAACACCGTGGCCAAAGAAAACAGTATGTCTTTGGACCATTTGAGTTTTGAGGAGCTGAGCCGTAAAAGTAAAGCGCAAGTCGATCAAGAGTCTCAGTCGTTTGATGTACCGATGAAGAAAGCCGTAGGCGAAGTCGATTTCTCCACAGCCGAGTTCGATGACGGTCAAACACGCGCCCAGCGCATACACGTCGCCAAACGTTCGGCCCATAAAAAAGTCAGAGAATATCGCAACCAAACCTATACCGATACAAAAAACACCCTAAGCGCTATTGAAAAGCGCAATCACAATGCCACCACCATGACTGTGCTACTGTCTCTTAGTTGTTTGCTTGGATTTTTTGCCTACATCAATCGCTATCACCCTAATTTTAAAGAAAGCTTTTGTAAGTCAATGGAACCTTATGGCGTTTGTCCGCGATCGATCTACATTCCACCCAATCTATTGGTGATTCAGACCAATCCCTCGGGGGCTGATATCTATGTTAATGGTCAACTGCAAGGAACGACGCCAAAAGAGCTCTACGTTAAAACACTACCTATAAAAATTGATATTCACAAAGATGGCTACCGCAGAAAATCTCAGATTTTAAAGGCGATCCCGGAAATGAACAAATTGTCGATGAGCCTGCCTAAGATTCCAACAGGATATTTAGTGGTTAAATCAGTGGGTGTGCAGATCTACATCAACGGCGTGGTTGTCCCCTCGGGCCAACGCTTTTCAGTCCCCGCCGACTCCGATGTCGAAGTCAAAGTGGTCAATCCTCTAACCAATCAAAGCCGATCGGTTCGCGTTCGAGTCAAAGAAAATGAGGTTCGCCCCATTGTTATTGAGCCTCCGACAGGTGGTGGCTTGTAAGCCACCCCCAGTATCCTATATAAAGAGCGACCATTGAGGTGGTACCGTGAACTTAGTCCAAAAACTTATCGACCATAAAAACCGTCGCCCGAAAAGGTTGGCTGTGCAATATTTCAAAAGAGGCAATTTGTACTCACTGAATTGGGGACAGGTCTATGATCGCGTGGAACAGCTCTATCACGCCCTTCTTGATTTAGGCATTCAACCCGGTGACCGAGTTGCCATATATAGTAACACCTGCAAAGAATGGGGGTTCGTTGATCTGGCGATTATGGCCTGTGGCGCTGTGACTGTCCCTATTTATCATTCAAGCCACAGCACTGACATCGATGTCGTTTTGGAAGAAACCACTCCAGCCATTGTATTTATTGAAAATGAGATCCTTTACAAAAATATTACAAAATCACAAAAGTTGGCCGCAACCACCCGCTGTGTGGTGTTCGAGGACTTTGCTCCTCACCCACCTGAAATTCAAACTCTAAAAGAGTTTATCGACAAACCAGAGAGTCAAATTTCTCTCAGCGAAGCGGCGCAATCGATAAAAACTGATGACCTGGCGACAATCATCTACACTTCCGGAACCTCAGGACGCCCAAAAGGAGTTTGCTTGCATCACAAACAAGTGATGAGCTCGGTGGCCGAGGTTTTCCCCGTGCTCGGCGTGACTAATATCGATAAAACACTCACCTTTTTGCCCCTGTCTCACGTTTTAGGTCGGATGGAACTCTGGGGACATTATTTTTGTGGTTACACCCTGGGATACGCGGAATCGATCGAAAAAATTAAACGCAATCTTCCCGTTATACAGCCGACAGTTATCGTCGGAGTGCCAAGGATTTTTGAAAAAATCTTTTTTGGAATTCAAGCCCAGGTGGAAATTTCTAAATTAAAACAGGGACTGTTTCAACGTGCGATTACCATTGGAAAGAAAATTTCTGATTTAAAACGAAAAAAGAAAAGCCCCAGTCTACTGCAAGCTCTTGAGGCGCAAGTGGCCTATCAACTGGTCTATTCAAAAATTCAAGGCAAGCTTGGTGGTAATATTCGGTTTGCTATTTCTGGGGGGGCTCCCTTGGACCCTGAAATTGCCGATGTCTTTGCAGCCTGTGATATCCCGGTCTTAGAGGGGTATGGACTGACCGAAACCACCGGCCCTATCTTTGTGAACACCCTATTTGAAAATAAATCAGGATGCGTTGGCAAGGCTGTGGGTGATGTTCAACTTAAGTTTGCTGACGATGGTGAGATTCTAGTCAAAAGTGACAAGGTCATGTCGGCTTATTACAAAAATGAAAAAGCCACCCAAGACGTCTTTGACGATCAAGGCTACTTTAAAACCGGTGATATTGGCGAATTAGATGAAGATGGTTTTTTAAAAATCACAGATCGAAAAAAAGATCTGATCAAAACAGCGGGTGGTAAGTTTGTAGCGCCCCAGAAGTTGCAAAACCTGTTTGCGACAGACCCTCTTATTGATCATATCCATATTCATGGTGATAAAGAAAAGTACATCGTCGCATTGGTGACCTTGAACCGCGACCAACTTTTTCAGCTTAAAAAGAAGTACAAACTATCGTCAGAGGATTATGCACAGCTCAGCCAAAGTGATCGAATCCAAGGCGAGGTCCGTAAGGTTATTGCGCAAGTTAACGCCGATTTGGCCTCCTTTGAGACAATCAAACGCTTTGAAGTACTGGATCATGAGTTTACCATCGAGGATGGCCAGCTGACGCCTTCCTTAAAGATGAAGCGAAAAGTGATAGATGAGCGCTACAAAGACCGAATTGCCAGTCTTTATTGAGGATTTTTCAAACCGCAAGGCTCTTGGCGAAGAGCTTTAGGTAGCTGAAATTACTATACTATTTCATCACCCCTATATTTTTTTCATTTTGTTATTTGACTGACTCCCTCAGTCTTGGTTTATTCGGGCCTCCTGTGGGGGGATACAAATGAAAAATATAAAACGAATACTTTTGGCCGCTAGCCTAGTTCTTAGCGTTGTTGGCTGCAGTCAGAATAATGATGGTGCTGAAATTGCCTCTTTGCAAAATAAAATCCGAGAGATTGAAAAAGAGAATGAAGAGCTTAAAAACCTGAACGGCGAGACTGGAATTGTCGCCGAAGAGCCCGAGACGGCTTACGACGACAGTTTCCTTCGTGGCTTTTGTGATCTCATCGAGGTTGATGATCCAACGCCGTTGCTGAAAAAACAGGTCGCTGAAAAACAGTACATCGATTACTACATTCGCTTGATTAATAGTATCAAACAGGACGTCTCCAGCTGCGAGTATCAAAAGTCGATGCTCTATGACCACCCCTTCGACATCGCCGAATACAAAACCGACAAAGGCTTTTTGTATGTGCAAGCGGCCTACTCGCCCCAGTTCAAAATGCGTCGTTTTATACCCTTGATGTTTGAAGACGCCCTAGAAATGAGTGTCCATCAAGTTCCCACCCAAGATGGTGAGCAGTTAACCACTTGGACCATTCAACGTAAAGGTGGCACTCCCAAAAAAGGCGCCATCTTTTTACGAACGCCCTATATGGTCTATGGGAGCGTTATTGCTCAATCCTATCTGGCTCTTTATTTTGATAAAATGCTGGTGATTCAAG